>DASPWN010000045.1:0-10224 GCA_035637835.1 Actinomycetota bacterium | reverse complement strand
CATGGCGAGTTCCGTGCCCACGCCTACGAGAGCACGCTGGACGGACGGGTCCACGTGGCCCTGGTGAAAGGCGAGATGGGGGACGGCGAGGGGATCCTGGTGCGGGTCCACTCGGAGTGCCTGACGGGCGACGTGTTCGGGTCGCGACGATGCGACTGCGGCGAACAGCTGGAGGGAGCCCTGGATGCCATCGCCGCGGAGGGCCGGGGCGTGCTGCTGTACGTTCGGGGACACGAGGGCCGGGCAATCGGCCTCACGCACAAGCTTCGAGCCTACCGGCTCCAGGAGCAGGGGCTGGACACCGTGGAGGCGAACGAGGAGCTCGGGTTCGCCCCCGACCCACGCGACTACGGCATCGGGGCGCAGATCCTGGGAGACCTTGGGGTCCGGTCGATGCGCCTGCTGACCAACAACCCGGCCAAGCGGGCCGGTCTGGAGGGCCGCGGGCTCTCGATCGTGGAGCGGGTGCCGCTTGAGACCCGTCCCCGGGCCGAGAACATCGGCTACCTGCGGGCAAAGCGGGAGAAGCTCGGCCATCTGCTCGACCACTTGGATCCCGACGTGATCTCGTTGGAGGAGCGATGAGGGAGCTCCGGGGAGACTTCGCGTCTCGTGGACGCCGATTCGTCGTCGCCGCGTCGCGATTCAACGAGCTGGTGGTGGGCAAGCTGGTCGAGGGAGCGGTGGCGTGCCTCCGGGCCCACGGGGTGGCCGAGGACGACCTCGAGGTAGCCTGGGTCCCCGGCGCGTTCGAGCTGCCGCTCGCGGCTCGAATGCTCGCCGCGACCGGCACCTTCGACGCGGTCGTCTGCCTGGGCGCCGTCATCCGGGGTGAGACGGTGCACTTCGACCACGTGGCCGGCCAGGCGGCCGTTGGCATCCGTGAGGCGGCCGAAGCCACCGGCGTGCCTGTGATCTTTGGCGTCCTCACGACCGACACGCTCCAGCAGGCGCTGGATCGGGCGGGGGGAAAGCACGGCAACAAGGGATGGGACGCGGCGATGGCCGCGATGGAGATGGCCTCGCTCCTGGAGCAGCTGCCCAAGGACGCCGGCCCCAGGGGGCGGCCGTGATCATCGACAAGCCGTGGGGGAAGGTCGTGACGTACGCGCTGAACCAGCCATCCTCGGTGCGCGTGATCACGGTGGAGCCGGGGCAGGAGACGAGCGTGCACTACCACCAGATGCGCGACGAGATGTGGGTGGTCCTCGATCCCGGCCTGACGCTTCAGATCGGCAACCGCGTCGTCGAGGCCAAGCCGGGGGACGAGTTCATGGTGGCTGCCGAAACAACCCATCGCATCGCCAACGGCAACGAGGCCAAGGGCCGGGTGCTGGAGATCGCCTACGGCTACACCGACGAGTCGGACACCCAGCGCCTGGAGGACGCCTACGGCAGGCCCCTGGAACCCGACTGGTGAGCGGCGCGATCGCATTGTCCGGCGCGTGAGCCCGTGCTACATTCGCGCGGTTTCACGGACAGGAGGTCGGGTTGGCCACGCAGGGAACGGTCAAGTGGTTCAGCAACGAGAAGGGCTACGGATTCATCTCTCGCGCCGACGGGGAGGACGTGTTCGTCCACTTCAGCGCGATCCAGGGCGAGGGGTTCAAGACCCTCACCGAGGGCCAGGAGGTCGAGTTCGACATCGTGGACGGCCCGAAGGGCCAACAGGCCGCCAACGTCCGGCCGGTGGGCTGATTGCCCTGCCGGATCGTCGACAGTGTCAGCACCTATCCCTATACTCGCCGGGTAGGTTCAGCGTGCTCAGCAAGGCACCGGCGGCCAGTCGGTGCCTTCGTTTCAGTAGGAGGTGATGCGGGGTCTCGACTGATCCGCGCATAAACGACAGGATCCGGTCTCCACAGGTCCGCCTGGTGGGACCCGACGGGGCACAGATCGGGATCGTATCGACGCAGGACGCGCTCCGCCAAGCCCAGGAACAGGATCTCGATCTCGTCGAGGTGGCGCCGCAGGCCAGCCCTCCGGTGGCAAGGATCATGGACTACGGCAAGTACAAGTACGAGCGGGACATCCGGATGAAGGAAGCCCGCAAGAAGCAGGCCAGGGTCGAGGTCAAGGAGATCAAGTTCCGGCCCAAGATCGATCCGCACGACTACGCCACCAAGAAGGGGCACGTCGAGCGGTTCCTGCGGGCGGGTGCGCGGGTCAAGGTGACCATCATGTTCCGGGGCCGCGAGATGGCGCACACGGAGCTGGGGCGTCGGATCCTGGACCGGCTGGTGAGTGACCTCGAGGGACTGTCGGTGGTCGAGGCCGCGCCCAAGCAGGATGGCAGGAACATGGTGATGGTGATCGCGCCGACCAAGAAGCAGGTCGCGGCGGCCCGGGCGGAGCAGCCCCGGCCCAGGGAACCGAAGCCCGAGCCGGCGAAGGCGGAGCCGGCCGCGTCCACGACGGAACAGGGATAGGACATGCCCAAGATGAAGACGCACCGCGGTGCGGCCAAGCGGTTCCGGATCACCCGGACGGGAAAGGTCCTCCACCGCAAGGCCACCGGCAACCACATGCTGACGAAGAAGACCGGGAGCCGGCGCCGGCGGGTCGAGGGCATGTCCGAGGTCGAAGCGGAGCGTCGGACCATCCGCCGCCTGCTGGGAGCGTGAGTCATGGCCAGGGTGAAGCGTGCCGTCCATGCCAGGAAGAAACGCCGGGAGATCCTGGAGCAGGCCAAGGGCTATTACGGCGCGCGTCACCGCCGGATGCGGATGGCCAAGGAGCAGCTCCTGCATTCCGGGGTCTACGCCTACCGCGACCGCCGTGACCGCAAGGGCCAGTTCCGCCGGCTGTGGATCACGCGAATCGGTGCCGGAGCGCGCCAGAACGGCCTGTCCTACTCGCAGCTCATGAACGGCCTGTCCCGGGCCGGCGTCGAGCTCGACCGCAAGGTCCTTGCGGACCTGGCCGTGAACGACCCCGCCGCGTTCGCCGCCCTCGTCGAGGCGGCGCGGCAGTCGCTCGCGCCTGGGCCCGGCCGCGCGGGCGGATAGCCGCCCGACCCTAGAATCCCCCCGAGGGAACCGGCCGGGGTCCGACCAGGGGGGACCGTGATCACGTCGCTCAAGAACCCGAAGGTCGCCACGGCTGTCAGGCTGAAGAAGCGCGCCTTCCGCGAGGCCGACCGGCGGTTCCTGGTCGAAGGGCCCCAGGGCGTGCGCGAGGCGCTCGCTTCGGGTGCCGTCGTGGATGTCTTGTTTCATCGTGGCTCCTCGGACGACCTAGTCGAGGCGGCCCGGGCGGCCGGGATCGAGGCCGTCCACGTGGGCGAGGAGGTCATGTCCAAGCTGACCTCCACGGTCACCCCGCAGGCAGTCGTGGCCGTCGTCCGCTTCGTCCACGTCGGATTGGAGGGGGTACCAGCCGAGCCGGAGTGCGTCGCGGTCCTTCATGCGGTCCGCGACCCGGGCAACGCCGGAACCGTGATGCGATCCGCCGACGCCGCGGGGGCAGACGCGGTGGTGTTCTCCGCGACCTCGGTGGACGTCTACAACCCGAAGACGGTGCGAGCCTCCGCCGGCTCGCTCTTCCACCTCCCGGTCGCACGGGCCCCGGACACGGCCCAGGCCCTGGAGGCCCTGCGATCGCGGGGCTGCCGGGTCTACGCCATGGACGCCGGAGGCGATGCCGAACTGTACGAGCTCGACCTCACTCGTCCCACAACGTTCCTGTTCGGCAACGAGGCGTGGGGACTTCCCACTGAGGTCGCGTCCCTGGCCGACGCCACCGTTCGCGTTCCCATCCGCGGGCGGGCCGAGTCCTTGAATCTCGCTGCCGCCGCCACCGTGTGCCTGTTCGAGTGGGCACGCCAGCTCCGGGAGGGACGGCGCGTCGTGTTGGAGTCGGTCATCGCCTCGGCGGCGCACGACATCCGCTCGCCGCTCACCGCCATGAAGGGGTTCGGGTACGCGCTTGCCACGCGATGGGACCAGATGGCGGAGGAGCACCGGACACTGATGCTCCAGGGGATCGTCTACGACACGGATCGCCTGAACATGATCGTCCGCCAGCTAGTGGACGCCGCGCGGGTCGTGGTGGGGACATTGGAGCTGTTCCCCGAGCGGGTGGACGTGGCCGCGTTGGTGGAGAAGGTGGCCCAATCCGCGGCGCGTGATCTCGATCGGCCCCCGGTCGTCTGGGAGGGCCGAGACCGACCCATCGTCTTCCTCGACCCCGACCGGTTGCAACTGGTCCTGGAGGCCTTCGTCGAGGCCGAGGTGTGGTGGGCCGGGGAAGGTCCCATCCGCGTCACGGCTCGAAGGACCGATGGACGGCTCCAGCTCGAGGCCTTCCGGGCGGGGACCCAGCTCACGACGGAGGGCGCCGCGGCGCTCTTTCAACCACGAGCGCCGGGCACGGGCGCGGGCAGCAAGATCGGGCTGTTCGTGGCCCAGGGAGTCGCCGAGGCTCAAGGCGGCACGGTGGCCGCCGAGGCCGCCGAGGGAGGCTTGCGGTTCCGCCTCGACGTGCCGGCGAGTGAGGGCGAACCAACGGTCTGAGCACGGGCCCTTGCTAGACTCAGGCACCGATGGACCCCCAGGAGGCTCGGCGCATCCTCGAGGAGGAACGCGAGCGGGGCCTGTCGATGATCGCGAGGGCCGATTCATCGGAGGCGCTCGAAGCGGCCAAGGTAGGGGTGCTCGGTCGGAAGTCACCGTTCAGCCAGGTCCAACGCTCCCTCGGCTCGTTCGGCCCAGAGGACCGCAAACGTCTCGGGATGGCGGCGAACGAGCTGCGCGACGCCCTGCAGGCGGCGCTGGACGAACGGCGACGCTTGCTGGCCGGGGCTGAAGAGGCTCGCCTGCTCGAGGGCGATCGGATCGACGTGACGCTCCCTGGTCGCAGGCTGCGGACGGGATCGTTGCATCCCCTCACGATCGTCGAGGACGAGATGGTCGGCATCTTCACCCGCATGGGCTACCGGGTGGAGGAGGGCCCCGAGATCGAGGATGACTGGCACAACTTCGAAGCCCTCAACATCCCGCGCGACCACCCAGCTCGGACGATGAAGGACTCGCTGTACGTCGAGATCCCCGGGTTGCTCCTTCGCACCGAAACGTCTGCCGTTCAGATCCGGACGATGGAGTCACAAGACCCCCCGGTGTACATCGTCGCGCCCGGGCGCACCTATCGGCGCGAGGCCGTGGACGCCACCCACCTCTCGGTGTTCCATCAGGTCGAGGGACTGGCCGTGGACGAGGGGATCTCATTCGCGGATCTCAAGGGGACGCTCGAGACCTTCGCCCGCGCGCTGTTCGGCCCCGACCGCAGGGTTCGGATGAACCCCGACTACTTCCCGTTCGTCGAGCCCGGATGCCAGGTGGCCGTGTCGTGCTTCAAGTGCGACGGGACCGGCTGTGCGGTGTGCGGCAATGGCTGGATCGAGCTGCTGGGGGCGGGCATGGTGCATCCCAAGGTCCTGGAGAACTGCGGGATCGACGCCGAGCGATACACGGGGTTCGCGTTCGGCATCGGAGTCGAACGGGTGGCCATGGTGCGCCACGGTGTCTCCGACATGCGGATGTTCGTGGAGGGCGACGTCCGGTTCCTCCAGCAGTTCCAGGGAGCTGGGGTATGAGGCCCGTCGGGATCGGCGGGCGATGAACCCGTGAAGGTCGTCGTCTCGTGGTTGAAGGAGTACTGCCCCTCGGACCTGTCTCCCGAGGAGCTGGCCGAGCTCCTCACGTCCAAGGGGGCCGAGGTGGAGGAGATCGAGCGGCCGTGGGACCGGCTGAAGGGCGTAGTGGTGGCCCGGGTCGTGGAGGTGCGCGACCACCCGAACTCCGACACGCTCTGCCTAGCCCGGGTGTCGACGGGCGACGCGGAACGCGAAGTCGTGGTGGGCGTCCGCAACATGAAGCCGGGCGACCTCGTGCCGCTCGCCGGGCCGGGGGCCACCGTGCCCGCGTTGCCCGAGCCCCTGTCGGCCCGGAAGATCCGGGGCGTCGTCTCCGACGGAATGCTCTGCTCCCCGTGGGAGCTCGGGATCACCACCGAGCACACCGGGATCCTGGTCATCCCCGACGACGTGCGACCGGGGACGGACCTCAAGCGGGCATACGGCCTTGACGATTCGGTCCTCGATATCGAGGTCACTCCGAACCGCCCGGACTTCCTGTCGGTCATCGGGATCGCCCGGGAGGTGGCAGCGGCGACGGGCGTCCCGCTTCGTATGCCGGACGTCGCCGTCGAGGAGGTCGACGAGAAGGCCGACGAGGTGGCCACGGTCGAGATCCTCGATCTCGACCGATGCCCGCGGTACCTGGCGCGCGTCGTTCGGGGGATCGCCCACTCGCCGTCACCCATCCGCGTGCAGGCCCGCCTTACCGCGTCCGGGATGCGTCCGCTCTCGGCAGCCGTGGACGCCACCAATTACGCGATGCTCGAGATCGGACAGCCGCTCCATCCGTTCGACCTGAGCCGGCTGGAGGGGCCGGGCATCGTCGTTCGGCGCGCGAACGACGGGGAGCGGCTGGTCACACTTGACGGCGTGGAGCGGGCGTTCACCCCCGATGATCTGCTGATCTGCGACACGGAGCGCCCGGTGGCGGTGGCCGGTGTGATGGGTGGTGCGGTGGCCGAGATGAACGAGTCGACGGCCGACGTCCTGCTCGAGAGCGCCTGGTTCGAGCGCGGCGGGATCCAGCGGACCCGCCGGCGCATCGGCCTGTCCACCGAGGCGTCGATGCGGTTCGAGCGCGGTACGGACCCCGAGGCGGTGCCGCTCGGCGCGGACCGAGCCTGCCGGCTGATGGCCGAGTGGTGCGGGGGGCGCGTGCTGGCGGGGTCCGTGGATGCAGGGGGCGCGCCGGAACGCCGGCAGGTGTCGATGCGTCCGTCTCGAGCCTCGCTGGTGATCGGCTACCCCGTCTCGGTGGCGGAGGCCGCCGAGGCCTTCGATCGCCTGGGCATGGCCTGCGAGGTGGAGGGAGATGACCTCGTGGTCGTGGAGATCCCGGGGTACCGGGTCGACATCGAGCGTGAGGTCGACCTCATCGAGGAGGTCGTCAGGGTCCAGGGCTACGACCGGGTGGGCGCGACGGTTCCGCCCGTCCGCCAGGTGGGAGGGGTTCCCCCCGCCTACGGGTTCCTGGCCCGGCTCCGGGGGTCGCTGCGCCGGTCCGGTATCCGGGAGGTCCGGCTCCTGTCGTTCGCATCGCAGGAGGACGTGGAGATGGCCGAGGGGGACGGTCCGATCCGGATCACGAACCCGCTCCAGGCCGACGAGTCGTTCCTTCGAACCCGGCTCCTGCCCGGCTTGCTCCGTGCCGTTCAGCGCAACGTGTACCGGCACGTGCGCGGCGTGGCCCTGTTCGAGGTGGGCACGGTGTTCCGGATGAAGGACGGCGCGGCCGACGAGCGGCCTTCGCTCGCCTTGGCGCTGACCGGCCCGGCCTTCCAGTCATGGGCCGAGCCGCCGAGGTCCTTCGACTTCTTCGACGCGAAAGGCGCTCTCGAGGCCCTCCTCGAGGACGCCGGGGTCCGTGACTGGTCGATGGGTCCGCCGGCTGGGTGGCCCTTCCACCCCGCGCGGTCCGCCGCCATCGTCGCGGATGCGGAGGGCCTCGGCGTGGTCGGCGAGATCCACCCGAGCCTGGTCGAGCGGCTGGACCTCGGCGGCCGCGTGGCGGCCGCCGAGGTCGACGTCCGGGCCCTCATGGCCCATGCATCCTCGGAGCTCGAGGTCCGCGACGTCCCCCGGTTCCCGCCGGTTCGTCGGGACCTCGCCTTCGTGCTGGATGCGACCACCCACGCCGCCCAGGTGCAGGCCGCGCTGCGCGAGGCGGGCGGCGACCTGATCGAGACGTGCCTGCTGTTCGACGTCTTCTCCGGACCACCGCTTCCGGAGGGCAAGAAGAGCCTCGCGTTCTCCATCGACCTTCGAGCACCCGACCGCACGCTCACCGACGAGGAGGCCGACGCCGTGGTGCGCAGGATCGCCGAGCGGCTGGCATCCGAATTCGGCGGCGAGCTCCGCGCCGGCTGAGAGGGACGGGCCTCGTTCGCGGCGCCCGAAGCCCCCCGATAGACTGCCGCGGATGAAACGGGACTACCTGTCCGTCGACGATCTCACCCAGGAAGAGCTCATCGCCCTGCTCGATCTCGCCGCCAAGGTGAAGTCGGAGCCGGAGGGGTACGCCGGACGCCTCCACGGCAGGGCCGTGGCCATGGTCTTCGAGAAACCGTCGACCCGGACCCGGGTCTCGTTCGAGGTGGCCGCCGCCTCCGCCGGAGCGCATCCGGTCGCGCTCTCCTCAGCCGAGCTCCAGCTCGGCCGAGGAGAGACCATCGAAGACACCGGGCGGGTTCTCTCCCGGTACGTGGATGCTGTCGTCCTGCGGACGTTCGAACAGGAACGCCTGGAGCTGCTGGCGGCGGCGTCCTCGGTTCCGATCGTCAACGCGCTCTCGGACTTCGAGCACCCCTGTCAATGCCTCGCCGACCTCCTGACCGTTCGCGAGATCAAGGGTGAGCTGAAGGGCCGGACGCTGGCGTACCTGGGCGACGGCAACAACGTGACCCATTCGCTCCTGCTCGGCTGCACGAAGGCCGGCATGCGTATCCGGGTGGCCACTCCTCCCGGCTTCGAGCCCATCCCACAGGTCGTGCACCGTGCCCGCGAGATCGCGACGCAGACCGGTGGAGCGGTCGAGGTGCTCCACGATCCGGCCGAGGCGTGCTCCGGGGCCGACGTGCTCTACACCGACGTGTGGGCCAGCATGGGGCAGGAAGGGGAAGCGGACGAACGGGCGTTGGTGTTCCGCTCGTACCAGCTGAACGAACAGATGGTGAAGCTCGCGGCACCCGACGTGACCGTCCTGCACTGCCTGCCCGCTCATCGGGGTCAGGAGATCACCGACGAGGTCATCGACGGACCCCACTCGGCGGTGTGGGATCAGGCCGAGAACCGATTGCACACGCAGAAGGCGTTGCTGCTGTTCCTGCTCGGCGTGGCCTGAAGTCCCTTCGGTACCATTCTCAAGTGCCCCGCGCGAACGACGCCGTGGAGGCCGTGCTGCTCGAGTACGCCGACCTCCTGTCGATCCTCACGGAGGACCCGCACCGACCTCGGTCCTACGAGAAGGCGGCCCGCGCGGTCGGGGGGTACCCCGCGGACATCGCCGAGTTCGACGTGAAGCAGCTCCAGGCCATCCCGAATGTCGGTTCCTCGATCGCCGGGAAGATCCATGAGTTCCTCCAGGCGGGTTCGATCGGGGCGCTGGAGGAGCTGCGAGCCCAGATCCCCCAGGGGGTCCGGGCGCTGACGGCCATCCCCGGCCTCGGCCCCAAGCGGGCCATGGTCCTGTACGAGCAGCTCGGCGTGGCCTCCGTCGACGAGCTCCTGGCGGCCGTGAACGAGGGAAGGTTGGCCGAGATCAAGGGGTTCGGCAAGAAGACGGCCGACAACATCCTTCGCTCGATACAGCAGATGGGGTCCTCCGAGCGCCGCGTGCTGGTGAACGTGGCGCTCGACGTAGCGGAAGACCTTCTCCGCGAGCTGAACGAGCTGAAGGGGGTGCGCAGGGCGACCTACGCCGGCTCGCTCCGACGGATGGCGGAGACGATCGGCGACGTCGACCTGCTGGTCGCGAGCGCGAAGCCGGGCCCGGTTATGGACAGCTTCGTGTCCCTGCCGGTCGTGGACCGGGTGATCGCCCACGGCGACGCGAAGTCGTCGGTGCTCACCACAGGCGGCCTTCAGGTCGACCTCCGAGTGATCGCGGAGGAGGCGTGGGGGGCGGGCCTCATGTACTTCACCGGCTCGAAGGCCCACAACATCCGTCTCCGGGAGATGGCCATTCGCAAGGGGCTGCGACTGAACGAGTACGGCCTGTTCCGGGTGAAGAGCGGGAAGCTCATCGTGGCGGAGACCGAGGAGGAGGTCTACGGGCGGCTTGGCCTGCCGTTCATCCCGCCGACGCTCCGGGAGGACCGCGGCGAGATCGAGGCCGCCTTGGCCGGCGAGCTCCCGAAGGTGCTTGAGCAGAAGGACGTCCGGGGCGACCTCCACACGCACACGAACCTCACCGATGGGCTAGCCCCGCTGGAGGAGATGCTCGAAGCGGCCGCGGCGATGAAATACACGTATTACGCGGTCACCGACCACGCGCCCCAGCTGTTCATGCAGCGGATGACGGATGAGAAGATGCTGGCCCAGCGCGATCGGCTGAAGGCGCTCCAGGCGACCTACCCCTCGATGACCCTGTT
>DASPWN010000044.1:0-2548 GCA_035637835.1 Actinomycetota bacterium | reverse complement strand
CGCTGAGCCTCGTCCACCTGATGGCCTCCTCCGGCCCGGCCACGGTGGCCCCGGTTGAGGGAAGTGGGCCGGCCTCGAGCGGTCGGGCCCGGTTGCAGCACATGAGTGGGAGCCGCGGTTCGGGCTCATCCCACCTTGGGGGCCGTGGCCAAGCGCGCCTGCCCTCGGGGAGGACCGGGACGGATGCGCGCGGCCCCGGGAAGGAGCGGTAATGAAGGAGCGAAGGGTGGTGGGGCTCGATCTCGGGATCGCCAGCGCCCACACCGCGGTGGTGCTTCGCGCAGACGGCACCGAGGTGTGCCGACGCCGGTGCTCGCCCACGGTGGAGAGCTTCGCCGAGCTCGAGCGGGCGGCGCTCGAAGGCGCAGCGGAGGGGACGGGCCTGGAGATCGTGGTGGAGCCCACGGGGCCAGCCTGGCTGCCGGTGGCGGTGTTCTTCGGTCGACGGGGCCACCCGGTGTACCGGGTCCCCTCGGCCAAGGCCGCCGATCTCCGCCGGTTCTTGTCGCGTCACGCCAAGTCGAACTCGATCGATGCGGCCACCCTGGCCCGCCTGGCCTTGGTGGACCCCGGGGGGCTCCGACCGGTCGAGCTCCCCGGTGCGGACCGAGCCTCGCTCGACCGCCGGGTGCGGGCGGCCGACCGGTTGACGCGGGCGGCGGCGAAGCACAAGGGCCGGATCAAGGACCTAGTGCGCATGCTCATGCCGGCCTGCCCGCTTACCGGGGACATCAGCCGGGCCGACCTCGCCGTGCTGGAGCGCTACGCCGACCCCAACGTCCTGCTCAGGGCGGGGAAGGCCCGGCTCACCGCGGTGATCGCCCAGGCATCTCGCAACCTTCTGGGCGCAGAGCGCGCCGAGCAGTGGCTGGCCGCGGCCAGGGCTTCAGTGGAGCTCTACGCAGGGGAGGGGGCGGTGGCCTTCGCCGATCTCGCCGCCGAAGTGGCCACCGAAGTCAGGCTGCTCCGCGCGGTCGAGGCGGAGCTCGCCCTCCACGCAAAGGCGAGGGAGCAGGCCTACCACAAGGTCGACCCCGAGGGGTTGGCCCGGTCGCTGCCCGGCGTGGCCGAGGTGGGCGGCCCGGTGCTTCAGGCCGCCGTGGGCAGGGCGCACCGGTTCGGGAACGGTTCGCAGTTCAAGAGCTTCACCGGGCTTACTCCGAAGGCCTCGGAGACCGGGGAGACCGATCGCAAGGGCCGGCCCATGTCCAAGGCGGGGTCATCGCTGCTTCGCACGCAGCTGCTTCGCTCCGCCGACACGGCCCGAACGATCGATCCCCAGCTCGCTCAGATCTACTACACGCAGATGGTGGAGCGCGGAGCGAACCACCTCAAAGCTCTGTGCGTGGTCGCTTCGCACCTGGCGGAGCGGGGGTGGGCGGTGCTCGCTCGAGGGACCCCCTACGAGCTCCGGGACATCGACGGTAGTCCGGTGAACCGGGAGGAGGCCAAGGCCATCGTCGCCGAGTGCTGGACGGTGTCGGAGGAGGTCCGTCGCCGGCGCCGTTCGAAGAAAAAGGTGGGGAAGGCCCCTCACCAAGTCCTCTCAGGACATGTCTCTCGCGCTCGTAGCGCAGTTCCGAGGCGACCTTCCCCGCGGGACATCGTCGACGCAGCGAGCCGCGCGGTCAAGGCGGCTCGGGGGGGTGCTTGACAACCGACCGCCGTTAGGGAATCAGGTGGGGATGCGTGAGGATCCAGGGCGAGGTCCGCAAGCTCGGGATCAGGGTCGGTGCGAGCACCATCCGATGCGTCCTGCGTCGAACCGGTCTCGGGCCGGCCCCTCGGCGGATGGGTCCCACCTGGAGCGAGTTCCTCCGAGCACAAGCGAGGGGGGTGATCGCGTGTGACTTCTTCACGGTCGAGACCGTGTTCCGGAAGACGCTCTACGTCCTGTTCTTCATCGAGCTCTCCACCAGGCGGGTGCACGTGGCCGGCACGACCGGCCGACCCGACTCGGCCTGGGTCACCCAGCAGGCCCGGAACCTCGCGATCACCGGAGGGCTCGAGGACAAACGCACTCTGCTCCGGGATCGAGACTCGAAGTTCTCCGGCCCCTTCGATGAGGTCTTCCGCACGGAAGGACTCCGGGTGCTGAGGACACCCGACCGCGCGCCGAGGGCGAACGCTGTCGCCAAGCGCTGGGTGGGCTCCGCTCGACGGGAGTGCCTCGACCACATCCTTGTAATGGGTCGGCGCCGTTACGGCGCGTCCTCGGCGCCTACGCCGAGCACTACAACCGGGCGAGACCGCATCGGGGGCTCGCCCTACATCCACCCGATCCCGAACGGGTCATGGAGTCGATGCCAGCGACGGAGGTCCGCCGCCGCGATGTTCTCGGGGGACTCATTCATGAGTACCATCGAGGCGCGGCATGATTCACATCGACATTTTGGAGCCCGACAGGCTGTTCGCGGCCGGGATGCTGCAGGGGGAGGATCCCCTGGCGCTGGATGACGTGCTGCAGTGCCCGAGTTGCTTTCGGGACGCCAGCCTGAGCCCACGTCGGTGACGGGCGAAGAGCGAGTCCTCGTCATCGCGGGCATCA
>DASPWN010000043.1:0-11649 GCA_035637835.1 Actinomycetota bacterium | reverse complement strand
TGGGACGGCGCGACGGCGATGTCGTTGGCCGCCGGGAGGCTCGCGCTGAACAGACCTTCAGGGTCGTAGTACACGGCGAAGTCCCGGTTCTTTCCAGTGGAGCATGCCACCAGCGCCATCGCCGCCATGGCCGTGGCGATCGCCGTCCGTCTCATGGCGCAATGGTGCCACGGCGTCAGCGGAATTGACCAGCCACCCCCAAAGTCGTTACGTTGCAATCATCGGCCTGGGGAAGGGCGGATGGCATGAACAAGAACGGCCTCATCGCGGAGATCGCCAAGCGGACCGGCTCGAGCAAGGCGGACATCGGCCGCACGATCGATGCGGGGATCAGGGTCATCCGGGAGACGGTGTCCAAGGGCGAGCGCGTCTCGCTCGTGGGCTTCGGGACGTTCGAGCGCAAGCGCCGGAACCGCCGCGTGGCTCGTAACCCACGCAAGCCGGCCACCCCCATCGTCGTTCCCGCCAGGGACCTCCCGTGGTTCATCCCCGGCAAAGAGTTCAAGGAGATGGTGGCCCGCCGCCGCCGCCGGACCGTGGCCCGGTCGTCTAGTCGAAGGTGACGATCCGCAGGGTCCTGGCCACCTTCCGCCCACTTTCCTCGACCAGGTCGAACTTCACCCGCTGCCCGATCCGCAGGTACCGGATCCCCGCTCCCTCCACCGAGGTTGGGTCGATGTGGACCTCGGTGCGGTCATCGGTCAACAGGGTCCCGGTCCGTTCGTCATCGTCGAAGTCCCTGATCGTCCCCTGCGCCACGCCGTCTCCCTTAGCCCTGCGCGGTCAACCGCTCGCGAAGATCCATCTCCAGGCAGACCTGGCGGGCACGGCCGCGCCTCCCCGTCGCGAGCAGCGTGAGGATATCCGACGGCAGGTCGAGGTCGAACGATAGCTCCCGACGGTCGACCACGGCCGCCGGGAGGCCACGCGCCTCGGCCTGGTCGAGGTGCCGGCGGAACGACTGAGGCCCGAACCGAGCCGGGATGGCTCTCGGCGGCCGACGAAGCAGCAGGTTGGTCCCCACCTCGTCGTGGGAGCGGGCCAGGACCACGGGCCCCAGGGTCCGCAGCGCGGCCGTCAGGGCCTCGGTCGTGATCAGCGGGAGGTCGCCCGGGAGGACGGCGAGCGCGTCGACCTCCCGCTCCATGGCAAGGCGCTCCACCTGGCGGATGGCCGATGCGAGCGGGGGCTTCTCCTCCGGAACCGATGTCGCGCCGCGGCGGACGGCAATCTCCTGCACCACCTCGTCTGGGGAGACGACCCACGTCTGCCACCCGGTCACCGCCTGGGCCGCATCGAGGACATCCTCCAGCATGGCGAGGGTCAGGGCCCCGCGCTCGAGCGGCGTGAGCTCGGGGGCAACCCGGCGCTTGGCCCCGGCGAGCGATTTCACCGGTACGGCGATGACGCGCATCGTCCAAGGCTATCGCGGGGGATGGGTCGTGGCCCCCTGGATACAATCCGGCCATCGAGAGGAGGGCCTGCTGGAACCGTGGTACCACGTGGCCAAGGCGGTCGCGCTTCCCCCGCTGAAGCTGTGGTTCAACTGGCGAATGGAAGGCGTCGATCGGGTGCCGCGCGAGGGGCCCATCATCATCGCCGGCAACCATCTGTCCTATCTCGATCCCCTGGCCCACGCGTACTTCGTGGTGCAGGCCGGCCGGCGGCCGAGGTTCCTGGCCAAGGCGGAACTGTTCGACAACCTGTTCCTCCGCGTGGTGCTACGAGGTGCGGGGCAGATCCCCGTTCGCCGAGGCACCGGGGACCAGACGCCGCTCGAGGAAGCGGCGCGAGCCCTCGACCGAGGCGAGGTGGTGGTGATCTATCCCGAGGGCACGAGCATGACCGAGAACCCCGATCTGTCCCCGATGCGGGGCAAGACCGGGGCGGTCCGGCTGTCGATCAGGACCGGGGTCCCGATCCTGCCCGTGGCAACGTGGGGTGGCCAGTACGTGTGGCGCAAGGGGGGCCGGAAGAGCTTCGCCTTCGGCCGTCCCATCTGGATGAAGGCGGGGGAGTCCGTGGATCCCCCGGCCATGGTCCAGGCCTCGGCGCAGGACCCGGAGCTCGTGCGACGGCACACGGACGAGCTCATGGGCCGTCTCGCCGTGCTGGTGGACGATCTCCGGTCCCGCTACCCCAAGCGATGGGCGTGAGGCTACGCTTGACCGCATGAACGAGCGCAGGCCGGGGTTCACCACGCGGGCCATCCACGTCCGGCCGCCTCCGATGGACCAAGCAGCCCCGAGCGTTCCGATCTTCCAGACGTCCACGTTCCGTTTCGACACGTCGGAGGATTACGCGGAGACCATCAGCTTTCGCCGACCCGGCTACACCTACACCAGGGGATACGGCAATCCCACACTGCTCGCGTTCGAACGGGTGGTCGCCGACCTGGAGGGAACCGAGTCGGGATTCTCGTTCGCATCGGGCATGGCGGCGGTTCACACCGTCGTCACGTCCCTCGCGCGGGCGGGCGACCGGATCGTCGCCAGCAACGAGCTCTACGGGGGCAGCTTCTCGCTGTTCACGAAGGTGCTCCCGCGCTACGGGATCGAGGTGACGTTCGTCAACCCTCACGATCCCGACGCGGTCGCGGCGGCGCTCCCCGATGCGGTGCTCTTCTACGTGGAGACGATCGCGAACCCCACCGTGACCGTGGCGGACCTCGAAGCTCTCGGCTCGGTGTGTCGGGCGAACGGGGTACCCGCGGCCGTGGACAACACGTTCGCCTCCCCGTACCTGTGCAACCCGGTGCGGTTCGGGTTCGACCACGTGCTTCACTCGGCCACCAAGTACATCGGCGGCCACCACGACCTCACGGGCGGCGTCGTCGCGACGACCGAGGACGGGATGCGGCAGCTTCGTGACATGGCCATCGAGACCGGGGGCACGATGGCGCCCTTCGAGGCCTGGCTCGCCCTTCGCGGCCTGATGACGCTGGAGCTTCGGATGGAGCGGCACTCTCGGAGCGCGCAGGCGCTCGCCGAGTTCCTCGAAGGGCGCGCCAAGGTGCGGCGGGTGCACTATCCGGGCCTGGCCTCGCATCCTCACCACGAGGTGGCACGGCGGCTCCTGCCCCGGGGCTTGGGGGGGATGCTGGCATTCGAGATCGAAGGCGGCGTCGAAGCCGGGATGCGGTTCTGCGACGCACTCGAACTCGCGTGGATCGCCACGAGCTTGGGAGGAACGCACACGCTCGTGGGGCACGCCGCGTCCACCACCCACCGACAGATGGATCCCGCCGCCCGCCGGGCGGCGGGTATCGCCGACGGTTTGGTCCGGGTGAGCGTGGGCCTGGAGGACCTGGAGGACCTGATCGAGGATTTCGATCGGGCCTTGGAGAAGGCATGAGGAGGCGGATCGCCATCCTGTTTGGAGGGCGATCCGCCGAGCACGAGGTCTCGGTGGTCTCGGCCCGGTCGGTGATGGACGCCCTCGATCCGGGGCGCTACGAGATCATCCCCATCGGGGTCACACGGGAGGGGCGGTGGCAGCTCGTGGCGGGCGGGCCGGCCGCCCTGGCGGCCGGCCCGCCCGGCCACCTGCCCCGCGTGACCGACGCATCGGGTCCGGAGGTGGCTCTGGACCAGGACCCTGGGTCTCAGACCCTGGTGGCCGAGGACGGGTCCCGGACCCCCATCGATGTGGTGTTCCCGGTGATCCACGGTCCGTACGGAGAGGACGGCTCGATCCAGGGGTTCCTGGAGGTGGCCGGCGTGCCCTACGTGGGTGCCGGCGTGCTGGCGTCGGCGGTGGGCATGGACAAGGCGATCCAGAAGATCCTGTTCCGGGCAGCCGGGATCCCCGTCGTCGAGCACGAGGTGGTGCAGGAACGTGAGTGGGAGGAGGACCCTGAGGCCGTCGAGGCGGGCGCCCAGCACCTTGGATACCCGCTGTTCGCCAAGCCGGCCTCGCTGGGCTCGTCCGTTGGCGTGACCAAGGTGCGCGGCCGGGCGGACCTTCGCGGCGCGCTGGAGCGCGCGTTCCGATACGGACGCAAGGCCCTGCTGGAGCGGGCCGTGGAGGGTGGACGGGAGCTCGAGGTCGCCGTGCTCGGGAACGACGACCCGGTGGCGTCTGTGGCCGGTGAGATCGTGCCCCGGCACGAGTTCTACAGCTACGAGGCGAAGTACCTGGACGAGAACGGAGCCGAGCTCGTGATCCCGGCGCAGGTCTCGCCGGAGATCATGGAGGAGACACAACGGCTGGCGGTGGCGGCCTTCGCGGCGGTGGACGGCGCCGGGATGGCCCGGGTGGACTTCTTCCTCCGGCCGAGCGGAGATGTGTTGATCAATGAGATCAACACCATCCCGGGATTCACCCAGATCTCGATGTATCCCAAGCTGTGGGAGGCCTCGGGGCTGTCCTATCCCGAGCTCATCGACCGCCTCCTCGAGCTGGCGGTGGAGCGCCACGAGCGGGAGAGGAAGAAGGGGACCGGCCTCGATCCCTGATGGGCCGCCGGTCCTCGGGATGGGCCTAGAGGTGGATGACGGGGCAGGTCAGCGTGCGCGTGATTCCCTCGACCGACTGGATCTTGGCCACCACGAGCTTGCCCAGCTCGTCGACGTTCTTGGCCTCGGCGCGGACGATCACGTCGTAGGGCCCCGTCACGTCCTCGGCCTCGGCGACGCCCCCGATGTCCCGGACTTCCTTGGCCACCTGGGCCGCCTTGCCCACCTCGGTCTGGATCAGGATGTAGGCCTGGACCACGACTGACCTCCCTGGCTCGCGCGAACCCCCAGCGTATCGACCGGCCCGAGGGCGCGGCAACGCCCGTGTCCTCGGGCGTTGCCGCGGCGGGATAATCGGGGTATGGCCAGGGCCAAGAAGAAGAAGCGGTCGAAGGGGACCGGGTTCCTCGAGACCTATCGGTCCATCCGAAAGCCCATGCCGCCCGCTCAGAAGGTGATGAAGGATCGCAGGCGAAAGGACGAGGAGGACCGGGCCCGCAGGGAGGTCGAGGAGGGGGAGGGGCCACGCTTCCCTGGGAGCGCGTGATCTTCGAGGATCGGGTGGACGCCGGAGAGCGGCTGGCCAAGGCGCTGCTCGACTACGCCGGACGCGACGTGGTCGTCCTGGCCATCCCAAGGGGCGGAGTGATCGTCGGGGAGGTGGTCGCGCGGCACCTTGGCGCACCCCTCGACGTGGTCGTGCCGCGCAAGATCGGCGCGCCGGGCAACCCGGAGCTGGGGCTCGGTGCCGTCGCACCCGGGGTGCGCGTCCTGGACGAGCGGATGATTCAGATGCTCGGCGTGTCCCCCCGGTACGTGGAGCAGGAGATCGCCGCCCAGGAGCAGGAGATCGAACGCCGAATGGCCGCGTACCGGGCTGGCAGGGCGCCCGCGGACGTGGCCGGGAAGACGGCCATCGTCGTCGACGACGGGGTGGCGACGGGGGGGACCGCCGTGGCCGCCGTCCGGTGGGCGAAGGCTCAGGGGGCGAGCAGGGTGCTGCTCGCCGTGCCCGTTGCTCCCGGCGCCGCACTCGGCCGGCTCCGCGAGGAGGCCGACGAGGTGGTGTTCCTGGCCGCGCCCGAGCCGTTCTTCGCGGTGGGGGAGTGGTATCGGCGGTTCGACCAGGTCTCCGACGAGGAGGTCGTCGCAGCGCTGGCCAAGGCGGCGTCGCCCCCCGGATGAACGTCGTCGAGCTCGTAGTGGCAGGCGCGCTCGCTCTGGGAGGCCTCCGATCGCTGTGGACATGGTCGCGTCGTCGGTTCGAGGGCGCGCACGTCGCCGATCACGTGCTTTACGCGCTGTACGTCACCGGCCGCGTGGGGCTGTGGTTTGCATTCGCCGGGCTCTTCCTGATCTATTCGCTCACGAGCGTCGACGGGAAGCCCACGAGCGACTTGGCCCGGTTCCGGTGGTACTTCATGGTCCCGATCGGACTGGCCGTCGTCCAGCTCCTCGCGGGGTTCGCTCTGGGTCGCCGCGCTCCGGACTGAGCTCGTCGCGATGCTGTGGCGAAGGTGCGGCGTTCACGCGACAGCCCTCGAACCAGGATGCCGTGGGATGCTATGAGGTAGTCATGGCCCGCCTGCTGAGGTCCCGCTCGACGTTGGCCGCGGCCGTCCCGGCCGTTGCCATCGTGCTGGCAGTGGGGTGGCTGTCGGTCGGCCGGGCGGCCCCGTTGCCCGACCTGCCGTCGGTGTCGCCGCCCACGCTGATCGCATCGACACTCGAGGCGGTGGCGAACCGGACGCCGGTCTCCGGAACGGTCAAGACCCATGTGGACCTGGGGATCCCCCAGCTCCCATCGAGCCTGAGCGATCCGGCCGGCCCGGCTGCCATCCTGCTGGCCGACCAGACGTTCAAAGTGTGGTACGGACCCGACGGGATTCGCGTCGCCCAGATCCTGCCGTTCGCCGAACGGGACCTCGTGTCCGACCGGAGCGACGTCTGGTTCTGGGACGCGCAGCGGTTCATGGCATGGCATTACGCGGTCGACGAGACTGCGCCACGGCAGGCCCCGCCATCGCTCGGCGACCTGACCCGGTTGGTCTCGGATGTCTTGCGCGACGACCGGTCGTACGTCGTGGCCTCCGTGGCGCAGGCGCGTGTTGTCGCGGGCCGGGACGCATACGTGCTTCGCCTCACACCGGCCACCGCCGACACCCTGCTCGGGAGGATCGACGTCGCGATCGACGCCGAGACGCGGATGCCCCTGTCACTCCAGGTGTTCGCCCGGGGGAGCTCGGCGGCGGTGGTGGAGGTGAGGTACACGTCGGTCGCGTTCGAACCGGTGGATGCCTCCATGTTCACGTTCACCCCGCCCCAGGACGCAGTGGTGAAGCAGGTGAGCGACGAGAGCTCGGGGGCTCCCGGCTCCTCGGGCCAGCCGCCGGTCCAGGGTATGCGTGTCCTCGGCCGGGGATTCGGGATGATCGTCGCGGTCCGCGTGTCGGACGTGCCGGCCGACCTCCGGCGCCTGTTCCCCTATGCCGGGCCGCTCGGCTCGGCCGACCTGGTGAACCGGGGCGATCATTCCTGGCTCGTGGTCGGCCTGGTGAAGGCCGAGGCGCTCGCGGAGGTGGAGCCGAAGCTGCCGTGACCGCGTTGGTCACGCGCGGGCTGACGAAGCGCTACGACGGGGTGAACGTCGTCGACGGCCTGGATCTTGCCGTGAACCGCGGCGAGCTCTACGGGTTCCTCGGGCCGAACGGCGCGGGGAAGACCACGACGATCCGCATGACCCTGGGGCTGATCTTCCCATCCGGCGGCGAGGTGGAGCTGTTGGGCACGCCCATGTCCCGCCGGGGTCGAGACGACGCGCTTCGCCGAACGGGCGCCTTGATCGAGGAGCCCGCGTTCTATCGGTTCCTTTCGGGGCGGCGGAACCTGGAAGCCTTCGCCAGGGCCGGTGGGGACGGGGAGGAGGTTCGGCGGCGCCTGTCCCACATCGAGGAGGTCCTGGAGCAGGTCGGCCTGTCGACGGCGGGGGACAAGCGGGTGAAGGCGTACAGCCAGGGCATGCGGCAGCGCCTGGGGATCGGCCTCGCGCTCCTGGGCCGGCCGGATCTGCTGGTGCTCGACGAGCCGACGAACGGGCTGGACCCCGCCGGCATGCGCGAGGTTCGGTTGCTCCTTCGGCGCCTGGCCGATGGCGGCACCACCGTGTTCGTGTCGAGCCATCTGCTCGCGGAGGTCGAGGCCATGTGCGACCGCGTCGGCGTCCTGTCGCAGGGCCGCCTGGTGGCCGAGGGTCCGCCGAGGAACCTCCGAGGGGTCGCCGACCATCTGCGGATCGAGGTCGGCGATCCCGAACGCGCGGTGGCGATCCTTCGAGACCTGGCCGGTGTGGCCGGCATCGATGGCGAGGGCGGCGTCCTCCGGATCCACCTCGACGGCGCGACACCCGCCCAGGTGAACGAAGCACTGGTCTCAGGCGGGGTGGCCGTGGGGGCCCTGGTGCCGGAACGGGACACGCTGGAGGACGTCTTCATGTCGCTCGTGGAGGGCTCCGGTGTTCAGGGTTGAGCTGATGAAATCGTGGCGCCGGTGGCGAACCTACCTGCTCGCCGCTGCCCTCGGCGGCATCCCGGTACTGATCGTCCTCGCCGTGAAGCTGTCGCCGCCCACGTCTGCGGCCTCCGAGGACGCGCCGCCCTTCCTGTTCCAGATCCTGCGTAACGGGTTGTTCGCCCCGCTCACCGGCCTGGCGGTCATCCAGCCTCTCTTCCTGCCACTCGCCGCGGGGCTCCTCGCCGGGGACGGCGTCGCCGGCGAAGCTCAAGGGGGGACGCTCCGTTACCTCCTGGTCCGGCCGGTTGCTCGTCCGCGGCTGGTCCTGGGCAAGTACGGCGCGGCCATGGCGCTCCTCGGCCTTCTCCTTCTGTGGGTCGTGGGATGCGGCGCGTTCTGGGGCGGCGTGGTGTTCGGATTCAAACCGCTGCCCACGCTTTCGGGGACAACGCTCTCGGTGTCCCAGGCTTCCCTGCGGATCCTCGCGTCGGCCGGTTACATCCTCCTCGGGGTGTCCGGGATCGCGGCGATCGGCGTGTGCATCTCGACGCTCACGGACTCGGGGCCGGGGGCCATCGTGGCTACGGTCATCCTCGGCATCGCCAGCGAGGTCGCCGACCAGATCCCGAGCCTTCGGGTCATCCACCCGTTCCTGCCGACCCACGGGTGGCTGTCCTTCACCGACCTGTTCCGGTTCCCCGTCGAGTGGAGCGGCATGCGCGGAGGAGTCCTCGTCTCGGCCGTCTATACAGCGGTGTTCCTGACGGTCGCCCTCGTGTCGTTCTCGCGCCGCGACGTCGTCGCGTGAGCGGGCTCACCCGACGGCGGCGACGATCTCCCTCGAGAGATCGGGGAAGCCCATGAGGTGGGCCCGCCGCTCGGCCTTGAACCGGGTGACCGTGTCGGCGTACTCGGCCTGTCGTCCCTGCCGCTCGTACAACCGACGGGGCTGGAGCAGCTCGGGGTCCTCGATCCCGGGGACCCCCTCGGCCACGAGGTAGCCGAAGTCAGGGTCCTCGGTCCAGGAGATCGTGCCCTCGGCGATGGCCTTCACCACCGCCGATGAGTGCGGGATCTTCACCTTCTTCGATCGTTCGTCGTCCTCTCTGCCCCCCACCCGGCCCGTGTTGAGTAGGAACACCTCGATGGGATGGGACGCCAGTAACTCGAGGATGCGGTTGCCCTGGAGCCCGTGGGGCAGGGGGAAGAACGGATTGGTCCCCGGGACCCGGAGGAACTTGCCCTCCTCGGCCTTGCCTCCCGCCGAGGTGCCGGTGGTCTCGCCGAGCATGAAGTACGCCGCGGCCTGCTCCTCCGACAGCTTGGTCACGGCCGGGATGATGTTCTCGTTCCAGTTCAGGATCAGCAGGCGATCGACCGTTCCTACCGTGCGAGCGTCTCGGAAGCTCCCCAGGTCATCCATGCCGAACACAGCCCGACCGTTCTTCGTGTACGAGGTCTCGAAGAAGTTCACCGAGCGCGCTTCATCCTGGTACACGTTCTCCAGGTAGGCGGTCGGCCGGATGACGGCGCGGAAGATGTTCGGCTCGAAGTCGGGGTCGAGACTGAACGTCTTGGCGAAGCACCCGTTCTCGGTGCCGTACACCTTTCCGCCTGGCATGAGGGCCACGAAGTCGTCCTGGACGGGCAACGAGTCGTTCTGGGTGGTGAACGTGGTGGTGGTCTTGCCCGTCCCCGACAGCCCGATGATGAGGAACACCTTCTCGCCATCGTCCGTGGGGATGACCTTGCACCCGGCGTGGAGGCCCAAGCCGGCCCGGTCGTAGACGATCGTGTTCCACATCCGAAGGCCGCCCTTCTTCGACTCGCCGAAGTAGTCGGAGTTCAGGACCCGGGTCACGCCGTTCGCCAGATCCACGGCGATGACGCGGTCGTCCGGGTAGCCCGGTGCGGTCAGGTTCGGCGTGTAGATGACCTCGACGTCGGGCTCGCCGCCGTCGCCGGGGAAGTACAGCTTCTGCTGCATGCCGGCGATGTTGGCGTTGGCCTTCTCGATCGTGAGGCGGGCCGGCGTCCGGAAGCTCTCGTCGTTGCCGATGGCGCCGTCGATCACCACGACGTCCTGTTTGGCCAGATACGCATCCTGCATCGAGGCGATGCGTCGGTACTCCTCGCGGGTCATGGTCTTGCCGCTCGCCGACGTCGGATCATCCGTGACCACGAACGTGCTGCCTGCCGAGCGAGAGGTCACCCGGGTCTGCACGTTCACGTTGCCGAACTCCGTGATCCGGCACTGCGGCATCTCTTCGGTGAAGCTCCGCAGCTCCTGGGGTGAGAGGTTCTGGTGCACGGTTCGCGCCTCGACCAGCAATGGGTACTCCTTCGACCACTCGACGGTCGGCGGCCCGGGACGGGCCGCGTGCCTGATGAGAGGCTAGATTCTACCCAGGACCTTGCCCACCTCGTCGCCGTGGGCGGGGGATGCGGAGGCCGGAACCGATGCCATGGAGCTGACCGAGGACGAGCTGGTCGAGGCCATCCGCAAGGTGCTCTCCGGGGAGTTCCCCGGGGTCCAGGTTGGGATCGGTGACGACGCCGCGGTCGTGGATTCCGGGACCGGGGCCACGGTCCTCACGTCGGACATGTTGATCGAGGGAGTGCACTTCGACCGCTCGTCGATCTCGGCCAGGGATCTCGGGGCCAAGTCGATCGTGGTGAACGTGTCCGACATCGCGGCCATGGGCGCCAGTCCCCGGTACGCGATGGTGTCGCTCGGGATCCCCGCCGACATCGACGCCGCGTGGGTCATGGAGCTCTTCGGAGGGATGCGGGCCGCGTGCGACGAGTACGCGCTGGCGCTTGTGGGCGGCGACACCAACCGGGCCGACGCGATCGTCATCGCCGTCGCGGTGGTTGGCCAGGTCGTGTCGGGGCACGCCGTCACGCGCTCGGGGGCTCGGCCCGGCGACATCGTGGTGGTCACCGGGTCGCTCGGTGCGGCGGCGGGCGGGTTCCTGCTCTCCCGGATCCACCCCTCGAAGCTGCTGCAGGCACTGGCCGAGCCATGGGGCCGGGAGCTGGTGGATGCCCAGGCCCGGCCGGTGGCCCGGGTGGGTGAGGGGCAGACGCTGGCCCGGGCCGGGGCGACGGCCATGATGGACCTGTCGGATGGGCTGGCCAAGGACCTGTCCCGCTTATGCGCCGCGAGCGGGGTGGGGACCCGGCTGGAGCTGCCTCGCGTGCCGGTGGCCCAGGCGCTCCGGTTCGCCGCGGGGTTCCTGGACGTCGATCCCCAGGAGCTCGCGCTGGCGGGCGGAGAGGATTACGAGCTGCTCGCCACCATCGACCTCACGAACCTGTCGCGGGCACGGGGCGACCTGCACGAGCGGTTCGGAGTGACGCTCACCGATGTCGGCGTCATCATCGATAAGGGGCTCGTCGCGGTGGACGCCGAAGGTCGGGAGTCACCCCTCGAGCCCAAAGGATGGGATCACTTTGCCACGCGATGACGACGAACCGCCCAGAGCACTCACGATCGCAGGGTCGGACTCCGGCGGCGGGGCTGGGATCCAGGCCGACTTGAAGACGTTCGCCGCCCTCGGCGTGTACGGGATGTCCGCCGTCACCGCGGTCACCGTGCAGAACACGAAGGGGGTGAGCGGCTACGAGGAGCTGTCGCCCCAGACGGTGGCAGACCAGATCCGGGCAGTGGTGACCGACA
>DASPWN010000042.1:0-4812 GCA_035637835.1 Actinomycetota bacterium | reverse complement strand
AGGGCGTTCGCTATGATGGCCGCCGATGCCCGAGAAGTACCGGATCGTCGTGGCCAAGCCCGGCCTCGACGGGCACGACCGCGGCGCGAAGGTCGTCGCCCGTGCTCTGCGTGATGCCGGGTTCGAGGTCATCTACACGGGGCTGCATCAGACCCCGGAGCAGATCGCCGAGACAGCGATCCAGGAAGACGCCGACGGCGTGGGCCTGTCGTGCCATTCGGGGGCCCACATGACGCTCTTCCCCAAGGTGGTGAAGCTCCTCCGGGAGCGGGGGGCGGGCGACGTGGTCGTGTTCGGCGGCGGCATCATCCCCAAGGACGACATCCCCAAGCTCCAGGCCGAAGGGATCGAACGCATCTTCACCCCCGGGGCGGCGACGGGTGAGATCGTGGCCTGGCTCCGGGAGCGCCTGCCGGCCAGACAGGCCAGCTGAATGGACCTGTACGAGCACCAGGGAAAGGAGCTGTTCGCCCGGCACGGCATCCCCCTGGTCGATGGCTCCGTGGCCGAGTCGGCAGAACAGGCCCGCCAGCTCGCCGAGCGCCTGGGCGGGAAGGTGGTGGTGAAGGTCCAGGTCCAGATCGGAGGGCGAGGAAAGGGCGGGGGCATCGCGCTGGTCGGCTCACCCGAGGAGGCCGAGGCAGCGGCAGCCAGGATGCTCACGGAGGGATTCCGGGGAACGAAGGTCACGCGGGTTCTCGTCGAGCGGCTGGTCGACATATCGGAGCAGTTCTACGCGGCGATCTCGCTCGACCGGAGCGCCGGCGCATACCTTGTGATCGTCTCCTCGGAGGGCGGCATGGACATCGAGGAGGTGGCGCGGGAACGGCCCGAGGCGTTGCGCCGGGTTCACGTCGATCCCCTCGTTGGGCTGCATGCCTATCAGGTGCGCTACGCGGTGGGACACCTTCCCGGGGAGGCGCGGGAGGGGGCGGCCGCGGTGCTGGCAAAGATGCACGAGGTCCTCGCGGCAAACGACGCGACCCTCGTCGAGGTCAACCCGTTGGCTCTTCTGGCCGATGGGCGGGTGGTCGCGCTCGACTCGAAGGTCACGATCGACGACAACGCGCTGTGGCGGCATCCCGAGCTCGAAGCCCTTCGCGCGACGTACCCCATCGATCCGGTGGAGGCCCGGGCCAGGGAGGCGGGGCTCCAGTACGTGAAGCTCGACGGCGAGGTGGGGATCATCGGCAACGGCGCTGGGCTCGTGATGGCGACCCTCGACGTCGTGGAGCTGGCCGGGGCAAGGCCGGCCAACTTCCTCGACGTCGGCGGCGGTGCCAGCGCGGAGGTGATGGCCGTCTCGCTCGAGGTGATCCTGTCGGACCCGAGTGTGCGATCGGCGCTGGTGAACATCTTCGGGGGAATCACGCGATGCGACGTCGTGGCCCAGGGGATCCTGGAGGCCCTCCAGCGGGTCACCCCTACCGTCCAGATCGTGGTTCGCCTGGACGGCACGAACGCGCCGGAGGGTCGCGCCATCCTGGCTGAGGCGAATCACCCCAGGATCGTTCCGGCCGAGACGATGCTCGAGGCGGCACAACGGGCCGCCGAGCTGGCGAGGGCGGCCTGATGGCGATCCTCGTCGACGACGCCACCCGCGTCGTGGTGCAGGGACTGACCGGCCGGGAGGGCGCGTTCCACGGGCTGCGCAACCGGGCGTCTGGCACCAAGGTGGTGGCCGGAGTCACCCCCGGCAAGTCCGGCCGGGACGTGGAGGGCATCCCGGTCTTCGACACGGTGGTGGAGGCGGTGGCCGAGACCGGCGCGAACACCTCCCTGATCTTCGTACCGCCGCGATTCGCCACGGAGGCCATTTACGAGGCGGCCGACTCTGAGCTCCGGCTCATCGTGTGCATCACGGAGGGCATCCCCGTTCGAGACATGGCGCAGGTGGTGGGATATTTGTGCGGCAAGCTGTCCACGCTGGTCGGACCGAACTGCCCCGGCGTCATCTCGCCCGGGAAGTCGAACGTCGGGATCATCCCATGGGAGATCTGCATGGCCGGCCCGGTGGGCCTGGTCTCGCGTTCGGGTACCCTCACCTACCAGATCGTGCATGAGCTGACGCAGCGCGGTGTGGGGCAGTCCACGTGCGTGGGGATGGGAGGCGACCCCGTGCACGGCATCGGCTTCATCGGCTCTCTCGAGCTGTTCGAGATGGACCCACAGACCGATCTCGTGGTGCTGATCGGGGAGATCGGAGGCGATGACGAGGAGCGTGCCGCCGGGTTCATCGCGGAGCGGATGCGAAAGCCGGTCGTCGGCTATATCGCCGGGTTCACCGCGCCGCCGGGCAAGCGCATGGGCCATGCCGGCGCCATCGTCACGGGATCGAGCGGAACGGCCCAGGCCAAGGCCGAGGCGCTGGAGTCCGCGGGCGTGAAGGTCGGCCGGACACCCACCGAGGTGGCCGAGCTCGTCGAAGGAGCCATGGCATGAGCGACGTCCCTCCACCGCCCACCGCGCCGGCCCCTGGCGCCGCCTCCCCACCGCCCATCATGGACGACGTCGCGCGCGGGTGGTCCACGGCGCTTGCTCGGGGCCTCGTCGCATTCGTCGTCATGGCCGGCCTGGGACAGGCGGCGGCGTTCCTCGTCTATTTCGTGAGCGACCAGACCGGCTCGGTTGGGACGTTCGCAAAGCTCGGCTGGTTCTACTTCGACTCCTTCCATCACATCGCGCTGTCCGCGAGCGTGCCGAACATCTCGATCCCTGACACCGGTGGCGTACTGGCCGGAGGGGCGTCCATCCGCGCGCACCTGGGGCTGGCCCTGATGCTCGGGACGTTCCTCGCCATCTGGCTCCTGTACGGTGCCGGCAAGGCCGTCGCCGACCGGGCCGAAGGGGGTGGGGTCGCCCGCGTCCTCCACGGCCTGAAGGTCGCGCCGGTGTATGCGCTCCCGTGCCTCCTGTTCTCGCTGCTGGTGAAGGTGAAGGTCACCATTCCGCCGGGCGCCTTCGCTTCAGGATCCGTGGAGGTGAAGTCCTCTGCGGCCCAGTCCTTCCTGATCCCCTTGCTGATCGCGGCCGCCGCCGGAGCTGCCGGTGGTCTGCGGTCGGGTCGGTACGAGTTCCTCAGCCGAGGCCCTTGGGGCCGGCGGGTGTCCGGAGCGCTCGCCGGTGGGCTCAGGATGCTCACGCTCGGCATCGTGCTGTCGTTCGTGGGACTCCTGGTCCTGGGGGTGGTCCACCCCGACGCCACGAAGGCGTACTTCCGTACCGTGTCGGAACCGCCGGTGGACGAGACGGTCCTGATCATCGGGCACCACGTGCTGGTGCTCCCCAACCAATCGATGTGGGTGCTCGTCCCCGCGATGGGTGGGTGCGACGGCGTGTACGGGTCCGGCGGCTCCAGGACCTTCCTGTGCTACTGGAAGTACCCGAGACAGGTCTCGGTCTCAACGAGCGGGGGGCCGCAGGGGAGCGTCCTCTCCGGGCTGCCGCAGGTTCGGACGGAGTTCGGCACCGCGCCGACCGGCTACTTCCTGTTCCTCCTCGTTCCCGCGATCTCGGTGCTGCTGGGCGGGCGCTACGCCGTCCGGAAGCGGGCCAGCTTCAGGTACGAGGCCGTCGCGGTGGGGGCGGCGGCCGGCGTTGTCTTCGGCGTCCTGGTGGCGGTGGCGTCCTGGTTCGCTTCGCTGTCCGCCGGCGTGTCGGGCAACATCGCCGGCGTCTCTTCGAACTTCTCGGCGAGGATCGGGCCCGATGTGGTGATCGGGGGACTCATCGCCCTCGTGTGGGGCATCGTCGGCGGAGGCGTCGGCGGATGGTGGGCGGGGCGGGAGCTCCCGGCACGCGCTCCGCTCCGGGCGCCCTGAGGCCTGGTGGACACCCGGGCCCGGCCTGACGGCCGGGCCGTCGACTGTCCCGTCCCTATCCGAGGCCCGTACCGCTCGGCGGAGGCGGAGGGGCCGAAGCCGGTTCGCTGTACAGCATGTAGGCGCCGTAGGCCCACACCAGGTTCAGAGCGAGCCCCACGAAGATCCCCCAAGAGAGCGTCACGCCGCTGGGCTTGGCGACCAACCCGAGGAGCGTGAACAGGAGGGCGAGGCCGGCCACGGAGATGTGCAGCAGCCCTCGCTGCACGGGCATCTTGAGCTCGGTATCCATGACCTTCGTCACGACGACTTCCACGATCGCCAGGAGCGCCAGGAGCCAGGAGATGATCACCGTGTTGTGGAACCCGGTGATCCCCTCGTTGGCGAACTTCACGCCGAGGGCCGTGCAGCAGCTGTACCAGACGGGTAGGAACGTCCAGATGACGAACCCGATCGTTCCACCGAGGATGATCTTGTCCGGCGTGGAGACCTTCGACAGGTCGAAACTCTGACCTTGCTGTGCCATCGCTCTCCTTTCGTTCCCCGAGCGTCGTGGCCGCGCAGCCTGGGCTATCCAATACCGGGCCACCAACCGAGTCAACCACGCGGCGTATGCGGCTCGCGCGCTCGGACCATCGTTGCCACGGCTGCCGCGCAGGCCACGATCCCCGCAGAGAGAGCGATCCACGGGCCGAGCCACGGTCGCGTGAATGCCGGAGGGCGAAGCGTGGCCAGGGTTGCGCCGAGGGTCACCGCTGCGCCGAGCATGCTCTCCACGATCGCCCAGGGCTGATGCGGGCGGATGCGCAGTCCTCGCATCATCAGCCAGACCGCCAGACCGAGCGCCGCTGCGATCGCGGCGAGGACCGACCACTGTGCGGTCCGGCCCCAGGCCCCCAATGGATGCGAGCCTTCCCCGAACCGGGTCCATGGCAGGAGCGTCGCGCCGACTGCCACCGCGAAGGCCAGCCCGACGATCATCCACGGAAAG
>DASPWN010000041.1:0-12261 GCA_035637835.1 Actinomycetota bacterium | reverse complement strand
CACCCGCTCACGTTCGAAGCCGACGCCCTGGTCGCGGACGAACGCCGTGACCCGGTCGTCCTCGATCTCGACGTAAACCGAAGCGGCGGCGGCCCCGGAGTGCTTCGCCGCATTGATCATGGCCTCGCGGCACGCGTCCACCAGCGCGCGAACGCCGTCGTCGAGCCGGCAGTCCCCGACCATCACCACGTCGATCAGCGCTCCGTGCAGCGCCTCGACCTCGGCGGCGGTTGCGTCGATCGCCGTGCTGAGCAGGTCGGCGTCGCGTCGCTGGGCCCTCCCGTACAGCCACGCTCGCAGCTCACGCTCCTGTCCGCGGGCGAGGGTTCGCATCTCGCCCGGGGCCTCGGCTCGCACGATCAGCGCCAGCGTCTGGAGCACCGAGTCGTGCAGGTGCGCAGCCATCTCGGCTCGCTCCTCCTGTCGGATCCGCTCCCGCCGCTCCTCGGCGAGCTGTCGGGCCAGGCGCCACACCCAGGGCCCCAGGATCACCGCCGCCCCGGTGAGCGCGGCGGCGACGGCCAGCGGCGCGTTGCCGGCAATGGCGAGCTGGCTGTTCGACGTCAGGAACGTGGTGAGGCCGAGGACGATCAGGACTGCGCCGAGGGAGAGGCGGATGCGCGCACCCCGTCCGCTGGCCGCGTCGGACAGATGGCCGGGCACCCTGGACATCAGGCTCCCCCACCGGGCACGGTCGGCGTCGTCGCCGCGCGTCCAGATGACTGCCGATCCCAGGACCGCGAGCGCCGCCGGCCACACGACACCGTCGCCGAACCACAGTCCGGCGCTTCGGAGCAGGAGCAGGATCCCCGCGACGACCATCCCGACGGCGATGGCCTGCCGAGCACCGGTGCGGGGCGGGCTCTCCGGCTGCGCGTCGGGGTCGGGCCCGCGCGAGACGAGCGCGGCTGCCACATAGAGCAGAACGCCGACCCCACCAGCCAACGAGAGCACGACGAAGGCCAGCCGAACGACGAGGGGGTCGATGCCCAGGCGCTCGCCGATCCCCCCGGCAACGCCCGTCAGGACCCGATCGCTCGAACTGCGCCTGAACACCCGGCCGCATGCTCTCACAGCTCGAGGAGGGCGGGAATCGGGGAGAACCCGGACCAGGCTGCGAGCACGTCAGGGTCATCCCAGGGACATCCCGGATGGAATGCGCCGGGCTGGCGAACATGATGGCCGCGATGGACGAGCGAGAGGGCACCCACTCGGGTACGCCGGCGGGTACATCCATGGAGGAGCCAGCCCCGCAATCGCCCGGCCGGCGACCGCTTCGACGCAGGGCCGGCCACCGGCTGGTCGCCGGCGTGGCCGGCGGCCTGGCCGACTACGCGGGAATGCGCCCGCTGGTATTCCGCCTGGTGTTCGTGGTGTTCGCGTTCCTCGGCGGGATCGGGATCCTGGTCTACCTCCTGCTGTGGTGGCTGATCCCTCGAGAGGACCTCCCCGACTCCGCGGCAGAGCGACTGGTTCGCCGATTCCCCGACGCACCGTCCTGGGTGGGGATCGCCCTGCTCGGACTGGGGATGATCCTGCTCGCCGGGAAGCTCGGGCTGTGGGACACGAACGTGCTGTGGGCCGTGCTGCTGATCGGCCTGGGGGTCGTCCTGTTCCGTCGCGACGCCCACCGCGCGGGGGCCGATGGTCACACTCCCCCAACGTCCACGAACCATCCGGCCTCCGCGGTGACGGTGCAGCAGCCGAGCTGGGCGCAACCATCACCGCCACCGCCCCCGGCGGCGTCACGTCCGATGGCGATGCCTCGCGCCCCGCGCGAGGCATCGCCCCTCGGGTGGCTCGTCCTTGGCGTCACCCTCCTGGTGGTCGGCGCCGTGGCCATCCTCCAGAACCTGGACGCCGTGCATCTGTCGGCGGTGTGGTTCCCGGCCCTCGCCCTGCTCGTGCTCGGCGGGGGGCTGTTGGTCGGCGCGTTCGTCGGGCGGGCACGGTGGCTGATCCTGCCGGGGCTCCTGCTCGTCCCCATCGTCCTCGCGGCGAGCCTGATCGACGTGCCGCTCGAGGGGGGCATCCACGACGTCCACGCGTTCCCCCACACACATCAAGGCGTCGCCCGCTCGTATCGGGTGGTGGCGGGGTCGATCTACCTCGATCTGACGTCGATGAAGGGAACGGCGGCGGCTCCGCTGATCGCAGCCTCCACCGGCGTTGGGGAGATCGACGTGGTGGTCCCGTACGACGCCCACGTCGTCGCCACCGGGAAGGCCGGCGTCGGGATGGTCATGGTCGGGCCCTTCTCGACCGATCGGGGGGTCGACCGATCGCTGCACCGCACGTGGCAACCGAGATACGGCGACGGGGCCACGATCACACTCGACCTCCAGACCGGCGTGGGAGACATCTGGGTCTACCGTCGTGACCCCACGGGGAAAGAGCGCAAGGAGGTGAACGCTGGGTGAAGCCGCACGCCGTCGATCCCTTCTCGTTCGTCTTCGGGTTGCTGTTCGCCCTGGTGGGGTTGTTCTTCCTGACCGGCGACCGGAGCCTGGCCGATCTCGGCTCGACGTGGATCTGGCCGGTCGCGATCCTCACACTCGGATTGCTGATAGTGCTGTACGCGGGGAAACGAATCTACTCGGGGATGGCTCGGTCGCCGCACGAGGATCAGACCGTCGAGTTGGAGCCGGAGAACGAGCCCACTGAGTCGGACTGACCGTCCTCACACGCCGGCGACGGCATCCTTCGACAGGCGACGCAGGGCGTCCAGGACCCGATCGACGTCGACCTCGGTCGACAGGTAGTTCACGACGCCGGCCCGGAGGTAGGTGCGGCCGCGGAGCTTCGTGGTCGAGACCCAGCCCTCTCCGCTTACCTCGAGCGCTCGCTGGAGCCGGTCCTGGTAGGCGTCGAGCTCGGAGGGATCCATCCCCGGCGGCACGTGTCGAAAGCACACCACCGACAGCTCTGGCTCCTCGGGGACGACCTCGAACTCCCCGGACTCGTTGCATCGTTTCACCAGATACGCGGCCAAGTCGTCGTTGTGCTCGATCAGCCGGCCGAACCCCTCCGTGCCGAGATGCTTCCACGATATCCACAGCTTCAGCGCGCGGAACCGGCGCGTCCCCTCGATCGAGTACTGCATCCAGTTGAGCGGCGCGTCCTCCGGGTTCGGGTACCGGTAGTACTCGGGCTCCCGGTGGAACGTCCGCACCAGGTCCTCCCGCCGCTTCACCACCAGGGCGCCGATGTCGTAGGACTGGAAGAACCACTTGTGCGGGTCGATCGTGACCGAGTCGGCTCGCTCGAGGTCGGGCACGCGGCCGGCGTCACGCTTGGAGAACCGAGCCCCACCGCCGTAGGCCGCGTCGACGTGCAGCCACATGCGCTCGCGCTCTGCGATGTCGGCCAGCTCCCCCACCAGGTCCACCGATCCCGTGTTCGTCGAGCCGCTCACCGCGGCGATGGCGAACGGGAGCAAGCCGTTCGCGCGGTCCTCGGCCACGGCCTGGGCCACGGGCGCGCCCTGCAGGCGGAACCGCTCGTCCGATGGGACGATCCGCAGCGTCTCCGGCGGGAACCCCAACACCGAGAGCCCTCGCTCGATGGAGAAGTGGGCCTGATCCGAGGCGTACACGCGCACGGCTTCGAGCGCGCTCCCCCGAGAGGGCCCCGAGCGACCGAGCAGCATCGGCAGATGCACGTCTCGAGCGGCCGCCAGGGCCATGATGTTCGCCATCACACCGCCGGATGTGAGGACGCCCCAGCTCCCCTCCCCGAGCCCCACGAGCTCACGGAGCCACGCGGTGACCTCTTCCTCCACCAGGGCCCCGATCGGGCCCGCGGCCCAGACGTCGACCCCTTGATTCAGCCACTGCGCCAGGACTTCGCCGGAGATCGACATGGGGAGCGGCGGCGGCGTGAAGTAACTGTAGGACCCGGGGTGTTGCGAGCTGAACGCGAAGGGCGCCACGCGTTCGCGAAACTCGGTCAGCACCTCGCTGGAGTCGGCCGGCTTCTCCGGCGGGGGCGACGGTTCGTTGGCCGGGCCGAAGTACTTCCTCCGCATCTCGGGGTACGAATCGGTCGGCACCGGCCGGCGCATGGCGTCCTCGTAGAGCCAGTCGAGAGCGGTGCCCCACGTGAGCCGGCCGAGCTCTTCGAGCGCCTCCCTGGCCTCGCCCTGGTCGCGGAAGCCGATCAGCTCGGGTTCGGGATGCCAGGAGAACGGGTCGGACACGCGCGGAGCCTAGCAAACGCCCCGGCGGCGACCGGTTCGACCCCACGCGAGCCACATTCATCATGCGATGAGCGCCGTCAGGATCGACACACCGACCACGATCGCGACGACTCCGGCGAGCTGGAGTCGGGTCAGCCGCTCGTGGAACAGCACCCGGGCGGCAAGCGCGGAGAGCGCCGCGAACTGGGCGCCGAGTACCGCGGTGACCGCGATCCCGTGGCGCGCCCCGATCGCGAACGAGGCGAAGCCGAGGACTTCAGCCACCCCGGCCACCGCCACGAGCGGGACCGCGGGCCGAGTGATGCGCAACCGAGCGGTCAGCGCGAGGGGAACCGCGACAGCGGCGACGCCCATCGCCCGGGCCGGCAGCACTGCCCAGGGGATGGGTAGCTCCTGGCTGACCCGGCCCGTGGCGTAGATGCTGATGCCGAAGGAGAGCGCGGCACCCACGGCGAGGAGAGCCGCTACACCTTCGCGTGCCTCCGTCACTTCGTCGCCATCTCCCGCCAGGGCGGCCAGGGACACCCCGGCGGCGATCACGGCAAGCATCACGCCGGCGCCCGGCGAGATGCGCTCACCCGCTGCCACGGCGATCAGGGCGGCGATGGCTCCTTCGGTCGAGGCGATCGAGGAGACCACACCGACCTTGCCGAGGCGGACGGCCCGGTACGCGAGGAGCAGGCCGAACACGTTACCTCCCCCGGCCACGCTCAACCGGCCGATGGTCGGGCCGTCGAGGTTCGCCGGTACGCCCGAGACGACCACGAGCGGGAGCACGATGACCAACCCGACCAGCATGACCCAGGCGAGCGTTGAGCCTGCGCCGATCAGTCGGGCGGAACGGGACGAGCAGATCGTCGTTACCGTCCACATGGTCGCGGCTCCCAGGCCGCCGAGGATCGCGAGCATGCCCTTCCCTACCTGTTGCGACAGCTCCTGGCAAGCACACAGAGCCACTCTTGCCGCTGGCCGATGGAAGCCTGGAGAATCACCAGACATGTTCGTCGACGCCGATGTGGTCCGCCGTCTGAAGGCCAGGGAGGACGAGCTGTTCCGTCATGCCCATCCACAGTCGTTGGTCCTGCTTGAGCGGGCAAGGGCGTCGATGCCGAACGGCGTTCCGATGGCCTGGCTGGCCGACCCCGGCACGTACGACCACACACCCGTGTGGGTGACCGAGGGCAGAGCCTCCCGGTTCCGGTGCGTGGACGGTCACGGGTATGTGGACTTCAACGTGGCGGACATGAGCATGTTCTGCGGGTACGCGCCCGAGCCGGTCGTCGAGGCCGTGTCCCGGCGGATGGCGGCTGGCAACCAGTTCCTGCTCCCGGTCGAGGACTCGATCTGGGTGGCCGAGGAGCTCACTCGGCGGTGGGGCCTGTCGAAGTGGCAGTTCACCCTGTCCGCATCGCAGGCCAATACCGAGCTCATCCGCGTCGCGCGGGTCGCCACCGACCGGCCCAGGGTCCTGCTGTTCGAGGGCAAGTACCACGGCCACTTCGACCAGGCCCTTGTCACGCTGGAGGACGGGCGCGAGGTCCCCGAGGAGCTCGGGCTGCCGCCGGATGTGACCGAGCAGACCAGGGTGGTCCCGTTCAACGACCTCGAGGCGGTAGGCGACGCCCTGGAGCCGCGAGACGTGGCGGTGGTCCTGCTGGAGCCGGCCATGACCAACAACCAGGGCCTGATCCTGCCCGATGCTGGATTCCACGATGGACTGCGGCGTATCACGCGCGAGACCGGCACCGTCCTGGCATACGACGAGACCCACACGCTCGTCTGTGGGCCCGGTGGGCTGACGAGGATCTGGAACCTGGAGCCCGATGCCGTCTCGCTCGGCAAGTCGATCGCCGCCGGCGTGCCGATCGGCGCGTACGGCATGACCGAGGACTTGGCGGGCGTGTTCGCGCACCCGGATACCGCAGACTGGGGGCACGCGCCGCACGGCGTGGCCACCGGCGGCACGCTCTTCGCGAATGCGTTGACCGCGGCGGCGGCCCGAGCCGCCCTCGGCGAGGTCCTGACGGAGGACGCCTACGCCCACACGACGAAGCTCGGGACGCGGCTGGCCGATGGGATGGAGGCGGCGGTCCAAGACGTGGATCTGCCATGGACCATCCACCGGTTCTTCCCACGGTCGGGCTACACGTTCGCTCCGCGCTTGCCCCGCGATGCCGCGGAGGCGCGCGCGTCCGAGGATCGCCCTCTCGTGCATCTGATCAGGGTCTACCTGGCCAACCGCGGCGTGTGGGAGGCGATCCCAGGCGCCGGGCCGACCGTGCCGGTCCCGGCCACCGAGGACGATGTCGACCGCTACACCTCGGCATTCGCCGACCTGCTCGGCGAGCTGACCACCTGAGGCGTCTCGTCGCTACCAGACCGAGGGTCTCGGTCGTCCGCCTCCTCGCTCGAGAATCGCGCCACCGCCGCCGTGATGGGGGCGGGCGGAAAGCCACGCTGCCGTGTTCGCGCCCGCGGAAGCGTTGGCCGCTATCGCGTCCGCCATCATCGCCAACAGCTTCGCTCGAAGGGCCTAAACAATAAGGCTTGTCCCGACCGCAATGGAACTCAACATCCGCCGCCGGGTTCTGGACGGCGTTGAGGAGGTCCTGGAGGACCTCGACGGCGTCGTTGAGGAAGAACGTATCGTCATCGCCCACTCTGACTTTGATCTATTGTCGGCGAGCTTGTGCCCTAGGCTCGACCGGCCCAGCGAATGCGCGAAAGTGGTATCGACGCCGAGCGAGCGTCAGCCCTCCTCCCACTCCCGGACCTTCCCGAGGACAGCTGTCAGGACCTCATCGAACCGAGGAAGGTCACGCACTTGGTGGCCAAGACGCTCGTCCCAGGTCTTCTCAAGTTTCCGGGCTCTTTCTGCGCGCCAAAGACCAGGCTTCCCCCCGTATTTTGCCCGGAATGCTTCGCTTATTTGTTCCAGCGGTACATCCTTGATGCAGATGCCAAACCAAAGGTCGAAAAGGTCACGAGGCTCTTCCCGGTCATCCAGCATGTACAACTTGTTGGCCAAGATCTCTTCGAGAGCCACGACCTCCATCTTCCACGAACCGTCCGACAAGTCGGAGTACGGGAGGTCGAGATTGCTATCCCGTGCCGGGAGGGCGGCGCGATCGCCAATGTTCACGTCCACATGGACAGCGCCTCCTTCCCACCCAACCTCGCACCGGTTCCAGCCCTCTCGGAGTCTCGGGATTTCGATCGTCAATTCCGTACCAGTCGTGTCTGCTGCGATCTCCAGCGCGGTACGAAGGGCGGTTTCGACGTCGCTCCCCGCGGCCAAGGTTATGAAGTCCAGATCCTCTGAGAGCCTGAAGTCGGGCCAATAGACGCGGGCAAGCGCGGTGCCGCCGCGGAAGACCAAGGACCCGTGCCCCTCAGCGATGGCGGCGAGGAGATGGTTGAGTACGTAGTCCTTGGCCACATGATCAGGCTGAAGTCCGAGCCGACGAGCGCGAGCTTTGATTTCCTGCTGGTCAATCACGTTCGCGCCCCACGCAGCAGCCTGTGTGCGTCAACGTTTACGATGAGCTCCCAGCGGCGGTCACGTGTGCCATCGACGGCGGGTCGAGTCTTGTCTAGAGGGAAATACCGGCGAAGGCGCCCACCGGCTCGCTCGAGGTCCCATAAGAGCTCTCGGTCGCCATGTCCGACTAACTCGAGCAGGTAACCGAGACGCTTCGCGACAACCGGCTTGTCGAAGCGCCGGACGAAGCGAAGAAGGCGGTCTGGATCCAGGTCCCGATGGCGGCGCGCGAACCCCTGCACCACCTCCTCGATACCTCCGCACAGATCTAAACGGTCTGCGCAGTCAATGAACGTCCGCTCAAGTTGAGCTACCTTGATGACGTGGCCGTCGAGTCGTCGGTTTTCTTCCCCGAAGAGCTTGTTTGCGATGAGCTTCACAAATCGGATCCGTGCAGGGCCAAAGGTAAAGTCCCGGTGGTGCTTGACCACCGCCACGAGGACGGTGCGGAGTGGATGTTGGAGCATCTGGTGCAATTCCATCGCTGTGTAGTAGGCCAGGTAGTAAGGCTCGCCGCCGACGGCATTAGCCGCGGCCCAATACCAATTGATCCCCACTGCCTGCCCCCCCTGCCAGTCCAGCGGCCCGGTGATCACATAAAGGCCTCGCCTCACCCTCCGGACGAGGTTGGCGGCGAGCAGACGGTGCGCCAATCCGTAGGCCTGGTTCCGAGTGAGGCCCAATCGCACTCTCAGGTCCTCGGGCGTGAAAAACTCGATCCCTTCGCCGGCGAGTTTGGCGATGACGTCCTTGGGATCAGTTCTGGCCATGATGCGACAGATGGTACCAGAACCGCTCTAAATAAAGAAGGTGTGGAACTCAAAGTCGCTATATGCGACTTTGAGTTCCACTATGACGCTTATAAGCCAAGGTGTGCGACAACAGGTCGCTAAGGCAGCCCCAAGGAAGCGTCTCTCGCCTCAGACCCAGCAGGCTTGGGGGGCAGGAAGGCACCCGCCGAGTCCCGAGGAAGGCGGAGGCCGACGCGCATGCCTATCACGGGAGCTGGTGCCTACTCTCGAAGTCTGTGTGGCATAGCTCCAGCCAAGCCTTGCGGATGAATCGGCGCAGTGAGAGGAAGATGCCCGTGGCCGGTTTGTCGATTCCCAGGGACCACTTCCGATACCGAATCTCGCGGGTCCCTATGAGTGCCTTGCCGAACACCACCATTGACTTCCAGGCCTTCTCTGGATCCTTCTCTCCCCGCGAAACGTATCCGAGCGCTCTGTCGTCCGCGTGCTCGAATGCGTCCCGCAGTTGCTTCAGCCCCTCCATACGCTGTTTCACCAGCGCGGGGAAGGGCACGTTAACGTGCGGCGTGATCCGCTCAGCCGCACTTGCGGCTCGATAGAGCGCAATCATGGCGAGTTGCGCATCCCCAAGCACGGCCAAGGTCTCCTCCATTCGACGCATGGGATTGGGCTTGATTTCCTTGAGTTGACCAAAGCCCTCGCGGACGCGTTCGATTTGTCGGTGTGCGGTGTCGAGCCGTCGAGCCGCGGTGAGCACCAGCCAGAGATGCTCTCGCGGGCCGCGGTAACCAGTGAGGTTGCCCCACGCCTGGAGCGCCACGCCGAGCTCTCGGTACCCATCGGGTCGCGGTGGCGGACTCAGATCGAGTGATGCCGTTCCGAGGTGCACCACAGCGTCAGTTCGCGGTGACTTGGTCACGGCGTTCGGCCTAGATCTCGAACCGAATGGAAGGAGCACCTCCCGACGCGAAGGCCACAACAAGCGTGCCGATTCTTGGGCTTCATCTTGTCAGCCTTGAGACTGACTCCAAGGCTGACGTGACGGGTTTCGTTTGGCAATCGACCCAAAGCCAGTCCGAAAATTCGCGGCCCTGTCCGCCAGGTACCTCTCCTGTGGTCGCGTACTGAGTCAACGTACAATGCGGTCGAAGCGCCTATCGTAGTATCGTCGACCACTTGCCTGACAGATCGGGCAGGGCTCCTTGCGTTGACTGTCGCTTTCGTCACGAACCGACATTGTGGTGATTACAAAGGAGGCCATTGTCGCAACTCGAGACTCCTTTCGCCTCCTCGGACTCGAAGACGGGCTAAGGTCGCCTAAGATGGACCTCGACTCTCCTCGCGCACGTCGCGTCATCGCCGTCTTTGGATTCGCCTGGAACGCCACGATCATCGTTGTCGTCCTGTTCTCCATGGCGCCAATCTTATGGAAGGCGGCGGTCGTTGTGTACGGTGGATTCGCTCTCATCGTGTTCGGGAGGACTTGGACCGGGAAGGACGATGTTCCCTCTATGCGTCGATGGCAGCTCGCGAGCTTCTTTATTGCGGCGACGCTTCTCGCCCTTGGAGCGTTCGTGTATCGGTCGTAGCAGGCGATTTCTGGCCGAGAACTCATCCAAGCATCGCTCCGTTTCCAAATCAAGGTCGGTTTCGGCGGGAAGCGACATCCAGCAACCAGTGTGAAGGCCCTGCGCCCAGCGCCACGGAACATGGTGAAGGTCGACGTTCTGCCCAGGCCATAGATCAGCGTATGAGACGGTCGAAGCGCCTGTCGTAGTATCGGTGACCACCCGCCTGGCAGGCCGGGTAGAGGCCGCCTCGGTGGCGGTCGCTTCCGTTGCGAACTGACTGCCCACCTGTGTCCGATTCCTTGACCGGAGTCACGCGAAGGCCCCGATAAGAGCCATGATTCCGATCGCGATGAGAGCGGCGCCGAACAGACGCGTCACTCGCTCTGACGCACCGCCGAGGAGCTGGAAAGGGCCCTTCCCTTCATTGAATCTCGCATAGAAGGCGAAGAGGCGATCGGTCTTCCAAAGGTGTAGCGCCCCGAACGCGACCATCCCTATCCCGACGAAGGCAAGAGGGAACCGTGCGATGTCAACGGCTAGAACTCCCATTGGCTGCCCCCATTTGATTAGCGGCGTCTTCCCTTATCGGCCCCGCCTCAGGAAAACTTGCGTTTCCCGTTCGGAAGGTCGTTTCCGGCGGGAAGTGACATCCAGCAACCGGTACGAAGCCCCTCTACCTATTCCCCCGAACAGGGAGGAGGTCCAGGGCTCTCTACCGGCCGCCGGTCAGCGCACGATGCGGTCGAAGCGCCTGTCGTCGTATCGGCGACCGCCGGTCTGGCAGTTCGGGCAGTACGTGACCTCGTGCGACTCGTACGAGATCCGGCGGAGGTCGTCGCCGCACCGCGGACAGGGAGTCCCGTACTTGCCGTGGACGGTGAAGTGATCGCCGATCTTCGTGGGCAGGCCACCTGTGCGACGGCGTTCGACCTCGAGCGCATCGGCCACGACCTCGTGCACCGCGTCGAGGAGCCCACGACGTTCCTCCTTCGACAGCGCCGCTAGGCTGGCGAACGGCGAGAGCTTCGCTCGATGCAGGATGTCGTCGGAATAGCCGCGCCCGATCCCCGCCACCGTGCGCTGGTCTGGGAGAATCGTGTGGACACGCCGGGCGTCCTGCCCTTCCAGAAGGAATCGCTCGAATTCGGGTGAGTCCGGCTCCGGACCGAGCTTCGCCAGCGGACCGTCGTCGCCCTCCGCCAGCACCCACCAGCCCGCCTTGCGCTCCCGGCCGAACTCCTTCACCAGGACCGTGGGCCGTCCGCCGAAGGCCATGCGGACCACGGCGCCGCGAGGCCGCGTCTTCTTCGGCGGATCCTCCACATCGATCCGACCCCCTTGGGACAGATGGACCAGGAGCCGCGGGCCGGCGAACTCGAAGACCAGGAACTTGCCCCGCCGACCCACACGCTGGAGCGTCGCGCCGACGAGCGACTCCGGTCTGGGTGTCACGGTTTTCAGCGAGGAGAACTGGAGCACCGCGGCACCCGCGAACGGCGTGCCGGCGACGGCGGCGTCGAGTCGCTCGGCGAGCGCCTGGACCTCGGGAAGCTCAGGCACGGTCTCAGTTCCCGGCGACGGCCCGCCGGATGATGTCGACGCACTCGTCGATGCGGTCGCGGTGAGTTCGATGCGACAGGATGCAGGCCCGGATGGTGAACCGGTCCTGGACGATCGTGCTCGACATGAACACCCGGTCCGACGCGTTGATCCGCCCGAGCAGCCGCTTGTTCGCCTCGTCGTCGCCATCCACGAGACGGAACGGGACCACCGTCAGCTCGGGCTCCCATGGGAGCTCCAGCCCGGGGATTCCTCGCAGGCCCTCGTGCAGGACACGCGCGAGGTCCAGCTTCTCGTCGAGGGCCTCCCGGAACGCCGACACGCCGTGCAGCTTCAGGGGGAACCACACGCGGAGGCCCCGGAAGTCTCGCGAGAGCTCAGGTGAGTACTCGGAGAAGTTCGGGATCTCGTCGTCCCCCGCCACGTCCTGGAGGTAGGCGGCCCCGGTGAAATGAGCCTCGCGCAGGCGCGCCCCCTCCCGAACCACCAGCGAGCCGGTGCCGTAGGGAAGGAACATCCCCTTGTGGGGGTCGAGCGTGATCGAGTCGGCGCGCTCGATTCCCTCGAACCTCGCCCGGCCCCGCTCGGTCAGCTGGAAGAAGCCTCCGTACGCGGCGTCCACGTGGAGCCACATGCCTT
>DASPWN010000040.1:0-2762 GCA_035637835.1 Actinomycetota bacterium | reverse complement strand
GTCTGCGTCCGACGGGACGCCATCCGAGCCATGTAGTACGCGAACGGCAGGGCGAGGATGGCGTCCGTCACCGTCACGAGGGCCGCCATGCCGATCGTCCGCAGCATGATCGCCCGGTACGTGGCGTTCTCGAAGAGCGTCCGGAAGTTGCCGACGTTCCAGACCCGCTCGATGTTGGTGGTGAAGTTGTTGATCCTCCAGAACGCCGTGATCAGCAGGATCCCCAGCGACGCCAGATAGATGAAGACGAACCATGCCAGCGGCGGCGTCAGGAGGAGGGCGGCCCGGATCCACGGCCGCCGCCAGAGCGCGGCCGAGATGCGGGCCCCCGCCCCCCTCGGCGCCGACGTCTCGATGGTGCCGCTGGCCACGCCGGGCTAGCCCGTCACCTCCGTGGTCCACGCCTGCTGCCAGTCCGAGTACGCCATGCAGTTCGTCTCGCCGTTCCCGCAGTCGGGGATGGGCGTCTTCCAGAACGAGATCGAGTCGAAGTACGAGGCCGGCGCGTTCGCGTGATACAGGTCGCACGAGCCCTTGTCGAGCTGATCCATGATCGGGCACGCCTTCGTGTTCGCCGGCGTCTCCCCGTACCACGTGGCCTGGAGGGCTTGAGCCTTCGGCGTGCTGATGTACTGCATCCACAGGTAGGCGCAGTTCGGGTGCGGCGCGTTGGTGGCCAGCATCCAGGTGTCGGCCCACCCCGTGGCCCCTTCCTTGGGGATCGTGGAGGCGATGGGGACGTTGTTCGATCGCAGGATGCTCTCTTGATACGGCCACGACGCGCCGACGATCGCGTCGCCGTTCTTGAACATCGAGATCTCCTGGGAAGCGAGGCCCCAATATTTCCGGATCAAGGGCTGCTGCTCCTTGAGCAAGGCGACGGCTGCGTCCAGTTGGGGACGGGTCAACTCGTAGACGTCGGTGATCCCGAGCTCGGGCTTGGTGGCCTTCAGGTACAACGCGGCGTCGGCGATCTGGATGGGGTTGTCCGGGACCGTGATCTTGCCTGTGTAGGCGGGGTCGTAGATCACGCTCCAGCTGTCCGGCGCCGTCGGGAACTCCTCCGGGTTGTACATCAGCGTATTCGGGCCCCACTGAAGCGAGACGCCGTAGTGCACCCCGTCGATCGTGTTGTGAGGTGGTGATTGAAGCTGCGGGATGAAGTCCTTCCAGTCCGGGATGAGGTCGACGTTCACCGGCCTCACGTCCCCACCGTAGATCAGGCGGAGCGAGGCATCCCCCGAGGCCGAGACCATGTCGTACTGGCCACCGCCGCCGTCGGCCATCAAGGTCACCATCTCGTCGGAGGACCCGGCGTACTTCGCGCTCACGTCGCAGCCCGTCTTGGTCTCGAAGGCCTTCGTCCACAACGGCTGGACATAGCCTTCCCAGGCGATCAGGTCCAGCTTGCCCTCTCCCGGGCCGATCGATGTCGGCGGCGCCATGTTGGCGGTGGGCGGCTGGGCGGCCCCGCCTCCCCCGCCGCCTCCGCCACCCTCGTCGCCCCCGCCACAGGCAGCCGTGAGGAGCATCAACGTGGCTCCCAGCGCCGCCATCGCGGGCCAGCGACCCGCTCTCATCCGCGTGCGTGTCATGCACCCACCCCCTCTTCATCCGGTCGTCCTTCGCTCTCCTGCCGTACGGTCACCGTCTGATCCGGCCTCCATGCCAGGCGAACCCGCCGCCCCTTGGCCTGGAGCACCTGTTCGGCCGACTCGAAGTTCTGGCTGATCACCGCGAGCTCACCGCCATCGTCGAGCTCGACCACATAGCGGGTCACCATCCCGACGTAGACGACGTCGCGGACCCTTCCCCCCTCGACGTGCGCCCCCGGTTCCGGCGCCTCGCCCTCGCCCAGCATCCGGATCTTCTCGGGGCGAACGGTGAAATGGCGTCCCCCCCGTTCCAGGAGGTTGGAGACGCCGATGAAGCCGGCGACGAAGTCCGTGGCCGGTTGCTCGTACACCTCGACCGGGGTCCCGACCTGTTCGACTCGCCCGGCGTTCATGACGGCGAGGCGGTCGCTCATGGTCAGTGCCTCCTCCTGGTCGTGGGTCACGTAGATGAACGTCAAGCCCACCTGCTGCTGGATCTGCTTCAGCTCGATCTGCATGGCCTGTCGGAGCTTGAGGTCGAGCGCCCCGAGCGGCTCGTCCAGGAGCAGCACCTTCGGCCGGTTCACCAATGCCCGGGCCAGCGCGACGCGCTGGCGCTGTCCGCCCGAGAGCTGGACTGGCTTGCGTCGGTCGAAGCCCTCCAGACGAACCATGCGCAGGGCATCGGCCGTCCGCTTCGTTCGTTCGTCCCGGGCGATCTTCTTCACCCGCAGGCCGTACTCGACGTTCTCCCCAACCGTCATGTGGGGGAACAACGCATAGTCCTGGAACACCGTGTTCACGTCCCGCTCATAAGGGGGAAGGCCGGACACGTCCTGGCCACCGAGCCACACCCGCCCCTCGGTGGGAGCCTCGAACCCCGCGATCATGCGCAGGCAGGTGGTCTTCCCCGAGCCGGATGGCCCGAGGATGGAGAAGAACTCGCCCGCGGCGACATCGAGGTCGACCCCGTCGACCGCCATGACCTCACCGAAGCGCTTCCGGACCCTCTCCAGCCGGACGGCCGCCCGAGCCTCAGGTGGGGCCTGGACGTCGTTCACCTGCAGCTGCGGTTGCGCCAAACTCCCTCCGAAACCCGCCGGGACGCGTGCCATCTTGACCTGCGGGAGACGAGGGGGCAAGGGACCGGCCGCTCCGGGCCTCGGA
>DASPWN010000039.1:0-11231 GCA_035637835.1 Actinomycetota bacterium | reverse complement strand
TCGTGTATCAGGCGACGCTTCGGCTCGAGGGCGGACCGCGTGTGCATCCGGTCTCTCCCTGGCTCGCGACCGGGTTGCTGTGCGTCTCTTTCCGCGACACGAGCCCGAAGATGCGCGAGGTGGCGCGGGACGCGCGCTACGCGATGCACACGGCCCAGCCGTGGGAGGACCACGCCGGTGACTACGGTGAGTTCACGGTCCGGGGAAGGCTCGAACAGATCTCCCCGTCCCACCCAGCGGTGGGGCGCGCCGCGGCCAGACCCTGTCGAGACCGTCGCGGCGCGTTACCGGAGCTTTGCCTTCATCCGCGCCCGTTGACCGCGAGGCTCCGCTGAAGCTCCCGGCGGCTCACTGGGTCGCGCCGCCTGAGGACGGCTTCCAGCGTCGGTAGACGGGCAGTTCATCGTCCGAGTACTCCGTCGCCACCGCCTCCTCGATCGAGCACGCGTACGTGTGAAGCCGGCCTTCCTCAGTATCGGCGCAGTCTGGCCACCATGCTCTCGTCCCGCGTGCGGCCGAGGATCCCGGTTGAGCTCCACGACCGGGGACGGCTGTATGGCGGCGAGCACCTCGTACAGGCCAGCGATCTGCGGCACCTGTCCCTGAACGTCGGCTCCGCCACCAAGGCGGGGGAAGGAGCACCAGCCGCCGCGGTGACGATGTTCAGCATCGTCTGGTCCATCTTCGTTTCTCGAGCTTGGCGTCGGCGCGACGAGGCCGTCCGGCGAGCGGAACCCGAACAGATGGCCCAAGGGCAACAGAAGGATGCCCGTCCAGCGAGTGATCGGCCTTGCCGTCTGATCGCTCCGTCGAGCTGAAGATCGACTGGTTGCTCTCTCGTCGCTGCGAGGTCCAACAACAAACAACGATGACCGCAAGGGACCAAATACAATAAGACCAGGTCAGATGACCTTTCCGTCTATTCTTCCAGGTCATTGGGCGTCTCGATAGCGGACTCATAATCCGCAGGCCGGTGGTTCGAGTCCACCCCGCCCCACGCGTTTTCCCTGGTCAGGGTCGGGGAGAATCGTCCCCGTCTCCCGGCTGGTACCCAAACTGGTACCCGTCCAGCACGTCCGGTGCTCGGCCGGCGGGCGGCCAGCGAGTTTCTGACCAGCTCAACTCATGTCGGAAGAACGGCCTGTCACTCGGAACGGAGGACCGAATGTCCGTCGCTCACGCCCTCCTCTCGATCGCTGATATCGGGGAAGTGGCTCTCTCGGGGTCCTAGGGCAGATTCACGTAGCCGTGCCGGGCCTTCCACAGGAAGTACTTCTCGAAGGCGATCTTCGCGGCGTGGGACTGGGGCCCGGGGATCATCACCCCGCGCTTTCCGGGCGGGAGCATCTTGTCGGCCAGGATGAGCACCCCGTTGTTCCCGGCGTCCATGATGCACACGGCGGGGATGTCCCCGGGGGAACATGGGCGATGAGGGTCCTATACCTCTACTGGATGAAGAATGACCCCGACCGGGTCAGGACGATCGCGCCGGAGCACGCCTCGTACTGGCGCGACCTCGGGCTGCCTGGATACCTCGGCGGGCCGTTGGCCGATCGGTCGGGCGGTCTGATCACTTTCGAGGCGGATTCCCTCGAGCAGGCGGAGGGCATCATTGCTGCCGATCCGTTCGTGCGGGAGGAGCTGCTGGAGAGCTCGGTGGTGAAGGAGTGGATGCCGGAGTAGCCGTTGCGACCGGCCCACGGTGTCGCCCTGGGGTACCCAGGCCGTCACTTGGGCCGAGCGATGCCGGACGATCCACCCGTCGACAGGGGCAACGTCTGTGAGCCTGCGCGGAGGGACCGAGGCGACGTGAGCGAGCGTGGCTGGGTGACCATCGAGAACGCCGTCGAGATCGCGCGGCCGCCCGGTGACGTCTTCGACTACCTGACCGACATCACCAGAGAGGTCGAGTGGAACCCGAAGACCAGGCACGTGGAGAAGCTCACCCCAGGTCCGATCGGCCCGGGCACCCGGTTTGGCGCGGAGTGGATCAAGGGCAACCCGACGATCGTCGAGTACGTCGCGTTCGACCGGCCGAGGACTTGGGCATCCGTCGCTCGTTCCCGCCGCCTGGACGCGAAGGCTGAGGGGCGGATCTCGTCGACCGAGCACGGCTCCCGCGTCGTGATCACGACCGAGCTCCGCCCCAAGGGCTTGCTGGCCCTCCTGCTGCCGGTGATGCGTCGGACGATGGCCGAGCGGGAGGATCAGAACCTGGCAAGGGTCAAGGCGATCCTGGAACGGAAGGGATCGTGATCGCCGTGCCTGCCCGTGCGGGCCTCCAAGATCTGGGGCCTCAAGAGAACGGGAGGTAGTCGTGGCGACGTACCGCGAGGACATGCGCCGGGCTTGGCAGCGCATCAACTCGGTCCCCGCCCGGCGGCTTGAGACGCGGTTCGGGACGATCGAGCACGCCGTTGAAGGCGAAGGCGTGCCGCTGCTCGTGTCCCACGGCGTCCTCGGATGCCACGTCGATACCGTCGACGGCTGGTGGGCGGACCTGGCGGGGCCGGGATTCCGGGTCATCGGACCGTCGCGCTTCGGCTACTTCGGCTCGACGCTGCCGAAGGGGGCGACACCTGCCGATCAGGCCGACGCGTACGCGCTGCTACTCGACCATCTGGGCGTCGATCGTGCTGTCGTGATCGCGTTCTCGGCCGGGAGCGGGTCGGTCCTCGAGTTCGCGCGGCGTCATCCAGAGCGCGTGATCGGGCTGATCCTGGCCTGCTGCCGGTTGGGCGGAGGGATCACCACCCCTCAGGCGTTCGCACCGCTCTTCCGCCTCGCCTACAGCGCCGACCGGCTCTTCTGGATCTTCAGGAGGGTCACGCCGGGCGCGTACTCGCGGATGATGGGGAGGCCGAAGGGGTATCGGCCCTCGTCCCGGGAAGCGGAGGCGATGGCCGACTTTCTCTTCCCCCTCAAACCCAGGCGCGACGGCGCCGTCTTCGACGGGTTCGTGTCAAACCTCGCCGCGGACCGGTTCCCCCTCAAGGAGGTCGCCGTGCCGACCCTCATCATCAACGCCAGGGACGACACGTCGTTCGCGCCGTACCGGTTCGCCGTCAGGGCGGCAGAGCGCATCCCCGGCGCCAAGCTCGTCAGCATCGAAAGCGGTGGCCACTGGTTCCTTGGTCACGCCGCGGAGGTCCGGCAAGCGATCGGTACGCTCGTCCGCGAGCTGACCTGAGGTCATTCACTACCACCCAGGCTCCCACGGTCGTCTTCGCTGGCCAGTCCATGAACGCGATGCCGACGATGAGCGCGACGTTGACGGCGAGGATGAACAGATACAAGGGGTTGAAGTGCGTCTACCTCATGGTGGGGCTGTTCCCGGCCGCACCGGGCGTGCGGGGTTGAGGTTTTCCGGTTGGGAAGCCGTGAGTGCAACCGAACGCTCAAGCGCCTCGAGTGAGTGCTGCACGCCAGCCACGAACACCTCGAGGTCTGGGCAGAGATCGCGGTCGGCGACCACCGTGAGGTTGAACTGGTCGGCGTAGGACAGCGCGCCGACCCCGATCGACACGTTCGCCGTGATGGGCACGATCGGGAAGAACTCAAGGAGCCGGGCCCCAGCGAAGTACAGAGGGATCGGCGGGCCGGGAACGTTCGCGACGTAGGCGTTCATGAACCGCTGGCGGGGCATGAGGCGCAGGAACGCGCGCTGCAGGAGCACGGTCCGGAACATGCTGCCGGCGGGGGGTCGGCTCTTCTTCTTGCGCTCCGATGTCTCGGCAGCGATCAGCTCGAGACGACGGACGTCGTCGCGCTCCCCGATCGGAAGGGGCACCAGCATCCCGGCGTCGACGTTCCCCCGCGCCGCGCCCGGTCGCTCCTGGTGCAGCGAGATGGGCACGAAGGCGCGGAGGACGACGCCGTCGGTTGGCTCGCCGCGACTGCGCAACAGCTCGGCGTACCCGGCGGCGACGGCCGTCAGCAGCACGTCGTTGACCGTGGCGCCGTGCGCGTGGGCCACCTTCTTTGTCACGTCCAGGGAGCTCCGGAGGACGGCGAGCCGGCGGTCCGAGCCGATCCTGCGGTTGACGCTCGTCCGCGGGGCCCTTCCCTCCGCGAAGACCTCCCGCGCCGCGGGCCAGGAGCGCAGGAGGCCCCGGGCCGTAGCGATGGGCTTCGCCACCGCGGAGAGCGTACGGTCCAGTTCACCCAGCCTCCGGCGCAGGTTGTCCCGGAAGAGTTCGCGCGTGGACGGGAGCCGTTCGGGCGTCCACGGTGGGGGCTTGACCTCGGGTGGGTCGGGGATGGGATCGACGAACGCGGCGAGGGTGGCCACTCCGGCAACGCCGTCGGCGATGGCGTGGTGCATCTTGATGAAGAACCCGACCCCGCCATCTGCCAAGGCCGTCAGGAACCACATCTCCCACAAGGGCCGGCCCCGGTGGAGTGGGCGACGCCGGAGCCTCTCGCAGGCGAGAAGGAGGTGCCGTTCGTCGCCGGTGGAAGGCACTTGGTGGGTGCGGACGTGCTGGGTGATGTCGAAGGACTGGGCATCGGCCCAGACCGGCCACCCCAACCCGGGTTTGGGCCAGTACAGGACCTGGCGGAACCGTGGGACGAGGTGCAGCCGGCGACCTACGGTCTCTCGGACCGCCCCGAGCCGAAACTCACCATCGGCGTCGAACAGCGATCCGCCGTCGAGGATGGCGAGGGCCCCGATCTCTTGAGGCCAGCCCTGCTCCTCCGGCCAGATCAACATGAGATCCGGCGGGGTCAGACGATCGAGCAAGCGCGTGCCGCGTTCCGCGGTCGCTGGATCGGCTCCCTCTTGCATTCCGTTGGTCGTCGTCTCCTCCTCACGAACCCGGGCTGAACACGATTGTCACTCCGGCTGCTGGCTCACCGTCAAGGGGTTCAAGCCGTCTGGGATCGCGTCCCTCAAAGCCCCAGGTGGAGGGAACCGAAGGTCCCACGGCCCTTGCGCTGGCTGCCAGGTGCCCTTCTTCTGCACCCTGCAGAGCTCGGAGGCCGGCTTGGGGCCGAGCTTCGACGCGCTTTACGCGGTGGCGGCGCAAGAGATCGGTGCCCGGTTCGGTGGGTCGACGTCGGGCAAGTCGCCACCAGTCCCGGTCATTATGGGTCTTCCGCCCCTGGGTGAATCCGACGGCGGCCGGAAGGATGTAGCCAGGCCGGAGGGCCGTCTGGTTGCTGGCTGCCTTCCGGCCACAGGAAGGAGCTGAGGCGAAGTGGCAACCCAAGCAACCTACCCCCTGCGCATGGAAGCCGAGCTCGATCCCGGGCTCTCCCCGTGGCTGTGCCGGGGTGAAGAGGCTGCTCAGCGTGTTCCTCATCGTCGTTCCCGTTCGACGCGGTTGAAAGGGGGTCCGTCATGGGAGCCATGACTCGTGACAGGGAAGCGAGGGTCGGCGCAACGGACGAAGGGGTGACCCGGCCCCTCCCCAAGGGCGACGGCCAGCGGATGGGGCCCCGCCTGACCAGCGAGCAAGTGTGGAGCGCGCTCGCCAAGGCGTCGTTCGCGATCCTCAGCTACGTCACCCCGTCGGGGGAGCCCCGATCCAGCGGCGTCGTCTGCGAGACCGTCGGGGGGCGCCTGTACGCGGCGGTCGCAACCGACAGCTGGAAGGCGCGGCACATCGCGCCCAGCAGTCGGGTCTCGGTGACGGTGCCGGTGCACCGAGGCGGCGTCCTGGCGCTGCTCATGCCCATCCCGCCGGCGACCGTCAGCTTCCACGGGAGCGCGATCGTGCACCGGGCCGTCTCGCCGCAGCTTCGCTCGCTTCTCGACAAGCTGGTGGCCACGCTCCCGGCAGAGCAGCGTGCGTCGCGCTGCCTGGTCGAGATCATCCCCGAGGGGGAGTTCCTCACCTACGGGCTTCGGGTCCCGCTGCGGAAGACGGCCGATCCCGCCGCTGCTCTCGCACGCGTGCCCGTGTCGTAGGTCGGTAAGGGCTTGAGAGGGCTTAGGAAGGATGGGACGTCGGGCGACGTTCCCCTGACGTGGAAGGAGATGAGGACGAGATGGCGGGAACAAGAATCGCGGAGGAACTGGCCGCCCCGCTGGGCGCGGTGGACACGGGCCACCTGGTCTTCGCCCGCGGCGCCGCGCATTTGGCGATCCGGGTGGACGGCTCCATGGAGGATCTCTACCGGGCTCGGTTCGAAGGGAAGGCCCCCGAGGTTCGGGTCGAGGGGGGCACGGTGACCGTCAAGTACCGTCCCAGCCTCCACCCACCTCGCGGCGAGATCACGCTCACAGGGCGCATCCCCTGGTCCATCACCGCCCGCTTTCGCATGTCCGACATCGTGGCCGATCTCAAGGACCTGGAGCTCAGGAGTTGGGAGGTCTCCGCAGGAGCCTCCAAGATCCAGGCGAGGCTGCCCCGTCCCAAGGACGCCGTTCGTATCCGGATCGGTGCAGGCGCCAGCCACGTCCAGCTGATCCGTCCGGCCGGCGTGCCAGTCCGGGTTCACATCGGCGGCGGCGCCTCGAAGCTGGCCATCGACGATTTCCGCGGCAGCGGGAAGATCGACTGGCGAAGCCCCGACTACGACCAGCTTGAGGGCCGGTACGACATCGAGGTCGGTGCGGGAGCCAGCAACCTCACGGTGCGAACCTGAGGACGATCACGAAGCTGCAGAGGTGATCACTATGAGACGCTCGTATTTCGCCGCACTTGCGGGTGGGACCGCGCTTCTCGTGGTCCCCGCTTCGGTCAGGTACCGTCGCGACCTGAACGCCGCTCGCGCCCGTCTCGCCCAGGTGGACCGCCGCGCATTCCCGACGGCCTGGGGTGCAGTCGAGTTCGCGGAGCGAGGATCGGGCGAGCCCTTGCTTGTTTCCCACGGCATCTTCGAGGGCTGCGAAGGGGGGCTTCTTTCTGTCCCTGACCTGTGTCCTGACCGTCGAGTCATCGCCCCGTCCCGGTTCGGCTATCTCGGCTCGACCCTGCCCCCCGGAGCGACGCCGGCCGACCAAGCCGACGCGTTCGCGGCGCTGCTCGACGCCCTCGATATAGGCGAGATCGATGTCATTGGCAGATCGGCTGGCGCTACCTCGGCGCTACAGCTGGCGCTTCGGCATCCCGAGAGGGTGAAGCACCTCGTGGTGCTGGTGGGCAACGTGCCGGGAAGCCCGACCGCCGTCGTCCAACCCTCCTGGGGCCGGCTGCTCGACAGGCCGCTTCCCATCTGGGTGCTCAAGACCCTCTTCCCTTCCGTCATGATCCGCCTGGCGGGAGTCCCGAGATCGTTCTCGATGACCGACGACGACGCCCGGTTCGCGAACGACTTCATCGACAGCATGTTCCCTTTGGCGCCTCGAATCCCAGGCGTGATCTTCGACGCCTACGTTTCCAACGCCGACGTCAACAACTACGACCTGGAGGCGATCAGCGTGCCAACCTTGCTCGTCCACACCAAAGACGACCCGCTCGCGTCCCACGAGGCGAGTCGGCGCGCCGCCGAACGCATCCCCGGTTCTCGCTTCCTCAGCCTCGAGTCCGGCGGGCACCTCATGCTTGGCCAAACGAAGATCATCCATGACGAACTCGCCGATTTCTTCGCCGATCGGACTGCGGAGCAGGTCCACGAAACGAGCCAGGGGGGTTCACGATGAAGACCCCAGATGAAGGGGGTTAAGCCATGACGACGATGTCGATTCGAGATGTTTCCCTCAACGTCCAAGTGCTCGGGCAGGGGTACCCGTTGGTACTCATGCACGGTGGCCCTTCGGCAGATCTCTCGTCGATGTGGCCGTTCCGAGCCTGTGCAGATCAGTTCACCCTGGTCTTCTACGACCATCGGTGCAACGGACGCTCGGTCGGCGCGCCGGTCTCCTCCATGACCTGGGAGAACCTCACGGCGGACGCCGACGCGCTGCGAGAGAGACTGGGGTTCGAACGCTGGGCGGTGCTCGGCCACTCGTTCGGCGGGCATGTGGCCCTTGAGTATGCGCTGCGGTATCCGGAGAGCCTGTCGCACCTCGTGCTGCTCGATACGGCCGGCGACAGCCATTGGTCGCAGCAGAACGCGGCCGAGGTGGTCGCCGAACGTGGATACGGCACGGAGAAGGTGGAGCTGGTCCGCCGCTGGTTCAACGGCGACTTCGAGCCGAAGGAGTTTCGCCGGATCTTCATGCGCATCGCGGACGCGTATTGCTACGGTTCGAGCCGGTGGGCGATTGCGCGCCTGATGGTCCATGGTGGATGGCGTTCGAAGGTGCGCCCGGAGGCGGCGATCTTCGCTGGTCGCCATCTGCTCAAGGGCTGGACCGTGATGGATCGGCTCGGCGAGATCACGGTGCCGACACTGGTCATGGCCGGGCGGCACGACTTCCTGTTCCCACCGGAGGCTCAGGCCCAGCTCGCGAGCGGAATCCCCGATGCGCGCCTCCATCTCGTCGAGCGTGCCGGTCACAATCCGCATGAGGAGCGGAGGGCCGAAGTCATACAGGCTGTCAGGGACTTCATCTCCGCCGGGGACGTGACCAGGGTGCCGGCCGCGGAGGCTGCAGCCGCGGGGAAGTGAGGGCGGTGCGCACGGACGGACGAACAGGGGAGCATCGCCCCGATGGATCGAGAAAGGGGGTGAAGGGGGCCGACCTGCTCGAGAGGCTTGCCGCGACTCGCGATCCGGTCACGGACGGGGAGTCCCGGTCGCACACTGGAACGGAACTGAGCTCCCCATCAGATCGTGGGCCGGTCCGGGTTCGGGCCGTTCGGCCCGGAGCGGTCCTGGCCCCTCTTGGAAGCTGCCTACGAGGGAAGGGGGGAGTGATATGACGGGAGCGATCCTGATCGTCCTGGCGGTGCTGTTCTTGGGGCTCTCGGCCATCGCGATCGTCTACGTGCTCGGAATCCGGTCCAAGGGCTCGACGGTGCGAAATGCAGCCCGTCGCTTCCACCGGGCGGTGGGCAATCCACTCCAGATGCGATCGGCGGGCACGCCGGGTGCGCATGCATCCGTGCTAAGGCATCAGGGTCGGACGACGGGCAGGACCTACGAAACCCCGGTCTGGGCGGCGCCGACCGAGGACGGGTTCGTAATCGGCATCGTGTACGGCGCGCGCACCGATTGGCTCAAGAACATATTGGCCAGCGGGGCGGCCGCCATCGTTCACGAGGGCGAGACCTACCCTGTCGACCAACCCGAGATCGTTCGCATGGAGAGCGCTAGGGCGTACTTCCCGGCCACGACGCAGCGACTCCAGCGTCCAGTTCGCATCGACCAATGTCTGCGGGTTCGCCGAGTCGAGGCCGCGAAGACGTCCGCCGCTCAGGAAGCCGGATGGATCCCTTGAAGGGAGTGAGGAGACGATGAAGCAGCAGCATGAAGACCACGTGATCCCGTACTCGAAGAGCAGGCGCTTCATGCGGGAGGCGATCCGCTCCACCCACCACAAGCCGATGATGCATGGCTTGCTCGAAGTCGATGTGACCAAGGCTCGCGCGTACCTGCGGGAGGTGAAGGCACGGACTGGGGAGTCCCCCTCGTTCACCGCGTTCATTATCGGTTGCTTGGGGCGAGCCGTCGACGAGCACCGATACGTGCATGCCCTCTGGAAGGGCCGCCACCACCTCATCCTGTTCAGCGACGTGGACGTGTTGACCTGGATCGAGCGGGAGATCGCGGGCCAGCCACAGGTCCTCCCCTGCATCGTCCGAGCCGCCAACCGCAAGACGTTCCGCGAGATCCATGACGAGATCAGGGCCGCCCAGGTCGAGGACGTGACGAAGATCGACGTGGGAGGCGCGAAGGAGTCACAGATCCTGCCGGCCTGGCTGTTCCGCCCGTACTTCGAGCTCGTCACCCGGATCGGGAAGTGGTTCCCCCGGGAGTGGAAGAAGCGCTGGGGGACGGTGACCCTCACGGCGGTGGGCATGGTGGGCAAGGGCCCCGGGTGGGGCATCCCTCCTTCTTCTCCGTCCATCTGCTGGATCACGATCGGCGGCATCGGCCAGAAGCGGGAGATCGTCGACGGGCAGATCGCCACGCGGGACTACCTGAGCCTGACGGTCAGCTTCGATCACAACATGATGGACGCCGCACCGGGGGCCCGGTTCACCGAACGGTTCAAGGAACTGATCGAGAGCGGTTATGGCCTGACCCTGAATGAGGAGGCCATCGCTGAACCCATCGCGAGGCAACGCGTGCCAGAGGCAGTGGCCCCTGCACGATGAGCGGCTATGAGGAAGGCTGTTCCTGACAAGAAGGACCGGCCTGATCAGCGACAACCGATCCCACTGGATCCCGGCCTCGCATCGCGATCTGGTTGAGTGTGCATCGCCGCCCTCAACACGATCTCGCGGGACGATTATCCGCAGACGTCGGAACCGATGCCTGAGGCATCATCTGTGATTGAGCCGCGGGCCGTTCGTCGCCGCTCAGCCGAATACTGATCGCCAGATGGAATAGGGACTGCCACCAGCCGTTCCCCGGGTCATAGTGCTGTTCCCTTGGCCTGGACCCTCCACGACCTGGAGGAAGTCGTAACCATGGGCACATGGAATCGGCGTGTCGCCGAACGGATCCGCGGGCGATTCCCCTGGATCCCCCGCGCGGTCGCCAAGCGGTGGAAACCACCCCGGCTCAGGCCACCCTGGCCATGGGGGTTATCGGCGGCATTGTCACCTGGTCCTCGCTGCGGGCCCTCCGTTCTCGGTCCGTGGACACCGGGTTGTTCCTTCCCGCCCTCGCCGCGTACGCGGGCCACGCATTTGCCCACCTCGCGGAGTCGGCTGTTGCCGGTGGCTACACGCCCGGTGCCATCACCTCCCCCCTGGTCGTGCTGCCCTACTCGGTGTGTGCGTGGCAGACGCTGCGCCACGCGGGCCTGGCCGATCGACAACGAGTACTGCGAGCGCTCGGCTCGGGATGGCCTGATGCTGCCGGCCATCCTCGGTGGGTCCGATTCGGCTACCTCGCCTCGAGCATGCCGCCCGAGGCGACACCGGCCGCCCAGGCCGATGCGCTCACCGCGCTGCTCGACGCCCTCGGCATCGGCCAGATCGATGTCATCGGCATCTCGGCCGGCACCACCTCGGCCCTTCAGCTGGCCCTGCGCCACCCCGAGAGGGTCAGCCACCTGGTGGTGATCTCGGGGAACCTCCCGGGAGGATGAACCGTCGTGGTGCAGCCCGCCTGGGCCCGCATGCTCTATGGGGGTCCCCCGTGTGGGCCCTCAAGGTGTTCGCGCCGCACACCATGGCCTATCTGGCGGGAGTCCCGAAGACGTATGCGATGACCGGTGACGACGC
>DASPWN010000038.1:0-30225 GCA_035637835.1 Actinomycetota bacterium | reverse complement strand
TTCACGCACGAGGTCATCGAGGTCATGCGGCGGACGATCTCCCTCGACCATCAAGATCGTGTTGCCACTGCCGTGATCATCAAGGCCGTCAAGCCCAGCGAGGGTGGGATGGTGCAGGGATGACGGGCGGTAATCGCGGTGGTTGGGACCGTCCAATCGCGTTGCCCGCCGATCCACGGTCCTCAGGGTGTCGAAGCCCACGTCCGCTACCTCCCTGGTTCTCAAATCGTCGATCAGGCATTGAACCGATCAAGGGGACGATCTCGCTCCTTGCCAGATGGCGAGGACGCAGATCGGCTTCCGGGCTGTCATTCACGACTTCCACACGCTGATGACCTTGGTCCTTAGTTCGATTCTCAATGCGGCCATACCTCATTCCAACGGGACCCCGAATCCTCCTCGGTGCGGACGGACTAGTTCTATCCCGGGTCGTCCTCCTGTTGGGTCGGCGGGCCGGCGACCCGGCCTAGCTGGACCCAACACTCTCGTGGCGCGAGGGCACGTCAGGGTGAGCGACGGGTTCGCTGCCTGCCGCCGAAACGTGCGGGTGAGGATCCAGCGAAGGATGTCGGGGGAGTGGCGCACGATCGAGGCGACCTTAACCGACGACACGGGCTTCTACCGCGAGCGGATCCCCGACCGCTCCGGAAGGTACCGGACGGTGGCGCCGAGGGTCGAGCTGGCGAACGATACCTGCCGACGGGCGGTGTCCGCGGTCGTGCGCAACGCCTGACTATGAGGGTCGGCGTCGACCCCGTGGGGTTACAAACCCGATCGCGCCTTGAGGGCAGGAACGGCGGTGCGATCTGTGACAATGCTTCGCCGCGATCCGCTCCATCCTCTACCTGTAGGGCACAAAGACGTCGGATTGGGCCCGTGACCAGGTTTTCGAGTCCGCTCGACCTGCTCCGCCTCCGCGGCCACGATGGGGGATCCAGACTGTCCACCGGGCGAGACACCTGTTTCGTGAACATTGTCTGGCACTGTAGCGAGGAGGCTGACTGGCCTATCCGGAGCAGCGACCGGGAATTCATTCTAGGGGAATCTGGGCAGCCATAGCGGCGTTGGACAGGGTGACTTCAGAACGACCAAGGGAAATCGGGGGAGAGCATGAGCGGGAATGGGAGTCATCGTGATGCCGCGGCCCTCGCGACCCTGCGAAAGGCCGACCCGGTGATCGGCGCGCTGATCGACACGAACCCGGACTACGACCCGGATGCATGGCTCGAGAGGATGCCGAAGATGGATGCCTTCGGCGTGCTGATCTTCCAGGTCATCGGCCAGCAACTCTCGGTTGCCGTCACCAGGACCATGCTGGACCGCGTGATGAATCGCTTCGGCGGACATCTGCCTTCGCCTGAGGAGCTGCTCGAGTCCGACCCCGTCGACATCCGGGCCGCGGGTCTGTCCCACCGCAAGGTGCAGACTCTGCGCGACCTCGCCGAACGTTTCATCGACGGCCGGCTGGACCCGGAAGAGCTCGAGCGGCTCTCCGACGAGGAAGTCGTGGCCCGCCTGACCGAGGTCTCGGGAGTCGGCCGTTGGACCGCTGAGGGTTTCCTGGCGATCGCGCTCCATCGCGAAGACGTCGTGCTTCCCGGGGACCTTGCGCTCCGCAAAGCGATCCACCGCGTATATGGGCTCGACCACCTCCCCAGTCAGGCCGAGGTGGTAGCCATCGCAGAGGCGTGGCGGCCGTATCGGAGTCTGGCCGCGAATTACCTCTTCGCGTCCGCGTATAGCGATTCCCCGCCTCAGCCATCTCGCTCGAAGTCGTAGCGGCGCCGGCCCGCGGAGGCCCACATGTCGCATGAACACTCTGCGGATTGAACGGCGTACAGGTGTTTCCTTCCCGCGGCACGTCACGCCGGGGTGTCAGGCGGGGTTGGCTGCAGAGGCGGGGCAGGTCGAGCGAACTCGAAAACCTGGCCACGGGCCCGATCTGAGGTATTTGTGCCCTACAGGTTCTGCCCTGATTCTCGACCAGGCACGAGCCCTCTATAGATACTGGCCCGATGTCCTTCAGGCCGGACTTTCGCTCTGAAGCTTCTGCAGCCGGGCCTGCGCCGCGCAGGCCCGGCGGGCGGACTCGCACTGGCACGCCGACCTGGCCGGATGGCGGAGGACCGAGTTCCCCCCCGATGTGGCGATGGCCCGAGGCCAACGGATCGCCTAGCCCGTAGTGCAGGGTTCTATAGAAGCCGGGGACTCTGTCGTTCACGACCAAAGCCTCGAGGACCACCAAAGGCGACTAGTGATGGGGACGATAGTGTGCTTGGCGACAGTCAGTTGAGGGACGGATTGTTTACTGGTTCGCCGCTAGGCACTGGCGCAACCAAGAATCGCGCGAGGCGCTCGCCCTGTCCATCGGGCAAGCTCATCGCGCAGACTGGCCGATCGATGACCCAGACCGAGAACCGCGCGTAGTGACCCGGGATGACGACGCGGCCTCCCGGACCTTCGACCTCCCGGTCCTCGAAGTACCTGCTCACCCGGAGCACCGGCTCCGCGGGATCGTCCCAGTGCGTCGGGATCCCCGGGAAGAGCCCGGTGATCTTTGGCCCTCTCGCCGGTAGCAGGTCATGCGGCAAGGGCAGGCCGCACGAGATACAGAACCGGTGCTGATCAGGCTGACCGAGGCCGCAATTCGGACAGTACATGGACGATCCTCCGATCCGGGCACCGCGCTTTCACCTAATTGTGCGCTCTGATCATCAGTCGGACAAGAGGACCCTCGGGGCGAGTGTCGTTGACGTCACAAAGCGCCATTCCTTAGCCGCCGGACGGTAACCCCACGTCGTCCGGTGATCTCCCAAGCGGCTTCGTGAAGGCTTCGTGCCATCCCGAGTGCGTCTCGCGATAGATCGAGAACGTGCTGATCGTCTCAGACAACGGGACGATTCACCCACGCGCGACTCGGTTCGTGCCCAGAGTGCAAGATCCGGACTCTCGACGAGCGTCATGTGGGGGATGACGTCCTCGAACTGCCCGCCGTAGGCACGAAGAGCGAATGTCCGTTCCAGAGCAGCGATCATTGCCCTGAACGGGTCGGCGGGATGCGGTTCTAGGTACAGCGCGGTAGGTATGGGGTCGATGAACCGACCGAACGATGCGAACTCGCATTCGAAGGGCGCGATATGAGATGGCGCTCGCTGGGCCTGAGCGGCCATGCCCGCGACGAGCGTTGACTCATCTGGGCGAGATGAGGTGGTGCCTGCCGCGCAGGCCGAAGCGGAGCGCTCTCGCCAGCGCCCGGTCAGCCTGCTGCAGCGCCTCCAGAAGCGGTACCCGGTGGTCTCGATCGTCAGAGCGGCTAAGGTCAGCCGATGGCTGTCGGGAAGACGAGGGCAATCGGCCCCGGAAGGACGGCCGGTGAAGACTTACGAGTACGATGACCGGTACTTCCGCAAGCAGCACTGCGCGGTCTCGCAGACGGCCATCAAGCTCGTCGTTCTCCACTCCACGGAGGGTCCCACGGCCGAGGGTGGGGCGATCACGCTCAGTGGCTCGTCGGACGTGTCGGCCCACCTGTGCGTGGGCGAGGGCGTGACGTACCGGATCGTGCCAGAATGGCTGGGCTCCTGCACAGTCCAAGAGCCCAACGACTGGACACTGAACATCGAGCAGGTCGGATTCGCAGCCTGGAGCCGCAAGAAGTGGCTCCGGCATCTGAACACCATCAAGCGGGCGGCTTTCTGGACGGCCTGGTGGTGCAAGAAGCACAAGCTGCCGCGTAGGTTCCGCAATACCAAGGCCCTCGATGCGGGCAAGATCAGGGGCTACACGACTCACGCCCAGTTGTCCCTGTCGAAGTGGTCATCCTCGACTCACACCGATCCCGGCCCGAACTACCCGCTGTTCGGCAAGGTGAGCTTCCGGGCGCTGTTGCTGTACTACCGTGGGCGGATTGCCGCTGGGCTCAAGCCAAGACAGGCCGCATGAACTTCGAAATGCCACCCAACGCTTGGTGGACGGGACTACCGGGCTGTTACCCACATCCCCCGCTCGCTGGTGCGTTCCGTAGACGCCTGAGCAGCGGCGTTTCCTTCACGCTCGTTCGGCCCGCCAGGAGCCGGAGGAAGAGCTCGGAAGGCACTCCGACCCTGCGGGATCCACCGGTTACGGTCCGCCAGTCACGCGGAGGATCGCTCCAGGGGGTACAGGAGCCTAGGGTGCTAAGGTTCTGTCCTCCCGAGATAGGAGTCCTCTGTGGCGAAGCAGAAGCACGACAGCGGCCGCAAGAAGATGGACCAGCGACGATCGAAGGAGAAGAGGGAGCCAGGGGGCAGGCGGGGCGGCCGCGCCGCGTTGGGCAAGGGCGGCAGCAGAGGGAAGCCTGTGACGTCCTGAAGGACACGACACGGTCCGCCCATGACCTGTGGGGGGCAATTATTCGGTTCCCACCCTGACCTGACCTGCAGGTTCGTGATTCCAGCGTTGTGCCGGCCTGGCCGACGGAGATGCCGTCGAGTGGACGATTGCCGGGCCTCCGCGGCTACTCCGCAGAACCATCCCTGAGTGGGAAGCACTCAACCCCTTGACCGGTGGGCCGCGCCAGCGCCTCTCAAGGTGGGGCAGGCTCACACCAAACAGGGCTCGGTTGTGGTCGGCCCAGGGTCCTTTGAGCGCGCGGGAGAAACTCGCTGGTCACAACCGTAACCCAATAAATGCACCCCACGGGCTCGTCCGCGACGAGCCGTCCGGCAGGCCGGGGCAAACTCACTGGTACAGGTTAGGCTTTGAGGTTCACAGGGAAGGAGGCTTCAGTGGCGGTAGCGAATCGAAAGTTGGATGCACCTGACGAGACACGGAAGTTCGATCACGGCCAACTCGAAGTCCTGAAGGTCGGTGGCTTCACGTTCGGTCGAAATACATTCGAGCCGGGGTGGAAGTGGTCCGAGAGCGTGAAGCCCATCGTGAAGACCGAGTCGTGCCAGACCCACCATGCCGGTTACGTCCTGTCCGGACGGCTCCATGTCATCACCGACGACGGCGGTGAGTCGGAACTGAGCGCAGGAGAGGCCTACGAGGTGGAACCGGGTCACGACGCCTGGGTTGTCGGAGACGAACCGGTCGTCTCGGTTGAACTCCTCGGAGCCGAGAAGTACGCCAAAGCCCAGTAGGTCTCATCGCGGCCCCTAACGAGAGGCCCAGGCCCGGCTAGGACCTGTAAGGACCGCCGGATCTGAGCCACGGTGAAGCCCTCGTCGAGGTCTCCCCATCGCCGGGCCGCGGGACCTTCCGGCAGAACGCCGAGATCCCACCGCCCAGCTGCGGGTGGGTCAGCGGCGATGATTCTCGCTCCACTTGCCCGGCCGATCAACCTATGTCAATCTCCTTGTGAGTTTGAAGTCTTGGGGGAGGCCTCTGCGATCGGCAGCCGCCAGGATGACCCTGGCCGCGACCGTGGCAACCGCGTTGGTCACACAGCCCGTCCTGGCGCAGCCGAGGCACGAGCCAGCCCGATCGGTGAGCAACATCGAACAGCCGAAGCGCTCGAAACAACCCGCGGTTTCCTCCTACATGAGGGGTCAACTCATCGTCGGCTTCAGGCCGTCAGCCACCGAGAGGGATCGATCTGGTCTCCTGCGGAGGACCAGCGCTAGGGTAATCGACCGTATCCCCCAATTCGGCGCAACCCTCGTCAAGATTCCTCCCAGCCTGAATGTCATTCGAGCGATGAACGCCTATGAACGGGAGCCCTCCGTCGCGTGGGCGGTCCCAAACCTGCTCACGCATCGAGACGAAGTGGTGCCGACCGACCCTCTGTTCACGGAACAATGGGGGCTAAGGAACGTCGGACAGTCGCACCAGATCGCTGATCCGCCCCCGCCCACAGTCCAGGGCCTGAGCGAGGCCGACATCGACGCATCCGATGCTTGGTCGACTACGACAGGTTCGGTCGAGGCGGTTGTCGCGATCATCGATAGCGGGATCGAAGCTACGCATCCCGACTTGCAGGCGAGTCTCTGGTCAAACGTGGACGAGATAGCAGGCAACGGGCTCGACGACGATGGCAACGGGTACGTCGATGATACCTACGGGTGGGACTTCATCGAGAACGATGCCGTCCCTCAAGATACCGAGGGTCATGGCACGGAGGTCGCTGGTCTCATCGCGGCCACGATGAACAACGGCATCGACGGCAGCGGGGTTTGTCCGGGGTGTCGCCTCATGATCTTGCGCGCTCACAACCTTGGGCAGGAGCTCAATGCGATCGCCTACGCGTTCGAGAATGGGGCCGACATCATCAACGCAAGCTTCGCATCTGCTGACGTCTTCCTTGCACCCGAGTGGTTGGCCTTCCAGGCAGCCTACAAGGCCGGAGTCCTCTCCGTGGCGGCGGCTGGGAACGAGGCAGGCAACAACGATATGGCGATTCCCGACCTCAGCAACACCAAGCTTGCCGATGCCCCCCTGTTCCCAGCTTCATATGACATCCCAGGCATCCTCTCGGTCGCCGCGAGCAACGATCAAGACCAATACGGATACCGCACGGGATGCGCCATCCAACTGCAGAAGACCAACCCGTGCTTCTTTACCAACTTCGGTCACGACTCGGTCGATCTGGCAGCCCCGGGTGTGGACATTCTGACGACATCGCCGCCCGGCAGCTACGTGGTCGCGGACGGTACCTCGTTCTCCGCTCCCATGGTGGCTGGGGTGGCTGGGCTGGTGAAGTCGGTGCACCCTGAGTACAGCGTCGTCCAACTGCGGAACGCCGTCCTGAATGCCGTCGATCACCCGGCTGACCTGGCGGGTGGGTGGACGGCGACCAGTGGCCGCGTCAACGCCGCGACGGCGCTTGTGGCGAGCCCCACGACGAGCCTTCGACTGAGTACGGGGAACATCGCGGGCGCGGCCCGCATCTCGGGAATCGCTCGGGGTCGGGTCTCGTACCCGTCGAACGTCAACGACGTATTCAAGGTCAGACTGAGGCGGGGGTTCAACTATGGGGTCGTCCTCGATGTCCCCGCGCGACACGACTACGACCTCTATGTGTGGAAGCCCGGAACCGTCCAGATCTGGCAAGTGGAGCCCGGCTGTGACTGGGTTGGGCCCTGCCAATGGTTGCAGCGGGCCAGTGCTCGGGGGAAAGGGAAGCTGGAGGCGCTGGCCTTCAGAGCCAGGAAGACCGGCACGTACTACCTCCAGGTCTCATCCTGGTTCTCGACCGGCAGGTACAGGCTCGTCGTCGGACGGCTCTAGATCGGAGCGTCGACTGGAGCGACGAGTGACGCCGGGAACGGATCGCCCTACTGCCCGCACATCAGCCACAGGCTTCCTGACCCGTTCATTCGGCTGGATACGCCGGCGTCATTGACGCGGAAGAGGTCAGAGGTCCACATTCTCTCGCGCCCACCAGCGATCTGCGTGGCTATCATCCTGGCGTGTTCCGAAAGAGGGCCCGGCTCGATCCCTCGCAGATCGAGGACCGGCGAGGCCGATCGCTCGGGCGCGGGGTGGCGGTCGGCGGGGGCGGCATCGGGGTCGTCGTCGCACTGCTCCTCATCATCCTGAACCTCAGCGGAGAGGGGTCGGGATCGACGTCGGTTGAGGAGACCCTCGTGACCTCGCGGGAGTCACGGTCGGTGGTGGATCGACGCCCTCCGATCTCAGCCACTGTCGGACCGGTGCCGACGCCGAGAAGAGCGAGGACTGCCGCATCGTCGCGTTCGTGAACAGCATCCAGAGTTACTGGCAGGGACAGATCAGGGGGTACCGGGAGTCACCGACCGTGTTCTTCACCGGCGCGACCACGACCGCCTGCGGCAGGGCCACCACCGAGGTCGGCCCGTTCTACTGTCCTGCCGACGCGAGCGTGTACATCGACCTCGGGTTCTTCCAAGAGCTCACCGACCGATTCGGGGCAGCCGGCGGCCCTCTCGCGCAGGCTTACGTGCTCGCGCACGAGTACGGGCATCACGTCCAGGACTTGCTCGGCATCCTCGATCAGATCGGGAACGACCGAGAGGGACCGCAGAGCGCGGGCGTCCGATCGGACCTGCAGGCCGATTGCTTCGCCGGCGTCTGCACGGCGAACGCCGTCGAGACGGGCTATCTCGCGCGGATCACCGATCAGGATATCGCCGACGCACTAGCGCTGCGGCCGCCGTTGGCGACGATCGTATCCAGCGCGAGTTCCAGGGGCACGTCAATCGGGAGACATGGACGCACGGCTCGTCGGCGGATCGGCAGCACTGGTTCCAGACCGGCTTCCGGTCCGGTGATCCGCGCGCCTGCGACACATTCCACGGTTCCATCTGAGGAACCCTTGTCCGCGTCAACCGCGGCTCAGTGTGCCGTGCGCGCCCCGAGGAACGAGCGGTCGCCGATCCACTGACCGGGAGGTGCGGCCAGTAACACCACGATCGCATCCAGCCGCGGCGCGTATTTCGCACGCTTCTCCGTGAAGGAGGCGAACGCTTCATCCACGGGCCGGATGGCGAAACCGTCGTTCTTCATGTCGTTCAGAACGTCCTCGAATTCGTTGCGTTGGATCACCGCCTCCCGCTCCGTCAGCCGGAAGTAGTAGAAGAGGTCCTCGACAGCGTGGACTCCAGTCCCGTAGAAGAGCTTCGCGCTCTCGCCCGGCTCGTCGTCCAGGGAGGTGAGGATCAGCGTGGCCGCATCGAGCACGGAGCCGAGTGAAGTGACCCAGGAGGTGTTGTCGTGCGGCGAACGGAACAAGGCGAGGATGGGATAGGACATGTGGGTCTCCAGCACGTCGGAAACCCATCGCTCCCACTCCGCGAACAGCTGCGGCAACGAGGAGGCCACGCCGGCGCTCCCCATCCGGTGGAGTAGCTCGGGACCCGACGGAGGTGACCCGGCCCTCGCGTCGAGCAGCAGCACCCCGACCTCACGGCGGTTGAAGGCCTGGTACAGCACCGGGAGATAGGCGATCACCACCGCGAACAGCCCAAGGCCGGTCGCCCCTTCGGCTACCGCGACGGCCCGCGTCCATCCGGTAACGCCGCCGCCGACCCCGAGCGTGAACAGGTCGGCCCCGCTGTAGTAGAGGGCGTTCCCGAACGAGCCGCCGCCTGCCCTCATCCCGTGGACGAATGCCGGGCTCCACAGGATCAGCGCGAACGCCAGCAAGGCGATGAGCACCCAGCCGACCAGTAGGACGAAGAAGAAGAAGGGCGCCGCGGCAGCCAGGACCCGCTCCCGTGTCTGGACCGTCTTGCACCGCAGGCCGACCCATCTCCAGGGGCGCCACAGAGGCTGGAACAGCATCCGGCTCAGGCGGAATCGCCCGCGTGCCGCCCGGGGCGTGACGAGGGTCCGGAACACGTCCAACAGCGCCCAGACGAGGAGCACGATGCCCACCGGGAGCGCGATCCACCGCATCGCTTCGGACGCCCGCTACCCCGGTCCGTCTAGGTTGAACACCGGCTCGCCGGATCCCGAACGCACCACGACGATCCTCGCCTCCTCCTCGCTCGGATTGCTCTCCCGATGCACGGCGCCGGGCGCGACGTGAAGGAAGTCCCCGGGACCGGCCTCCAGGACCTCCGCGCCGCCGGGGCCGAATTCCATGCGAAGGACTCCCGAGAGTACGTAGATCGTCGACTCGAAGTCGCCGTGATGGTGCCATCCGGAGGCCATCCCCGCCTCGGTCCGGGCCACGCCCGCCCATTGCCGGTCGGTTGCGACGGCCTCTTCCCTGGTCATCCCGGGCGTCGGCGCCCCCAACGTGCGCTCGTCGGGACGGATCAATCGAACCCCGGCTGCCACGTCGATGTCCCTCCTCTTCCTGACCGTGGTCGAAGCGTAGCGACATACCGCAGATCAGCCCACCGACCAGGACCGCCGGAGGGCTCAGGTTCAGCTGGTCGACGTTCTCCCGGAACGGCGTCCCACAAACCGGAGTGAGGAAACCAGGGCCTGGAACGTGGGTCTGGCCTGGTCAGGGGGCGAATCTGGGTCTTGCGCCCCGCAGTGGCGAGTGCCAAACTTGGCCGGTCCGAGCTGTGAAGCTCGGCGATGACGGCGGCGCGACGCGGGCACGCGCCGCCGTCTCCTTTGGCGGGTTTCCCTTCATCTGCCCGCTGAACCGGGTGCTATCGTGTCTGCTCCCGGGCGCGTAGCTCAGCGGGAGAGCGCTTGCTTCACACGCAAGAGGTCGTAGGTTCAAATCCTGCCGCGCCCACGACCTGATCCGGGATCGCCGGCCTCGCCCCGGGGAACCTCGCAGTACTCCGTCCCTTCACGGTGTCCCAGCCGTGGATGCGGAGGACATCCCCCCATACAACGACTCCCCCTGGTCAGGAGGGCATGACGGCGCGATGCACGCGACGAGATCGGTGCGTCCGGATGGCACCGACCAACCCGCCGATCGCGCCGCCGACGCACCCCCATGCCAGGCCTAGCTCCAGCCCATACGGAGGGTACGGCCCGTACCGGAAGTACCCGGTGGCCACGTAGGACAGCGGCCCGTGGAACCGGGCGGTCACCAGGGCAAGGATCAGGAGGGCCGTGAGACAGACGGCGAAGACCGTACCGGCCATCGCTCCCACCAGCGCCCCCTCCAGTCGGCCCCGTACCTCCGCCCGTCGCGCCGCCAGGATTCCGCCGGCCAGGACGGTAATCGCCGGGACCAGGAGGAAGAACAGGAACCCTCGGGGAGAGGGGCCGAGCTCCGGGTACCCCCATGCGGAGATGAAGGTATCGGGGAGCCGATGACCGAAGAAGGAGCCGTAGGACAGGAAGCAGTAAGGGGGAAGGGATGAGCCGGCGCCTCCGCCGACCTCGAGGCACCCGCCCATCGCCGGGACCAGCGTCCAGGCGGCGGCGTTCGGGAGCGCGAGGAGGCCGAGCAGGACCACCGCGAGCCCCGTGCCCACCCCCCGATGGAAGGCCGTGTCCACGAGCGACGCCGTGCGGTCCGCATCGGCGAGCGCCAGGATCCCCAGGCCGACGAGCGAAAGCGACAGCCCCAGGCCGAGCATCCACAGGCCGCCCCGCACCGCGCCATGCCAACGCCGGGGCCAGGTCTCGGTCTCCCAGATCCACGGCGACGTCCAGATCCCCTCGCCGGCAGAGCGGATCCCTCCCACGAGTCCGAACGCGACGGCGAGCGTGAGGGGCCAAAAGAACGCCGCCAGGTGTGAGGAGTGAACCGACAGCGGGGATGCGTCGGGGAGCCGAAGGCGAACGCTCAGCCCCCACGACGCGACCCAGCTGAGGATGGCATAAGGGACAGCGACCTTGGCGCCGTGGATGCCCCGGCGGAGCTCGGGTCCTCCGACGGCTCGACCGATCGAGCGGCCCGCGCGCATGAGCAGCCAGGCAGACAGGGCGGTGCCCGAGAGCAGCGCGAACGCCAGCACGGCGTCCACCGCGTAGCCGCCGGGCCACGCGAGCACGCGTTCGGCGTGCGCCGGCAGGCGGAGGTCGGGGGATCGAAACGCCAGCCCGACGTGATGGAACGCGTAGAACAGGGCCCACCCGTACCGGGCGGCCTGGCCGGCCGACGCATCTCCGAGCGCGCCTGCCAGGAGCGCGAGGAACGCGACGATCTGGCCCGCGGCCGCGACGCAGAGCGCCGCGAGGAGGGCGCCGCGGATTGCCTGCGGCCATCCGCGGCGCACCAACGACGATGCTCCGATCTCGACCGTCTCGGTGTCGGGCGGTCCCGCCGACATCTCCACCCCTCTCACCCGCATCGTAGCGGCGGCCTCGGACAGTCCTTCGTCCACATCGAGGGTATCCTGCCTGCCTGCTCGAACCGGCCGCCCGGTCCGGCACCACGTCGTGGGGCTCTGGGCAGTACGTACGGCACGAAACAGAGGAGAGGCCATGACGCCCGCAGACGGAACAACCGGTTTTTCGAGGAACGGTACGGCGGCACGCGCCGTGGACCTGTACAAGGTCTACGGCTCCGGCGATGCGGAGGTGGTAGCGCTCGGCGGGGTCACGGTCGACTTCGAGGCCGGGCGGTTTACCGCGATCATGGGACCCTCGGGGTCGGGGAAGTCCACGCTGCTCCACTGCATGGCGGGCCTCGACGCGCCGACGTCGGGACAGGTGTTCATCGGCGAGGTGGATCTCACAGCCCTGTCGGAGAAACAGCTCACGCTGCTCCGGCGGGAGAAGGTCGGCTTCGTGTTCCAGGCCTACAACCTGGTGCCAACGCTCACCGCGGCCGAGAACATCACCCTCCCGCTCGACATCGCCGGCCACAAACCCGACCGCGGATGGTTCGATACCGTCGTGGACGCCGTGGGCCTCCGGTCCCGGCTGGGCCACCGACCCAACGAGCTCTCCGGCGGGCAGCAGCAGCGCGTGGCGGGGGCCCGAGCCCTGGTCAGCAAGCCCGATATCGTGTATGCGGACGAGCCCACCGGGAATCTGGACTCGAAGAGCGGCGCGGAGCTGCTGTCGTTCCTCCGCAGCGCCGTGGACGACCATCGCCAGACGATCGTCATGGTCACGCACGATCCCAGCGCGGCGAGCTTCGCCGACCGGGTCGTCTTCCTCTCCGACGGCCACGTCGTCGACGAGATGCGCGATCCGACCTCGGAGCGCGTGCTCGATCGGCTGAAGTTGCTGGAGGTCTGACCGCCGTGTTGCACGCAACGCTGAAGAGCCTCCTGGCCCGCAAGCTGCGCCTGGGCCTCACCGCCCTGTCGATCGTCCTCGGCGTGGGCTTCGTGGCCGGGACGTTCGTCCTGACCGACACGATGAACAAGGCGTTCGACGACCTGTTCGTGCAGGCCGCGTCGGGGAGCGACGTCATCGTCCGGGCGACGTCGGCGTTCGAGCCGAGCCAGGCCGGGCCCGGCGGGGGCGGCGAGCAACGCAACCCGATCCCGGAGGATCTGGTGGCCACCGTGGCCCGCGTCGCGGGGGTCCGGTCGGCGGAGGGCGGCGTCACCGGCTACGCGCAGATGGTCGATCCGAAGACGGGCGACGCCATCGGGGGGGTCGGCCCGCCGACCTTCGGGGCGAACTGGAACCAGACGGCGAATGCCACGCTCGAGCTCCGATCCGGGAACGCTCCGACCGCCGCCGACCAGGTGGTGGTGGACGCAGCGACCGCGAAGAAGTACGGGCTCACCGTGGGTCAGACCATCAGGATCCTGTTCCAGGGGCCCTCGCGGGAGTTCCGGATCGTGGGCATCGTGGGATTCGGGACGGCGGACAACCTGGGCGGGGCGACGCTCGCGCTGTTCGACACCAAGACGGCCCAGAAGGTCCTGGGCAAGGAGGGCGTGGTCGACGAGATCGACGTTGTGGGGGACCCCGGCGTCTCGGACACCGAGCTCCGCGCGCGGATCCAAGACGCGCTTCCCAAAGGCGTCGAGGCGGTCACCAGCGCCACCGTTGCCGATGAGAACTCGCAGGCGCTGAAGGAGGCCCTGGGGTTCTTCCGGACCGCGCTGCTGGTGTTCGCCTTCATCGCGCTGTTCGTCGGCGCATTCATCATCTTCAACACCTTCTCGATCATCGTGGCCCAGCGCACGCGGGAGCTCGCCCTGCTGCGGACGCTCGGCGCCTCCCGCCGGCAGGTGATGACGTCGGTGATCGTGGAGGCGTTCGCCGTCGGGCTGTTCGCATCGGTCCTGGGAATCGTGGCCGGGATCGGGATCGCCCTCGGCCTGCAGGGGCTGCTCGCAGCGTTCAACATCGACCTCCCTAGCACGTCGACCCAGCTCGAGCCGCGCACGATCATCGTGGCGCTGCTCATCGGGACGGTCGTGACGGTCTTCTCCTCCTTCCTGCCCGCGTGGCGAGCGGCCAAGGTCGCCCCGGTCCAGGCCCTGCGGGAGTCGCAAGAGACCGGGACCGCGGGGTCGTGGGGGCGACGGCTCGTGGCCGGCCTCGTGGTCACGGCCGGTGGGGTGGCGGCCCTCCTGTACGGACTGTTCGGAACGCCCACGAGCGCCGGCGTCCTCGTCGGGGCTGGAGCGGCGGCGACGTTCGTCGGCGTTGCCATCCTGTCCCCGCTGGTGGCCAGGCCCGTCGCCGGGGCGATCGGCGCGCCGATCCAAGGCCTCGGCGTACAAGGCAAGCTGGGCAGGGAGAACGCCATGCGCAACCCCCGCCGCTCTGCGTCGACTGCCGCCGCGCTGATGATCGGGCTGGGGCTGGTGGCGATGGTGGCCATCCTGGCTTCATCGTTGAAGGCGTCGTTCGATGCAGCGCTCAACGACACCCTGAAGGCCGACCTGATCCTGTCGACGTCCTCGTCCGTGCCGTTCAGCCCGGACGCGGCGGCCAAGACGAGCCAGGTGCCGGGCGTGGCCGCGGTGTCGGAGTTCCGCCAGGGCGGATTCCGGGTGAATGGATCGACGGCGTTCCTCACCGCCGTCGATCCATCAACGGTGGAGCAGGTCACCTCCTTGAAGGAGTCGCCCGGTTCCATCGAGGCGTTGGCGAACGGGGACGTGCTGGTGTTCGACGACGTGGCCACGAAGAACGGCTGGGTCGTCGGTGATGCCCTGCCGGCCGCCTTCGGGACCGTCGGGAAGGCCTCGCTCACGATCGGCGGCACCTACGACGAGAACCGGCTGGTGGGCAACTACGTGGTCTCGCTCCGGACCTACCAGCGGTACTTTCCCGAGCAGCTCGACTCGTACGTGATGGTGAAGCTCCAGCCGGGAGCGGACCCGCAGACGGTGCAGCGGGGGATCGAGGACATCACCCGGAGCTTCGGCAACATCGAGGTCCAGGATCAGACGGCGTTCCGCGACAAGCAGGCCGGGTTCATCAACCAGTTGGTCGGGCTGATCACCGCGCTGCTCGCCATGGCAATCCTCATCGCCCTGTTCGGCATCGTGAACACCCTCGGCCTGTCCATCTTCGAGCGGACCCGCGAGCTCGGGTTGCTGCGAGCCGTGGGGATGAGCCGGCGGCAGGTGCGCTCGATGATCCGATGGGAGTCGGTGATCATCGCCATCCTCGGCGCGGTGCTGGGGATCGCCATCGGCGTGGCGTTCGGATGGTCGCTTCAGCAGGCGCTGGCGTCCCAGGGCGTCACCGAGCTTCGGATCCCCGGGGGGCAGCTCGTGCTGTACCTCGTCCTTGCGGGCCTCGCGGGCGTGCTGGCCGCGATCCTGCCGGCCCGCCGGGCGGCCAGGTTGAACGTCCTTCGGGCCATCTCATACGAGTAGCCCGTCGCCGGCGGCGGCGGTACAGAAGCGCGCAGGAGCGCGGAGCCGTGCGGCTATCATGGCTGCCCATGCCGCAGATCGAGCTTCCCGACGGGCACCGCGTCGCGCTCCCCGAGGGCGAGCCGATCGGGTCGATCCTCCCTCCTGAGGCGATCGTCGCCCGGTTCGACGGCGAGCTGGTCGACCTGTCGTTCGTCCCAAGCAGCGACGGAACGGTGGAACCCGTGGTCCCGGACCAGCCCGACGGGCTGCACGTCCTTCGCCATTCCATGGCGCATGTCATGGCCCAGGCCGTGTGCGACCTGATCCCCGATGCGAAGTACGCGATCGGCCCCCCGATCGAGGACGGCTTCTATTACGACTTCGAGCTTCCGCAGCCGCTCACACCCGACGACCTGCCGCGGATCGAGGCCCGGATGGCCGAGATCAGAGCGGCGGACCAGCCCTTCGTCCGGGAAGAGCTGTCCCGCCAACAGGCGTTGGAGCGCTTCGCTGACCAGTCGTTCAAACGGGAGATCATCGAGGGCCTGGACGAAGCCGAGGGCGCCGGCGCCGACACGGTGGTCGTCTATCGGAGCGGCGAATGGTCCGACCTGTGCCGTGGCCCGCACGTGCCGTCCACCAGCCGGCTCGGCGCGTTCAAGCTGCTGAAGCTGGCCGGTGCCTATTGGCGGGGCGACGAGTCCCGGCCCATGCTGCAGCGGGTCTACGGGACGGCGTGGCCAACCGAGCATGACCTGAAGGCGTACCTACACCGGGTGGAGGAGGCCGAACGCCGCGATCACCGCAAGCTCGGCCGGCAGCTCGACCTGTTCTCCTTCCCCGAGGAGCTGGGGCCCGGGCTCGTCGTGTGGCATCAGCGTGGGGGGATCTTCCGCAAGCAGCTCGAGGACTACGTCCGCGACCTCCATCTCGAGCGAGGGTACGACCTCGTGGTCACGCCGCACCTGGCGCGCCGTGTGCTGTGGGACACCTCGGGCCACACGGCGAAGTTCATCGAGAACATGTACCCGGTCATGGACGACGGACAGGGCAACCAGTACTTCGTCAAGCCCATGAACTGCCCGTTCCACGTCCTGATCTACAAGTCACAGGTGCGCTCCTACCGGGACCTGCCGATGCGCCTGTCTGAGCTCGGCACCGTCTACCGGTACGAGCGGGCCGGGGTGATCCACGGGCTGCTCCGGGTCCGGGGCATGACCCAGGATGACTCCCATATCATCTGCCGGGAAGACCAGCTGATCGACGAGATCCTCTCGGTCTTCGACCTCACGCTCGACATCCACCGTACCTTCGGGTTCGAGGATCCTGTGGTCACCCTGTCGACGAAGCCCGGGCAGGCCATCGGCGAGGAGTCCATGTGGGCCCGAGCCATCGAGGCCCTGACGAAAGCGCTGAACAACAGCGGGCTCGAGTACACCGTGGCCGAGGAGGAGGGGGCGTTCTACGGCCCGAAGGTGGACTTCCACTTCCGGGATGCCATCGGGCGCCTGTGGCAGCTGACCACGGTGCAGGTCGACTTCGCGCTGCCCGAGCGGTTCGACATGGAGTTCGTCGGCGAGGACAACGAGCGCCATCGCCCAGTGATGATCCACCGCGCCATCCTCGGCTCCCTGGAGCGGTTCTCCGGGGTGTTGATCGAGCACTACGCCGGAGCCTTCCCTCTGTGGCTCGCGCCCGAGCAGGTGCGGCTGGTACCAGTGGCCGACCGGCACCTGGAGCACGCGCGAGAGTTGGCGGAGAAGCTCCGGGCTGCTGGCCTTCGGCCCTTCGTCGACGCGAGTGGCGAGACCGTCGGGAAGAAGGTGCGGGCGGCGCAGCTCATGAGGGTCCCGTACACGCTGGTTATCGGGGATCGCGAGGCGGAGACGGGGAACGTGACCGTCCGCGACCGGTCGGGCACGGAGGTCAAGGATGTCTCGCTCGACGTGTTCGTCCGAGGGCTGGTGGACGAGGCCGGAAGCCGCTCGCTCGAGCAGAGCCGGTTCGAGGGCTAGCGGCCGGTGGACCGGCTGTGGTCGCCGTGGCGGATGGAATACATCGAGGCGGCAAAGGGCGAGCCGGACGGCTGTATCTTCTGTGACCTTCCGGCCAAGGGCGACGACGCGGCCACGCTGATCCTCGCGCGAGGTGAGCGGGCATTCGTGCTCATGAACTCCTTCCCGTACAACCCCGGTCACCTCATGGTCGCGCCGTTCCGTCACACCGGCGACTTCGAGGATCTCCACGACGATGAGCTCTCGGACCTGGACGGACTGTTGAAGCGTTCGCTCCGCGCCCTGCGGGAGGAGATGGAGCCGCACGGCTTCAACATCGGGATGAACCTTGGGCGGGTGGCCGGCGCCGGCATCCCGGATCACGTGCACTGGCACGTCGTCCCCCGCTGGAACGGCGACACGAACTTCATGCCCGTCGTGGGCCAGACCCGGGTCCTGCCCGAGCTATTGCAGGAGACCTACCGCAAGCTCGCCCCCCGATTCCAGGGATGAAGCGAGCCGTGACGGGCGCTACTTCTTCGCCTCGTCCTTGGCCTTCTGAGCCTCGGCGATGAGCCGGTCGGCGAGGTGCGACGGTACTTCCTCGTAATGGGAGAACTTCATGCTGAAGGCTCCCCGGCCACCGGTCAGGGAGCGGAGGTCGATCGCGTATCGGGCCACCTCCGCCTGGGGAACCTGGGCCTTGATGCGCTGCTTGCCGGCTCCTGCGGATTCCATCCCCTGGATCTTGGCTCGTTTGGAGTTCAGGTCTCCCATCACGTCGCCGGTGTGGTCGTCGGGTACGACGATCTCGAGCTCCACGATGGGCTCGAGCAGTACCACGCCCGCTTGCTGGGCGGCGTCCTTCAGGGCGAGCGAACCCGCGATCTGAAAGGCCATGTCGGAGGAGTCCACCGTGTGGAACTTGCCGTCGACCAGCGTGACCCGTACGTCGACCATGGGATTACCCGAGAGGGCCCCCTCCTGCATGGCCTTCACGACGCCCTTCTCCACCGATCCGATGAACTGGTTGGGGATCGCGCCGCCGAAGATCTTGTCCTGGTACTCGAACCCCGAGCCACGGGGGAGCGGCTCGATCTCCAGGCTGGCCACGCCGAACTGGCCGTGGCCGCCGGTCTGCTTCACGTGGCGGCCCAGGCCCTTCCCCGGGCCCCGGATGGTCTCGCGGTACGCGATCTTGGCCGGGGCGGTCGTGACCTCGACGCCGAACTTCCGCTTCATCCGCTCCATCATCACCTCGAGGTGGGCCTCGCCCATCCCGTAGGCCACGGTCTCGTGCGTCTCGTCCGAGCGTTCGACGCGGAACGTGGGGTCCTCCTCGCGCAAGCGGGAGAGCGCAGTGGACAGCTTGTCCTCATCTCCCTTGGTCTTGGGGGCGATGGCGTAGGCGAGCAGCGGCTCCGGCATCTCCACCGAAGGGAGCTTCACCGGGTCGTCCTTGGTGGAGAACACGTCGCCGGTCGTCGTGTGCGACAGCTTGGCCACGGCACCGATGTCGCCGGCCGGCACCTCCGCCACGGAGTCGTGGTCCTTGCCTCGGAGGATGAACAACTGTCCCACCCGCTCGTCGGTGCCCTTCGTCGCGTTGTACACGGCGGAGTCCGGTCGCATCTTGCCCGAGAACACGCGGAACATCGTGATGTGGCCGACGTACGGGTCGGAGACCGTCTTGAACACCAGGGCGGCGAGCGGCTGCGAGGGGTCGCAGGCCCGCTGCTTCTCCTCGCCGGACTTCGATACGACCGTGATCGGCCCCCGGTCTACGGGCGAAGGGAACTCGTCAACGATGAACTGGAGCACTCGGTCCGCCCCGATGGGCCGGGCCGCCACGGCCACCAGCACCGGCGCGATCCGGGCCTCGGCGAATCCGTTCTTCACCCCTTGGACCACCTCGTCCTCGGAGAGCTCGCCCTGCTCCAGGTACTTCTCGATCAGCGCGTCGTCGGACTCGGCCACCGCCTCCATGAGCTTCTCTCGGAAGGGGTCGGCCTTGCCGGAGATGTCATCGGGCCACGGTCCCTCCTCGGCCCGGGGTCCGGAGCCGTAGCGGAACGCCCGTCGCGTGAGGAGGTCCGCGATGCCCTCGAAGTCGTGCTCCTCGCCGAGGGGAAGCTCGAGCGGCGCGACCTGCGTGCCGAAGGCCCGAACGAGCTGCTCCAGGGTGCGCTCGAACGAGGCCCGCTCCCGGTCCAGCTTGTTGACCAGGATGGCCCGCGGGAGTCCCGCCTCCACCGCGAGCTCCCACGCCACCTCGGTCTGAACCTCGACCCCCTCCACCGCCGACACCACCAAGAGGACGGCATCGACCGCCTGGATGGCTGAGCGCAGGTCGCCGACGAAGTCCGCGTATCCGGGCGCGTCGAGGACATTCACCTTGACGTCCTTCCACTCGACCGGGGCCATGGCGAGTGAGACGCTCAGTCCCTTCTTGACCTCCTCGGGCTCGAAGTCCGAGACCGTGTTGCCGTCCTCTACCTTGCCCATGCGGGTGACGGCGCCGGAGGCAAAGAGCATGGCTTCGACCAGTGTCGTCTTCCCGGCACCCCCGTGGCCGGCGAGGAGGACGTTGCGGATGTTCGCGGGTTCGTACGTCTTCACTGACGTCCCTTTCGGCGCGAATGGCAGGTGCGGAAGGAACCCGGGGATTCTAGCGCGGCCGAGGCAGGCTCCTTCGGGCCGCTTCGGACGCGGTGATACGCTCGCCGGGGTGTCGGTCTCGGTGAACGCGCAGGCGAGAGGGCGCGTGGCCTTCGTACTGGTCGCGATCGCGGCGGCCGCCGCGGTGGGGATCGCCGCCTGGCAGATGCTCGCGGGCCGACCGGTTGGCGCGGGCCTGGGGGCGCTGGCGGCCGGTGCCATCCTCATGGCGGCCGATCCGACGATGCTCGGTCCCGGGGCGATCCTCGAACGAACGGTCGCCTCGTTCGTGGACCGGGCGTACGACGGAACCATCCTCGCGGCCATCGCCTGGGCATACCGGGCAACGGACCCATGGATCGCGGTTGGCGCGCTCGTGGCGCTCGGCGCGAGCTTCCTCGCAGCCTACGTTCGGGCCCGCGGCGCCTCGCTCGGCTACGGCGTCGGCGAGAGCTCGATCACGCGCGGGCTCCGGTACGGGTTGATCTCGGCGGGCCTCCTCGTCGATGGGCTGGGTTGGGCGCTGTGGACCGTCGCATCGGTGATGGGCCTCGCGGCGCTGGTGCGGACCAGCCAGGTGGCGAAGGAGGAGCGGGCCTGAGCGTCGAGACCCCCAAGGAACGGCTGGCCCTCTGGTCGTTCCGCCTGGTGGCCTGGCTGGCCAGGACGTTGCCCGAGCGAGCCGGGCGCCGTGCGTTCGATGCTTTCGGGCGCGTGGCGTACCGCCTGCTCCCCGGTGTGCGGGCCACGGTCGCGGCGAACCAGGCCATGGTCCTGGGGCGGGAGCCCGGGTCCGACCTGGTGGCATCGGCCACGAAGGAGGCGTTCTCGCTCTATGCGCGGTATTGGCTCGACACGTTTCGGGCCCGGGTCCTGCCCATCGCCGAGCTGAATGCACGCACGATCACCGAGGGGATCGACCACATCGACCGGGCCCTCCAAGGTGGCAAGGGTTGCATCACGGTTCTGCCGCACATGGGGAACTGGGACGTTGCCGGGCGGTGGCTGGCAACCCACGACTATCGGATCGCGTCCGTGGCCGAGGAGCTCCGCCCGAGGAAGTTGTCCGAGCTGTTCCTCGAACACCGGGAGGCCCTGGGGATGAAGATCATCCCACTCACCAAGGACGGGCACGTCGGTCAGCAGCTCGGCGCGCTGCTCGGCCAGAACTGGATCGTGGCCCTGGTGGCGGACCGGGACCTCACCGGGCGAGGGGTCGAGGTGGAGATGTTCGGCGCGCCCCGGAGGCTCCCGATCGGGCCGGCGCTGCTGTCGCTGTCGACCGGAGCGCCGCTGCTGGTCTGTCCGGTGTGGACCACCGACAACGGATGGAAGATCCGGGTCGGCGCGGCCCTGGAGATCGAGCGGACCGGTGACGTACGGGCCGACGTGACCGCGCTCACGCGGAGGATGGCCGCGGAGTTCGAACGGGCCATCGCGGCGCGACCGGTGGACTGGCACATGTTCCAGCCGGCCTGGGAGAACCGGCTCGGCCCCGGTGGGAGGGACGGCCGGGACCGGTGAGGGTCGCCCTGGCCTGCCCCTATGCCTGGGACTCCCCGGGCGGTGTCCAGGTGCACGTCCGGGAGCTTGGGGAGCGGCTCCGGGGGCGTGGGCACGAGGTGCTTGTGTTGACGCCGTCCCGGAAGCCGCCAGTCGAGCCGTGGGTTCGGGCGGTGGGGCGGCCGGTGGAGGTGCCCTACAACCGGTCGACCGCCCCGATCGATCCTCGCCTGTGGTCGGTGCGACCGGTCCGCCAGCTCTTGTTCGGGTTCCAGCCCGACGTCGTGCATGCACATGAGCCATTCACCCCGAGTACCTCGATGTGGGCAACGCTGTCTTCGCCCGCTCCGGTGGTGGCGACGTTCCACTCGGGCGCGGAGCGGTCCCTGCTGTTCGATCTGGCCTCGCCGGTGCTGCGAAGGATGGCTCGCAGGATCGCCGTTCGGATCGCCGTGTCCGAGCGGGCGGCGGCCTTCGCCCGCGCCCGGCTGGGAGGGGACTTCCGGGTCGTGCCGAACGGGCTGGACGTCGCGTCCTTCGCCGCGGCGGAGCCCGCCGACCTCGGTCCCGGGCGCGGGCTCCTGTTCGTGGGGCGCCTCCACCGACGCAAAGGATTCCCCGTTGCGGTGGAGGCGTTCCGCCTGCTCGCAGATCGACATGCGGACACCCGGCTGGTCGTCGCCGGGGATGGAGAGGAACGGGCGGCGGCTGACCGCCTGCAGCCCCCAGTGCGCGCCCGCGTGACGATGCTCGGTATTGTCCCGCACGACCAGCTCCCTCGGTACTACGCGGCCTGCGACCTGCTGGTCGCCCCGTCGCTCGGCGGGGAGAGCTTCGGCTACGTGCTCCTCGAGGCCATGGCCGCCGGGCTCCCCGTCGTGGCCAGCCGGATCCCCGGCTACGACGAGGTCGTGCGCGACGGGCGGGAGGGCTTCCTGGTGCCGCCGGGAAACCCACGCGCGCTGGCCGACGCAGCGGCGAAGGTACTCGACGATCCCACGATGGCACAGACCATGGGCCATGCCGGCCGTACGACGGCCGCCCGGTACGACTGGGCGGTCGTCGCCGGGCAGATCGAGACCGCGTATCGGGAGGCCCTGGCGCTACGATAGGTCCATGTCGGCTCTCTGGATCGCCGTCGCCCTCGTCGCGCTCGTCCTCCTGTACGCCATCTACCTGTTCAACCGCCTGGTCTCGCTGCGAAACCGCGTAGACAACGGTTGGTCGCAGATCGACGTGCAGCTCCGCAGACGGTACGACCTCATCCCCAACCTCGTGCAGACGGTGAAGGGGTACGCCGCGCACGAGCGAGAACTGTTCGAGCACGTGGCAGAGGCTCGCTCCCGGGCCATCGGCGCGTCCACTGTGGGCGACCAGGCCCAGGCGGAGAACCAGCTCACCGCGGGCCTCCGGCGCCTGATGGCGGTGGCGGAGAACTACCCGGAGCTGAAGGCAAGCCAGAACTTCCTAGCCCTCCAGGAGGAGCTGACGGGGACCGAGTCGAGGATCGCCTACGCCCGGCAGTTCTACAACGACCAGGTGATGCTGCTGAACACCCGGATCCAGGCCGTGCCGTCGAACGTCGTAGCGAAGATGTTCGGGTTCACGCCTCGGGAGTTCTTCGACATCGAGGATCCGATCCGCGGCCCCGTCCAGGTCGACCTCACCCACCCGTAGCCCGTGTACGAGCAGATCGCGTCGAACCGGCGGAAGTCGGTCGTCCTCATCCTGGGAGCGATCCTGCTGCTCGGGGCGGTGGGCTACGCCATCGGGCTCATCACTCAGCAGGGACCGGTCTGGCTGATCTTCGGGATCGCTCTCGCCGTCGCCATGTCAGTCGGCTCGTACTTCTACGGCGACCGGATCGTGCTTGTCTCCACCCGCGCGCACGAGGTGACGCCGGAACAGGAGCCGAGATTGCACAACATCATCGAGGGGCTTGCCATCGCGGCTGGGATCCCCAAGCCCCGCGTATACATCGTGCCGGAGCAGGCCCCCAACGCGTATGCCACCGGGCGCGACCCCGAGCACTCCTCGATCGCCGTGACCCAGGGGCTGCTGGACGCGATGAACCGAGTGGAGTTGGAGGGGGTCGTGGCTCACGAGATGTCCCACATCCTTGACCGCGACATGCTGGTTGGAACCATCGTGGCCACGCTGGTCGGCGCCGTCGTCCTGATCTCCGAGTTCTTCACGCGTGCCCTGTGGTGGGGAGGCGTGGGCGGGCGGCGAGGTAACGATCGGGGGGGAGGGCCGGCCGAGGCCATCCTGTTCGCGGCGGGGTTGGTGTTGCTGATCCTGGCGCCGATCGTCGGGCAGGTCGTGCGATTCGCCATGTCGCGACAACGCGAGTACTTGGCGGACGCCCAGGGGGCGATGCTCACCAGGTACCCGCCCGGGCTGGCGGCCGCGCTCAAGAAGATCGCGGCCGCCAGCAGCATTCCCATGCGCTCGGCGAACAATGCCACGGCCCACCTGTGGCTGAACCAGCCGTCGCGGATCCAGGGTGAGCGGATGGGCCCACTGGAACGGCTGTTTTCCACGCACCCGCCGATCGAGGACCGGATCCGCCGTCTCCAGGAGATGTGACGTTCTTTGCCGCACCTCGTTGAGGGAGGCCCGGTCGGCGGGTAGCATCCTCGGGTCCGGCCGGCGCACGGCCGGTGCCCCGTGGCCCCCCGATACCCACCGAACCACATGGAGATCCCTTGAGCTTGACGCACCGCGGAAAGATGGCGGCGGCAGCGTCGACTGTCGCGGTCCTCGCGCTCGCCGCCGTCGGCTACTTCGCCATCTTCCCCAATCGGGCCCCGGCCTTCGTCCAGGGCGCCATGTCCAGGGTTGGCCTGGCCGAGCCGCCGCCACCCCCGTCGTGCCCCCTCACGGGCCAGCCGGCCCCTCACGGCCAGGTCCCGGACCGCCCGGCCCTCGCCATCAAGGTCGAGAACCTGCCGGACGCCCGGCCCCAGGCCGGTCTGGACCGGGCCGACGTCGTCTACGAGGAACCCGTGGAGGGGGGGATCACCAGGTTCATCGTGGTGTACCAGTGCCACAACGCCGGAAGGGTGGGGCCGGTCCGAAGCGGCCGGACCACCGATCCCAAGGTCTTGGTCCAGTTCGGCCGCCCGGTGATGGGCTACGCGGGCGCCCAGGCTCCGGTGATGCGGGCTATCGACCGGACCGGCGTGATCGACGTCAACTACGACATCGCCGTGTCCGCCTACACGCGCGACGACAGCCGCCCGGCTCCCCACAACCTGTACACGTCCACTCGGTCGCTGTGGAAGGCCGCGGAAGCGACGGAGGGCGCTCCCGCACCCGTCTTCTCCTACGATCCGGAAGTCGCGGGACCGTCTCGCAAGGCCCGCACCGTGCACCTGCCGTTCTCCTCCTATTCCGACGTGTACTGGACCTGGAGCAGAACGCAGGCGGCCTGGCTGCGATCCCACGGGACCGTCCCCCACCTACTCGAGGACGGCACCCAGGTCCGCGCGGCGAACGTGGTGGTCATGCAGGTCAAGGTCACCAGCGGGCCGATCGTCGACGCAGCCGGCAACCATTCGCCTGAGGTCGAGCTGACCGGCTCGGGCAAGGCCTACGTGTTCCGGGACGGCCGAATGGTTCTCGGCCGGTGGGAGCGCGCGACCCTGAAGGACGTGACCACGTTCGTCACGAAGGCCGGCACGGAGATCGCGCTCGCGCCCGGCGTCACCTGGGTGGAACTCCTCCCCAGCACGATCGGGGTCGAGGCACAGCGGTAGGGCCGGCCAGGCCTCTGGCGGCCTGGGGTCCAGCGGTAGACTGAAGCCTGGAGCGCGGGCAGGAGGCAACCGTGGATCGCGAGACCGGCACCTTCCGGGTGAAGTCTGGCTTGGCCGAGATGCTGAAGGGCGGGGTCATCATGGACGTGACCAACGCCGAGCAGGCCAAGATCGCCGAAGACGCCGGGGCGTGCGCCGTCATGGCGCTGGAGCGGGTCCCAGCAGACATCCGCAGGGATGGGGGCGTTGCCCGGATGGCCGACGTCGCCAAGATCGAGGAGATCATGGGCGCGGTGACCGTCCCCGTGATGGCCAAGGCTCGCATCGGGCACTTCGCCGAAGCCCAGATCCTGCAGTCGGTCGGCGTGGACTACGTGGACGAGAGCGAGGTGCTCACGCCGGCCGACGAGGAGCACCACATCGACAAGTGGGCGTTCACCGTTCCGTTCGTCTGTGGAGCACGCGACCTGGGCGAGGCCCTCCGGCGGCTGGCCGAGGGCGCGGCCATGATCCGGACCAAGGGTGAAGCCGGCACGGGCAACGTGGTCGAGGCCGTACGCCACCAGCGGACGATGCTCCGCCAGACCGGCTGGCTCCAGACCCTCCGCCCGGAGCAGTACGTCTCGGCGGCCAAGGAGCTCGGCGCGCCGGTCGAGTTGGTCCGAGACGTGGCGGCGGCCGGCAGGTTGCCGGTGGTGAACTTCGCCGCGGGCGGCCTGGCCACGCCGGCCGACGCGGCCCTCATGATGCAGCTCGGGGTGGACGGCGTCTTCGTGGGCTCGGGCATCTTCAAGTCGGAGGATCCCGGCGTCCGAGCCCGGGCCATCGTCGAGGCCACGACCCACTTCAACGACCCCGACGTCCTGGCCAAGGTGTCGAAGGGCCTGGGCGAGCCGATGCACGGCCTGGACATCAAGGAGCTCGGCGAGGAGGGGCTCCTCCAGGTCCGCGGCTGGTAGGCGCGCCCGGCCATGGTTCGGCCATGAAGGGCGGCGTCCTCGCGCTCCAGGGCGACTTCCGGGAGCACGCCCACGTCCTGGCCGACCTGGGCATCGCGCCGGTCGAGGTCCGCCGGCCCGACGACCTGGCCCAGGTCGACCTGCTGGTGATCCCGGGCGGGGAATCGACCACCATCGGGAAGCTCGCCGCCACCGCCGGCCTGGTGGAACCGATCCGCGAACGGACCGCCGACGGCATGCCGATGCTCGGGACCTGCGCCGGCATGATCGTGATGGCCAAGCGCGTCGATGGAGGCGAGCCCCTGCTGTCCCTCGTCGATATCACCGTGCGCCGCAACGCGTACGGGCGGCAGGTCGACTCCTTCGAATCGGATGTCGAGGTGGTCGGGATCGACCATCCGGTGAGGGCGGTGTTCATCCGGGCACCGATCGTGGAGGACGTGGGGCCCGACGTGAAGGTGCTCGCCCGGCACGAGGGGCATCCGGTCGTCCTGGAGCAGGGCAACCTCATCGTGGCATCCTTCCACCCCGAGCTAGCCGGTGAGACGCGATTGCACGAGTACGTCGCGGGGAAGGCGTAGATGTCCGGACATTCCAAGTGGAGCACGATCAAGCGAAAGAAGGCGGCGGCGGATGCCAAGCGCAGCAACGCGTTCGCCAAGCTGCTCCGAGCCGTGGAAGTAGCGGCCAAGGAGGGCGGGGGCAGCATCGACGGCAACCCGACGCTGGCTTCGGCGGTGGACAAGGCCCGGGATGCATCCGTGCCATGGGACAACATCGACCGCGCCATCAAGCGCGGAACGGGCGAGCTGGGCGGCGGGGCCCGCTACGAGGAGGTCACGTACGAGGGCTACGGCCCCGGAGGAGTGGCGCTCATCGTGGAGACCCTCACCGACAACCGTAACCGAACCAGCCAGGACGTCCGCTATGCGTTCACCAGGAACGGCGGGAGCCTCGGCGATCCGGGGAGCACCGCGTGGATGTTCGCGCGCAAGGGCGTCGTGCAGATCGAGAAGTCTCCGGCCATCGACGAGGACAAGCTCCTGGAGATGGCGCTCGACGCCGGGGCCGAGGACGTCGCCGATGCCGGGAGCACGTGGGAGATCACGACCGATGCCACCGCCCTTCGGAGGGTCCGCGAGGTGATCGAGGCGGCCGGCATCCCCGTGCTTTCCGCCGAACTCACGATGGTGCCGCAGACGCAGGTACCGGTGGACGGGGCCCAGGCCCGGCAGGTCCTCTCGCTGCTGGACGCGCTTGAAGAGCTCGACGATGTCCAGAACGTCTACGCGAACTTCGACATCCCCGAGGAGGTCATGGCGGAGGTCGGATAGGGCAGATGCTTGCTCGGCCACCGCTTCGAACCTAGTCTGAACACATGTTCGAGCCGTGCGTGCTCGGGGTGGATCCCGGCCTGGCCGCTACGGGCTTGGCAGCGGTGTCGGAGGCCGGGGGCCGGGCCCGGGTGCTCTGGTCGGACACCGTCCGCACCCCGTCCGGCCTGGCGGAGCCGCACCGCCTCCGCCGCCTGGCGGAGGCGGTGCGGGACGCGATCCGAACACACGGTCCCCAGGCCGTTGCCGTGGAGGCGGTGATGTGGGGCCGGAACAAGACCAGCGCGCTGTCCGTGTCCCGGGCCACCGGCGTCGTCCTGCTGATCGCGGCGGAGGCCGGGATACCGGTTCAGGAGTACGCGCCCCTGGAAGTGAAGATGGCCATCACCGGGATCGGCAACGCGGAGAAGGACCGGGTCCGCATGACGATGGTCCGGGCGCACCGGGTCGAGGGGGTACCGGAGCAGCCCGATGCGGCCGATGCGGCCGCCGTGGCCCTGTGTCACCTCCATCAATCTCGCATCCGGCGCGCCGGAGCTGTCGGGGCCCCATGATCTCCTTCCTGCATGGAGAGGTGGCCGAGAAGGGCGGGGGAAGCGTGGTGCTCTCGGTGGGGGGCGTGGGGTACGAGGTGCTGATCCCGACATCCTCCGCCGGGACGCTCCCTCCCATCGGCCGGCCGGCCAGGCTGTACACCCGGATGCAGGTGCGCGACGACTCCATGGTGCTCTACGGCTTCGCCTCCCAGGACGAGCGCGCGCTGTTCGACCTGTTGGTGACGGTGACGGGCGTGGGCCCCAAACTCGCCCTGTCCTTCCTCTCGGTCCTGTCGCCCGTGGCGCTCCGCCGAGCCGTGGCCGCAGGCGACGTGGCTGCGCTCACGTTGGTGCCCGGTGTGGGCAAGAAGGTCGCCCAGCGTGTCATGTTGGACCTGAAGGACAAGCTGGGTGGCGACGTCGTGGTGGTCGAGGGGCCGCTCGCCGACGTCCGCGAGGCTCTCCTCGCACTGGGGCTCTCGCCCCCGGAGGCGAGCGAGGCCATGGCGGGGATACCGGCAGACGGCGACCGCCCAGTCGACGAGCTCCTTCGGCAGGCCCTCCGGCACGTCGGGCGGGGATAGTGGCCGAGGACCGGATCGTGGAGCCCGAGCTGTCCCCGGACGAGCGGGAGTTCGACGCGGCGCTCCGGCCTCGAACGCTTCGCGAGTTCGTTGGCCAGGAGCGGATCAAAGAGCAGCTCGGGCTGTTGATCGAGGGGGCGGAGGCCAGGTCGGAGACCATCGACCACCTGCTGTTCTCTGGACCTCCGGGCCTGGGCAAGACGACCCTCGCCGGGATCGTGGCGAACGAGCTCGGCGTGGGGTTTCGCCCGACGTCGGGGCCGGCGCTGGACCGTCCCGGGGACCTGGCCGCGATCCTCACGAACCTGGAGGAGGGCGACGTCCTGTTCGTGGACGAGATCCACCGCATGCCCCGGCCGGTGGAGGAGGTGCTGTATCCAGCGCTCGAGGACTTCAAGCTCGACGTCGTCCTGGGCAAGGGACCGAGCGCCCGCAGCATCCGCCTGGACCTCCCCCGGTTCACGCTGGTCGGCGCGACGACTCGGCCCGGGCGGATCACGCTGCCGCTTCGGGAGCGGTTCGGCTTCTCTCCGCGGCTGGACTATTACTCGCGCGAGGACCTGGCAAGGATCGTCCGCCGCTCCGCAGGCATCCTGCACGTCGCGTTGGATGGCGAGGGCGCTTCGGAGATCTCCCGGAGGTCCCGGGGCACCCCCCGAGTGGCCAACCGTCTGCTGCGAAGGGTTCGAGACTTCGCGGAGGTCCGCCACGACGGCGCGATCGACGCGGAGGTGGCCCGGCGTGGCCTCGAGCTGTTCGACGTCGACGAGGAGGGTCTGGACAAGCTGGACCTGTCCATCCTGTCCGCCGTGATCGAGAAGTTCGGCGGGGGGCCGGTGGGGCTGTCCACCCTCGCCGCCGCCGTGGGGGAGGAGACCGATACGGTGGAGGATGTGTACGAGCCGTACCTCCTCCAGCTCGGTCTGCTCAAGCGTACGCCAAGGGGTCGGGTGGCCACCGAACGTGCCTACTCGCATCTCGGGGTGCCCGTCCGCGAGCCGTTGCCGCTGTCGTAGGGCTCGCGTCCGGCATGGGCCGCGATAGCCTGTATGCTGCGGGTTCGTCCCGACCACGCGAAGAGGTTCCCCAATGATCCAGATCCTCGCCCAGACTTCTGGCGAAACGTCATCCTCTGGCGGCTCGCTCCTCAGCCTGCTGTTCCCCCTGGTCCTCCTTGGCGGGGTCTTCTACTTCCTGCTCCTTCGGCCCAACCGTACGCGTCAGCGCCAGCAACAGACCCTCCTCGAGAGCCTGCAGGTCGGCGACGAGGTGATGACCGCGGGCGGGATCTTCGGGACCCTGAAGGACATCGACGAGGAGGACGACATCGTCACGGTCGAGATCGCCCCGGGCACCGACGTGCGCATGCTCCGCCGGGCCATCTCCCAGCGCCTCGTCGAGGAGGCGGAGGAGGGAGGCGGGGGCGACGACGGTACCGAGGACAAGGGCTTCGACGAGGAGGCCGGCAGCCGGCCGTGAAGGGCAGCGCTGACGCCGCTCCGTGGGCGCCGTCGCCCGAACGGGCGTCGGCAGTCGCGGAACCCTCCGAACCCCTGGAGCCTGTCAGCCTGGAGGCCGTCCAGGCCAACCCGGAGCTCTCCGGGTTCATCTCCGCGGCCGACCGGGTCATGGAAGGCCTGGGTTACACGGAGCACGGCTTCCGCCACGCCAATCTGGTCGCCCGGATCAGCTACAACGTCCTCACCCGCGTGGGGTTCGACGAGCACACCGCCAACCTGGCGAGCGTGTCGGGATACCTCCACGACGTGGGCAACATGGTGTCCCGGGA
>DASPWN010000037.1:0-8778 GCA_035637835.1 Actinomycetota bacterium | reverse complement strand
CCTCGGCGTGCTCGATCCGTCCCGGGCGGAAGCGACGGCGCGCCGCGGGCGTGTCGCTCTCTCCCTCGAGGAGGGTCACGATGCCGGGGTAGAACGAACGAGCAGAGGACCGAGGGCCCGGCGGCCGCGAGGCCGCCGGGCCATCGGCCGATGCCACAAGCATCCTCGGGTGAGGACGGAACCAGATCGGGGCCAGCCGGGTGAATGATTCGGGTCACGATCATGAGCAGGGCCTGAAGATGCTCGAAGTCACCGGTTCGCTGAGCGGGAACCTCGGCCACCGAGCCTGAGGAAGTCCCGCTCGGCGTCCGTCGGCGCCATGGCGGCCGCACGCTCGTAGGCGGCCGCGGCCTCGGTGGTCCGGCCCAGCCGGCGAAGCAGATCGGCTCGCGTGGCGTGGAACGGGTGGTAGTTGTCTAGGTCCAACTCGTCAACCAACGCCAGCGCGGCAGCGGGGCCTTGCACCTCGCCGATGGCGATGGCGCGGTTGAGGGCCACGACCGGCGTGGGGGCGACCGCGCGCAACTGGTCGTACAGGGCGACGATCTGCCACCAGTCGGTCTCCTCGACCGTCGCAGCGTCCGCATGCACGGCGTTGATAGCGGCCTGGAGCTGATACGCGCCGGGCTGGTTGCGGCGAAGGCACCGGCGGACGATCGCCTGGCCCTCCTCGATCAAGGCTCGATCCCATCGTGTGCGGTCCTGCTCCCCGAGAAGCACGAGCGAGCCGTCGGGCCCCGTTCGCGACGCGCGGCGGGACTCGATCAGGAGCAACAGCGCCAGCAGGCCGGCCACCTCCGGCTCGTCGGGCATGAGCGTCGCCAGGATCCGTGCCAGCCGGATCGCCTCCGAGCAGAGGCCCGGTTCGGCCGAGCGGGACAGTCCGGCGTTGTAGACGAGGTAGACGACGGCCAGCACGGGGCGTAGGCGGTCGGGAAGCTCGTGATCCTCCGGCACGCGGTAGGGGATCCGGGCGGCCTTGATCTTGCGCTTGGCCCGCACGAGGCGCTTCGCCATGGTCGGCTCGGGGACGAGGAAGGCCCGGGCCACCTCCTCGGTCGACATGCCGCCGAGCAATCGGAGGGTCAGCGCCACCTGCGCCTCCGTGGAGAGCGCCGGGTGGCAGCAGGTGAAGATGAGGCGAAGCCGGTCGTCCTGCACTGGCCCTACCTCCTCGGGCATGCCGGGATCGTCGCTGGCGGGGGAGAGCATCGCCACCTCGCCGAGCAGTTCCCGTCCCCGCGACTCGCGGCGCAGGCGGTCGATGGCACGGTTGCGGGCGGTGGTCGTGATCCACCCGCCCGGGTTGGGCGGCAGGCCGTCGCCCGACCACGTGCGCAGGGCGACGGCGAACGCCTCCTGTACCGCATCCTCGGCGACGTCGATGTCACCGAAGACGCGGATCAGGGCAGCCACCGATCGGCCGGACTCTTCCCGGAAGATCCGGCCGATGGCGGCCTCGCCCACTTTCGGTGCGGCGTCGTCGTCCCGCACGCAGTCAGGCTTTCCAGTCCGCGAACGGGCGGACCTCGATCGGCGTCTTGATGACCTCGGTGACCTTCGACGCCCAGGCGAGCGCGGCGTCGAGGTCCTCGGCCTCGATGATGTAGAAACCGCCGAGGTGCTCCTTCGACTCGGCGAAGGGCCCGTCGGTGGTCAGCACGTCGCCGTCGGACGGGCGGACGACGGTGGCCGTGTCGGGCTCGTGAAGGCGGCCGGAGAAGACCCAGGCGCCGGCCGACTTCATCTCCTCCTCGATGAGCAGGACCTGCTTGTAGGACTGCTGCATCTCCTCATCGGTCATGGGGTCGCGCGGCGCGCCCTCGACGCTATGGACGGACAGCAGGTACCGCGTCATGGTGGTCCTCCTTCGTGGCGGCGGGCACGTCCCGCCTCTCACCCCTACTACGATCGGCCTCGCCCAGATGGGACACTCCCCCAAGAAGAAGCATGTCAGAGGCGGATGACGTCGACTGAGCTTTCCTTCATCCGGCTCTCCAGTGTCCTATGCGTTGGGTAAGTCGGTCTGATTGAGCTGACGCAAGAGCTGTTTCGTCAGTTGGAGGTGCGCCAGATGCTCGCGTGCATGGCCGTAGCTGTTGAGGAGCCAGAACAGTCCTGTCTCGGGGGTCCTGTTCCTCACAGCACTTGGCCGCACTCGCCGTGTGGCGAGATCCTCATCGGTGATCTGTGGGCCCAGTTCCTCAAGAAGCCGATCAGCTGCTTCGATGCGGCTCAAGAGGTCTTGGGGATCCTCCAGTTGCGCCGAGAACTCTGAGGGGCGATCACGATCGCTGGGAAGACCCCGAACGATCTGCAGGACCTCAGTCTCGGAACCGAGGAGATGGACGACGATCGTGGAGATCGAGTTGGTATCTGGTCCGGGCACCCATCTGAGCGCCTGTCTGTTGAGACCGGAGACTTCGTCGCGGAGTTGATGGTGAATCTGCCGGTAGAGCGAGACGAACGTTGTGGCAAACGCCTCGGGTTCAGCCACTAATGCTCCTTTCGCCCAGAGCGTCGACCCGCGTGAGCATCATCGTGGCACACCCCGCAGACGATCAACTCTTGCGTCAACGAGCGGCCCATCAGCTTGACCCATTGCGGCTTCTCGGCCTGTACCCTGCGCTGAAGATCGGCGAGCCGTCGAACGTGATGGACTTCGGGTGGTGAGCAGGCGGCGCAGTTCCGTTCGCCCAACGCTAGCCGGAACTGAGGCCGCTGGGAGACCTTCGATCTCCTCTCCGCACACTACGTCTCCTGACGGTTCGAGAGGCGCTCGTTGCTCCCGCGCCCGCTTCCGTGCTCGCTCCGCCAGATCGTCTCGATCGGCAGCCAGAGCTCTTTGTGCGTAGACCGCTGTCGGGTGTCAAGCGGGCACACGAGGCCCGCACAAACCAGATCAGCGTCCGGCAGCGCTGTGGCCGGACGTCGAGTAGGTTGAAGAACGTGAGCGGTGTTGGCCGGCTGAGCGGAGTCACCCTGGAATGCAGCGATCCCGCCACGCTCGCGGAGTTCTATAGCCGGCTTACGGGGTGGCCCGTGGTCTACGCCCACGACGACTGGTACTCGGTGGGCGAGAGCGAGAAGGCAGGCTTCCACCTGTCGTTCCAGCGAGCGCCGGGCCATCGGCCGCCGACTTGGCCGGATCCAGCGTCCTCCATGCAGCTTCACCTCCATTTTCGTGTCTACGACCTCGACGCGGCCGAGCGAGCCGTGCTCGCCCTGGGTGGGACGAAGTTCGACGATCAGCCGGGGCCAGACCGCGCACGGGTCTTCGCCGACCCGGCAGGTCATCCATTCTGTCTTGTGCCGACGCGGGATCGCGCCGTGGTAGCTGTTTGAGATCGACACAGTCGTGCGACGTCGGCGCGTGAGGCCTGGAAGCTCGAGTCCTGGCTGATCGGTCCGATCCGGTAGCGGCCGGTGCCGGACCGTCGGGGCGCAGGCGTGCATAACGCAGCCGGATGTCGTGCACCTGACGATACAACCCTGACATCATGCGGTGTGTGGGAGAGGACTTCGTGTCAGTGTTCTGGACGCAGTCGTGGGTCGAGGGCGAACTCGTCAAGGGCCGACTCGAGGCTGAGGGGATCCCCGTCGATCTCAAGGGAGGGGGCGAAGGCCCATACCCCACCGGCCCGACGGAGCTGTTCGTCCCATCGAGCTTCGAGACGCAAGCCCGGGGCATCCTCGAGCAGGTCGAAAGCGGATCGTACGAGGTTCCGGAGCGCCGCGAGGATGATGCTGGTCGCGTGCAGAACCCCGAACGACCCGAATAGTCGAATACGAGCACGCCGAAGTCGCGTGGAGCCCGGGCACCACCCTGGGGTGCGGAGGGGCTGCGGGGCGTGGTCTGTTCATCAGCGCCAGCCCACGATTTGCGGATTTACCAGCACAGATCGACACTCACTGCCTGTCGATGAAAGGGAGGAAAGCAGATGACCGACAAGTCAGCGGGGGGCCAACGTACTGACGATGAGGTCGTCGTGATCACGGACGGCGCGATCCACCCGTTCCGCGTCGAGGTTCCGGAGGAGGCGCTCGTCGACCTCCGCCGGCGCATCGGGGCCATGCGCTGGCCCGAGATGGAGACCGTGGCGGATCAGTTGCAGGGCGTACAGCTGGCGACGATGCGGGAACTCGCACGCTATTGGGCGACCGACTACGACTGGCGCAAGGTGGAAGCGAGGCTGCAGGCCCTGCCGCAGTTCACCACCGAGATCGACGGGGTCGACATCCACTTCATCCACGTTCGCTCGCAGCACGACGAGGCGTTGCCGCTCATCGTCACTCACGGATGGCCCGGCTCCATCGTTGAGCAGCTCAAGATCATCGGCCCGCTCACCGATCCCACGGCGCACGGCGCGAGCGCGGAGGACGCATTCCATCTGGTGATCCCGTCACTTCCGGGCCACGGATTCTCGGGTAAGCCGACCACGACCGGCTGGGACCCCATCCGCATCGCGCGCTCCTGGATCGTGCTTATGGAGCGGCTCGGGTACGCGCGATTCGTGGCGCAAGGCGGCGATTGGGGGAACGCGGTCACCGAACAGATGGCTCTGCTGAAGCCGCCCGGATTGCTCGGCATCCACACCAACATGCCGGCCACCCTCCCGTCCGACATCGCGACGGCGCTCCAGTTCGGCGACCCCCCGCCGGCCGACCTCTCCGCCGACGAGAAGAACGCGTGGGATCAGCTCGACTTCTTCTACAAGCACGGCCTCGCCTATGCCCAGGAGATGGGGAACCGCCCGCAGACGCTATACGCGCTCGAGGATTCGCCCGTCGGCCTGGCCGCTTGGATGCTCGACCACGACGCGCGCAGCCTGGCGCTCATCGCCCGCGTCTTCGACGGTCAGTCCGAGGGCCTGACGCGGGACGATGTTCTCGACAACGCCACGCTCTACTGGTTGACGGCCACGGCGGTCTCTTCGGCTCGTCTGTATTGGGAGAGCAAGCTCCCCTTCTTCGCCCCGAAAGGTATCGAGCTTCCGGTCGGGGTCAGTGTGTTTCCCGATGAGATCTACGCAGCCCCGCGCAGCTGGGCGGAGAGCGCCTATCCCAACCTGATCCATTTCAACCGGCTCCCCAAAGGTGGGCACTTCGCTGCGTGGGAACAGCCGGAGCTCTTCTCCGAGGAGATCCGAGCGGCGTTCAAGTCGCTCCGCTGAGCAAGGCTGAGAGGTAAGAGGCCCCGCAGGCATTCGCAGACGCCGTCGCCGAGGTGGATACGTACTGAGCTGGGGAGGTGCGAGATGGAACGATTGATCGGCCGGAGCGGCGAGCTCCCGATCGAAGGGCAATTCCCTTCGCTCGGCGGTGCGACCGAATGGCTCAATTCGCCGCCCCTGGATGCCGAGGGCCTGCGCGGGAAGGTCGTCGTCGTCGACTTCTGCACGTACACGTGCATCAACTGGCTCCGGTCGCTCCCCTACGTCCGCGCCTGGGCCAAGGCGTACGAGGATCGGGGGCTCGTCGTGATCGGGGTGCACACCCCCGAGTTCTCGTTCGAGCACGACGTCGAGAGCGTGCGTAGAGCACTCAAGGAGATGGAGGTCACGTATCCGGTCGTCGTCGACAACGACTACGCCGTGTGGGACGCGTTCGCCAACAACTACTGGCCGGCCCTGTACTTCATCGACGCGGAGGGACGCATCCGGCACCACCGGTTCGGCGAGGGCGACTACGAGCGCTCGGAGATCATCATCCAACAGCTACTCAGGGATGCCGGAGCAGAGGACGTGAGCGACGAGCTCGCGCCGGTAGACCCTCGTGGTCCCGAGGTCGTGGCGGACTGGGAAAACCTTGAGTCTCCCGAGGAATACCTCGGCTCACGGCGCGCTCAGAACTTCGACTCGTCCGAACGTTCGGGGTGGGGCGAGCATCGGTCGGACGAAGCAACGCGGCCGCTACGACGGAACCACTGGACGCTCTCGGGCAACTGGACGATGATGCCCGAGGCGGTGGCCCTGAACGAAGCGAACGGGCGCATCACGTTCCGGTTCCACGCCCGCGACGTCCATCTGGTGATGGGGCCTGCCGCTCGCGAGATGCCCGTTCCGTTCCGCGTCTCCATAGACGGAGAGCCGCCGGGCCTCTCGGGCGGGAGCGACGTCGATCAGGACGGGTCGGGGCTGCTCGGCGAGCAACGGATGTACCAGCTGATCCGGCAGCAGGGTCCAATCGACGACCGGACGTTCGAGATCGAGTTCCTCGACCGCGGTGCGGAAGCATTCGTGTTCACGTTCGGTTGAGTCCGGCGTACATGGAAATGCATACGACCCACGGTGCATCTGGATCGGAGCCGGCATTGACCGCTTGGACCGATGAGGAGCACATCACTCGTCCGAAGGCGCAGGCAACGACGCTCCGCATCGTGCGGAACTGATTGGGGAGGACGATGAAGCACGCGAACCTCGGCACCCTCGACGTCGGCCGCATCGGGTTGGGGACGATGGGGATGTCCCACGCCTACACCGGAGCCGGAATCGACGAAGGGGAGTCGATCCGGACGATCCATCGCGCGCTAGATCTTGGTGTCACGCTCCTCGACACCGCGGAGGCGTACGGCCCGTTCACCAACGAGGAGCTCGTTGGGCGGGCGATCAAGGACCACCGGGACGACGTCGTGCTCGCAACGAAGTTCGGCTGGATCTCCCACGTGCCGGGCGGCACGGGTCCCGTCGATAGCCGCCCGGAGAATGTTCGCGTCGCGGTCGAGGGTTCGCTGCAGCGGCTCGCCACCGATCACATCGACCTTCTCTACCAACACCGTGTCGATCCGAACACCCCGATCGAAGACACGGTCGGCGCGATGGCGGGACTCGTTGCTGAAGGCAAGGTCCGCCATATCGGACTGTCCGAAGCGTGGGTGGACACGATCCGTCGTGCCAACACCGTCCACCCGATCACGGCCCTGCAGTCTGAGTACTCGTTGTGGACGCGCGATCCCGAGGACGGCGTGCTGGCGGTCGTGCGAGAGCTCGGCATCGGGTTCGTCGCGTACTCGCCCCTCGGGCACGGCTTTCTCACCGGGCAGATCCGGACGACCGATGACTTCGCGGACGACGACTGGCGCAAGACGAACCCGCGCTTCGTGGGTGAGAACTTCGAGCGGAACCTGCGGATCGCCGACGAGGTGGCTGCGGTCGCCGCGGACGCCGGGGCGACGCCTGCGCAGGTCGCCCTCGCCTGGCTTTTGAGCAAGGGGGACGACATCGTGCCGATCCCCGGGACCAAGCGGACCGCACGCGTGGAGGAGAACTGCGCCGCAGACGGTATCGAGCTCAGCCCCGAACAGATCCAGAGGCTCGACAACCTCACCCCCGCGGCCGGTGGGCACCATAACGAGGAGCAGATGCGGCTGCTCGAGCGCTGACTCTCAGGTCCCGCGGTCTCGGGTCTCAACGGGGTCCCGACGCGCTGGGGCGCAGGGGCCGCCCTCATCCAGACCTCTCACTATCCCGATCCGCGGACAAGACACCTTGTGCGTAGGCCAATGGGGCGCCACCACGAGGAGCGGCGAGGACGAAATGAGCTCTCACCTGGGCTTTCAGTCTGCAAGGCTTCCCGGTGGTCGCCGTAGCTTCTGCGCCAATTGGGGGCCCGACGAGGCCCCATACGTGAGGCCATGTTTGGCTCGAATCCGTGTGCCCCGCTTGCAGGTTCGACTCTTGCCGGGAGCTCCCGCCCCTCCGACACGCCGTTGACCGGCTCGATGTCGCCGTATATGGTTAGCCACATGCCTAAGTATGTGTCGCTCGACCGGACGTTCGGCGCGCTGGCCGACCCGACCCGCCGCAGCATCCTGCAGCTCATCTCCACGGGCCCGGCGTCGATCAGCGAGCTGGCACGACCCTTCGGGATCGCCCTTCCCACGGTCCTGGAACACGTGCGCATCCTCGAGGAGACGCGACTGCTGACGACGGAGAAGGTGGGCAGGGTCCGGGAATGCACGCTCGGCCCAGAACGCCTCGACGAAGCTCGCCAGTGGATCGAGACGTTTCGCATGTGGGAACGGCGGCTCGACGGGCTCGAACGCTACGTCTCGACTCGCAGGCGGCGACGCGCGTGAGCCCGGACATCCGCCTCCATCGGTGGTTCGAGGCGCCCCCGGAGGTCGTGTTCGACGCGTACACCGATCCGGATGCGCAACGCGCGCTCAGGGCCGGGGACCTCGACTGGGTCGTGGAGTCCGAGTGCGATCTCCGTGTCGGAGGCGAGTGGGTCATCCGGTTTGGCCCGTCCTCGGCGCCCTATGTCGAGCGGAATGTCTTCCACACCGTGGAGAGGCCACACCGCCTCGTCTACGCGTCGACCACCGAGTGGCCGGATGGATCGCACGTCGAATCGCTGATGGAGATCAGCCTTCAATGGCGGGATGGACGGACGCTCCTCACGCTCACGCAACGAGGGGTCCCCTCCGGCGATGTCGAACGAGGGTTCACCGAAGGCTGGAACGAGTTCCTGGACGGGCTCGTGGCCAGGATCCAGACTCGGCCCGGGACCTGAGCGGGCGGAGATGAGGGGGATGGCAGCGATGGGAAAGGTCACGTCCGAAGTCTCGATGTCGCTTGACGGATTCATCACCGGACCGAACGTGCGCGTCGGTAACGGGATGGGGGACGATGGGGATCGCCTTCACGACTGGATGTTCGACGCGAAGACGGAGACCGATGCCGCGATCGTGGATGAGAAGTATGCCTCGACCGGGGCGGTCCTGATGGGGAAGCGGATGTTCGACGTCGGGTTCGAGCCGTGGGGCGACCCTCCCCC
>DASPWN010000036.1:0-6778 GCA_035637835.1 Actinomycetota bacterium | reverse complement strand
CAGACCCCGTCACCGTCCAGTCCGGCACCGACGTCCGCGAGGCCCGCGACATCATGCTCGATCGGGGATTCCGGCACCTGCCGGTGATGGACGGAGCCGCGCTGGTCGGCGTGGTCTCCCTCCGCGATCTCTCGCGATCGGGGTAGCCTCAGAACCCCGGCTTGCCCCGCGCCGACAGATCGCCCGCCGCATCCTTCAGAGCCGCCCACACCTCCCGGAACACGTCGGCCGCGAACTTCGGCGCCTGGCTGTTCTCCCCACCCAGCGTGCCCCGCACCGCGGACGTCGTGATGTCGACGGCTTTCTCGAAGAGCGCCCAGTCGAACTCGCGCGCCATCCTCCAACCTCCTCCTTCCGGCTGTGCCTCCATTCGCACCCGTGGCGGCAGGCTACACGCTGGTCACTCGAAGGCGCGGAGTCCCGTGAGCGCCTGCCCAACGATCAACGTGTGGATCTCGCTCGTCCCCTCGTAGGTCAGGACCGACTCCAGGTTGTTCATGTGGCGGATCACGGGGTACTCCAGGGTGATGCCGCTCGCCCCGAGGATCGTTCGGGCCTCTCGGGCCACACCCAGCGCCTCCCGCACGTTACTGAGTTTGCCCATCGAGACGTGCTCCGGCTGAAGGATGCCGTCGTCCTTCATCCGCCCGAGGTGGATCGCCAGCAGCATCCCCGAGTTGATCTCGACCGCCATGTTCGCCAGCTTCTCCTGGGTGAGCTGGAACGCCCCGATCGGCTTGCCCCATTGCACGCGGGTCTTCGCGAACTCGAGCGCGCTCTCGAAGCAGGCACGCGCCGCGCCCATAGCGCCCCACACGATCCCGTACCGCGCCTCGCTCAAACAGGACAACGGGCCCTTCAACCCCACCACACCGGGTAACACCGCATCTCCCGGCACTCGGACCTCGTCCAGGACGAGCTCGGAGGTGACCGAGGCTCGGAGCGACAGCTTGCGCTCGATGTCCCTGGCGGAGAACCCCGGGGTGTCGGTGGGGACCAGAAAGCCGCGAACACCGTCGTCGGCCTTGGCCCAGATCACGGCGAGATCGGCGATGCCGCCGTTCGTGATCCACATCTTGGTCCCGGACAGGACCCAGTCGGAGCCGTCGCGGGCCGCCGAGGTCCGCATGCGTCCCGGGTCGCTGCCGACGTCGGGCTCGGTCAGCCCGAAGCACCCGATCACCTCACCGCGGGCCATCATCGGCAGGTACCTGTTCTTCTGCTCCTCGGTCCCGAACTTCCAGATGGGGAACATGCACAACGAGCCTTGTACCGAGACGAAGGATCGGAACCCGCTGTCACCGGCCTCGAGCTCCAGGCAGGCCAGGCCGTAGGAGACCGCATTCGCCCCCGCACAGTCGTACCCGGTCAGATGCATCCCGAGGAGGCCGAGCTCGGCCAGGCCCTTGGCCACCTCGCGGGGGAACTCGCCGCGCTCGAACCACTCCCCCACGCCGGGCAGGATCTCGCTTCGAACGAACGCCCGAACGGCATCGCGGATGTCGCGCTCCTCGTCTGAGAGCAGGCGGTCGATCGCCAGGAAGTCGAGCGGATCGATCTCGGGGGCGGACATCGCGCCCCTAGCCTAACCCCGGTGGAGCGCCACCCGTTTCTCGGGCCCGCTGTCGATACCGCTCGTCACTGTTCGTCGGTAGGGTTGGAGGCGGCCACCGGGCCGCCGAGACAGAAAGGGGTCGTCATGCGCTACTTGCTGTTGATCTACAACGAGGAGACCGGGCAGATGGAGGGTGCGTCGCCCGAGCAGCAGGCCGCCGAGATGCAGAAGTGGGACGACTACGGGAAGTGGCTGACGGACAAGGGCTGGATCCGCGGCGGCGACGCGCTCCAACCCTCCGCCCAGGCAACCACCGTCCGCGTCCGCAAGGGTGAGACGCTCACAACCGATGGGCCGTTCGCGGAGACCAAGGAGCAGCTCGGGGGGTACTACGAGGTCGAATGCCAGAACCTGGACCAGGCTATCGAGGCGGCGTCTCGGATCCCGTCGGTCGGGACCGGATCGATCGAGGTCCGGCCGATCATGGAGTTCGACACGCCGCACAAGTAGCGCTCGCGACCACCCGTGAGGTCGTCGACCGCCTGTTCCGGGAGGAGCAGGGGCAGGCGGTCGCGACGCTCATCCGGGTCTTGGGCGACTTCGACCTGGCCGAGGAGGCCGTACAGGAGGCCTTCGCCGTAGCCCTGGAGAAGTGGGCCGCGCAGGGCCTCCCCAGGAATCCGGCGGCCTGGATCACGACCACGGCCCGGAACCGTGCCATCGACCGGCTGCGCAGGGAGCGGACCCTTCGAGGAAAGACCGAAGCCCTGCAGCGGCTCGCCGAGCTGGAAGCCCTGGGTGGAGACGAGGACGACGTGAGCGGCATCCCCGACGACCGGCTCCGCCTCATCTTCACGTGCTGTCACCCCGCGCTCGCGATGGAAGCTCGCGTCGCGCTGACTCTTCGGACACTGGGCGGGCTGACCACGACCCAGATCGCCCGGGCGTTCCTGGTGGGCGAGCCGGCCATGGCACAGCGACTGGTGCGAGCCAAGCGCAAGATCCGAGACGCCGGGATCCCCTACCGGGTCCCCCCCGAGGAACTCCTGCCCGAGCGGCTCCCGTCCGTTCTGGCGGTCACGTACCTCATCTTCAACGAGGGATACTCGGCGACCGAAGGCGCGCTCGTTCGAGCCGAGCTCTGCGACGAGGCCATCCGGCTCGGCCGGGTCCTCGCCGAGCTCATGCCGGACGAGCCCGAGGCGCTCGGGCTCCTCACGTTGATGCTGCTCCACCATTCCCGGCGGGACGCGCGGGTCGATGCGAGCGGTGAGCTCGTGCTCCTCGAGGACCAGGACCGGTCGAGGTGGGACCACGACATGATCGACGAGGGACTGGCGCTCCTGGATCGGGTCAACGGCATGCAGGCTCTGGGTCCCTATCAGCTCCAGGCTTCGGTCGCGGCGGTCCACGCTCGGGCGCCGCGGCCGGAGGATACTGACTGGCCGTTGATCGCCGCGCTGTACGAAGCGTTGTCGGCCGCGACGCCCTCACCGGTCGTCGAGCTCAACCGGGCGGTGGCCGTGGCCATGGCGGACGGCCCGGACCGGGGTCTGCGGACCCTCGAGCCACTCGCCGAGGCACTGGACGGCTATCACCTGTTCCATTCCGCTCGCGCTGATCTGCTTCGCCGCCTCGCCCGCTTCGAAGAGGCGGCCGCCGCCTACCAGCGAGCCCTCGAGCTGGTCACGAACCCACAGGAACGGAGGTTCCTGGAGCGGCGTCTGGCCGGCACGCGCGAGGCTGGGTAGGGTCGTCGATCGTGGGCCGTCCCACGATCGACGAGCCCCTTCGCCGTTTGGCCGAGGATCCCGCGGCCTCCCTGCCGGTGGAGCCGGGCGAAGAACGCATCGAGGTCGCCCGCTACGTGATCACGCTCCAGCCGGGAAGCCATCCCTGGTCGGTCGGCGTCCAGCGACTGCGACTCGACCCGGGCGAGGTGGCGCCAGCGGTCGCCGAGATCCGTGACGTGATGACGGCGAGAGGTCGCTCCGCCTCGATGTGGAGCGTGGGGAGCTCGGCCACGCCGTCCGATCTCGCCGAGCGCCTCCAAGACCTCGGTTTGGTTCCCGAGGAGGGCTCCGGAGAGGCCGCGATGGTGCTGGTGCGCCCACCCGAGCCGATCCCTCCGACACCGTTCGTGGTCCGGCTGACAGACACGCTGGACGAGTACCGCGCTGCGGTGGAAATCATGGTCGAAGCGTTCGGTTTCGACCCGTCGGACGCATCGGAGACCCTGGCCCAGGCCGAGCCCCGCTTCGAACGGCAACGGGCATCCGGTCACACTCGTCTCGCGCTGGTCTGGGAGGACGACGTTCCGATCGCCACGGGGAGGGTCACGTTCACCCCATGGGGTCTGTTTCTGGGTGGAGGGGGAACCCTTCCCCGTGCCCGGGGGCGCGGGGCGTTCAGCGCCCTCATCCCCGTCGCCTGGCGGGAGGCCGTCCGCATCGGGACGCCGGCCCTGGTCACGTGGGCCCGCCGCGATACCTCCGAGCCGATCCTGGCTCGGCTGGGATTCGAGGAGGTGGCGGCGATCCGCCAGCTCCGTGACGATCTCGGTGCGGCCGCCCGCGGCTGATCGCCGAGCTCAGCCGGCGATCGGCACCTCCGGCAGCCTCGCCAGCGCCGCCTCCTCCGCCGACGGGTCGAACTCCACCTCCGGGAGGCGGGCGTTCAGGTAGTCGTCGTAGGCCTGCATGTCGAAGTGCCCGTGTCCGGACAGCCCGATCAGGATGACCTTCTCCTGCCCGGCCTCTCTGGCCTCGACGGCCTCGTTGATGGCGCCGCGGATGGCGTGCGCGGATTCGGGCGCCGGGATGATGCCCTGCGTGTGGGCGAACTGCACGGCGGCGTCGAACACCTCGTTCTGCGTGTACGCGGCGGCCTCCATGTGCCCCTCCCGAACGAGCAGCGAGAGCGAGGGGGCATCGCCGTGATACCGCAAGCCGCCGGCGTGCACCGGGGCCGGGACGAAGTCGTGGCCGAGGGTGTACATCGGGAGGAGCGGAGTCATCTGCCCTGTGTCGCCGAAGTCGTAGGCGAACTTCCCCTTCGTCAGCGTGGGACAGGCGGCCGGCTCGGTGGCCAGGAACCTGGCCGTGGACGTCCCCCGCAACCGCTCGGCCATGAACGGATAGGCCAGCCCGGCGTAATTCGATCCGCCGCCGACGCAGCCGACGATGACATCGGGACGTTCCCCAGCCATCTCCATCTGCTTCTGGGCCTCCAGGCCCACCACGGTCTGGTGCAGCAACACGTGGTTCAGGACCGATCCGAGCGAGTAGTGGGTGTCATCGTTCGTCGCCGCCACCTCGATGGCCTCGCTGATGGCGATCCCCAGCGAGCCCGTCGAGTCCGGGTTCGCCTCGAGGATCTTCTTCCCCGCCTGGGTCGTGCTGGAGGGCGAGGGCCGCACCTCCGCGCCGAAGGTCTCCATGAAGATCCGCCGGTACGGCTTCTGTTCGTACGAGGCCTTGACCATGAACACCAGGCACTCGAGGCCGAAGAACCGGCACGCCATCGAGAGCGCCGAGCCCCACTGCCCCGCCCCAGTCTCCGTGGAGATGCGCCGGACCCCCGATTCCTTGTTGTAGAAGGCCTGGGCCACGGCGGTGTTGGGCTTGTGCGACCCGGCCGGCGACCCTCCCTCGTACTTGAAATAGATGCGCGCGGTGGTCTGGAGCGCCTGCTCGAGCCGGACCGCCCGGTGAAGGGGGGTCGGCCTCCACAGCCTGTAGATGTCGAGCACGGGTCCGGGGACGTCGATCCACTGCTCGGTCGAGACCTCCTGGAGGATCAACGCCTCCGGGAACAGCGGGGCGAGCAGGTCGGGCGTGATCGGCTCCTTCGTCCCGGGATGCAGGGGCGGGAGCGGCTGGATCCCGGCGCCGACCATGTCCGGCACGATGTTGAACCACGCCGTGGGGATGTCGTCGGGCGAGAGGTCGAACCTGGTGGGCTCCGCCATCGATGCCTCCTGTTGCAGGGGAGAGAACTATAGGCACGACGTGTTCAGAGAGCCATGGGCCGGAGCACCCAGTCTGTGCGTCGGCTGCCCTCGCTTATCCCGATCCTATCGGCCGGCAGAATTCTGCCGCTGGGGGAACTTAGGACCGCGGTTCCGCCCGGAAAAGTCCCTCAATATCGGGATCATCAGGTGACTCACCGTCGCCAGCCCAGAGATAGCCAGAGTCCTCATCAACACGGATAAGGACTCGGGGGGCCCGGATCCGACCCCATGCAACAGCCGCCTCAGCGGACGTCCATCCCGGCCCTGTCTCTAGAGGCGTGGGCGGACCGTCAGGGGCAAGATCCCAATATCCCATCCAGTGGGGGTGGCCTCCTTCCCCGTCGTACGCGATGAAGACGGTTCCGCGACCTAAGAATTCTTGCGGCGACTCGTGGTGGTCACCAGTCATAGTTCACGCTCCCACCGACGATGCCAGTACATCCTGGACGCAGCAGACACATCAACCGAAGCCTTCTGAGGTTGCGTGTATCCTGACTCAAATCTAGGGGAACTGACAGGCTGCAGTTCGATTCTTGCAGACAAAATGATAAGAGGTGAGCGTTCCTGTAGTCCAAAGGAGTGAGCCGTATCCCTTTGCCTCCCAGAAGTAGTCAAAGTCGTACCAGTATGTCGAGTTATCTTGGTGGTAGTTCGTGTCAGTCGACGTAAACGTATTCGTCGTGAAGTTCGGTGACCCGTTCGAGTTATTCCATCGGCTCTGCCACCCTCCGCTGCATGAAGTATTGGGCAGGATCCCGTTGTCGTCGACACAGTTCCATTCGTTGTTCCCGTAGATTGCGGGCCCGGAAAACGTGCCGATTGTCTGCGTCCACTGCGATTGTCTTCCATTCAGATTGACCTTCGCAGTGACTCGAATCTGCCCAACAGTCACGTTCTGGCCGTTCACTGTATAGCCATACAGCCAGACCTGGTTATAGCTCCACAGGAAGGCGCTCTGCCTTTGGCCAACGATCGGGGCGAGTATTCCCACCCCACTATCGACCCAAGGCGTACAGGTCGAAGACGCGCATGGGTCCGTCGGCGCAGCCTGTGCCTGCGCTGGCAGGAAGGCCGCGACAGCTGCGAGCGCCCAAGAAACAATGATCAGCCTCAGATATCGCTTCACCCGTCTTCCCCCCCCTAACGGAATTGCGAGCCTGGACAGGCTTCGTCTTGCCCTAGTCTCAACTGGGAGCTTGACGGCTAGTTGT
>DASPWN010000035.1:0-17242 GCA_035637835.1 Actinomycetota bacterium | reverse complement strand
CCCGCCACGGGGTGAAGCACCAGTACCCTCCGCACCGGATCAACTACCGGGCAAACCTGTGGGCCATGAAGGAACTCGGAGTGCAGCGGATCTGGGGGCCCTGCGCCGCCGGCTCGCTCCAACCGGGCGTGAAGATCGGTGACTTCGTGGTCTGTGACCAGCTGGTTGACCGGACCCGTTCGCGGCCCCACACCTTCTACGACGGTCCGGTCACGACGCATGTCGCCTTCGCCGACCCGTACTGCCACACGATGCGGGAGGTCGCGGTAAAGGCGGGCGCCGAGCTGGGCATCTCCATGCACGATGGCGGAACGATGGTGGTGATCGAGGGGCCACGGTTCTCCACGCGTGCCGAGTCGGCGTGGTTCTACGAGATGGGGTGGCACACGATCAACATGACGGGGTATCCGGAAGCGCTCCTCGCGCGTGAGCTGGAGATCTGCTACGCGAACGTCTCGCTCATCACCGACTTCGACGTCGGCGTCCCGGGCGTCCCGCCGGTCACGCACGAAGCGGTGATCGAAGTGTTCGAGCGGAACAACGCGAGACTCCGTGAGCTGCTGTTCGCATCGATCCCCGCCCTGCCGCAGAAGCGCGATTGCCCGTGCGTCACGGCCATGCGAGGAGCACGGTTCGAGGTCTAGCGGCGAGGGTACGATGGGGGCTATGGCTGCCGAACCCATCCTCGTCACCGTCGAGCTCCGCTTCAAGACCTCGGAGGACCCGCAACAGCTCGGGGATCGGATCCGCGAGTCCGTCGCCATGATCGTGGGTCAGGCAGCCCTGGAGGAGTTCCGGATCCGGGTCCTGCCTCTCGGGGAGAAGAAGCCCCGGGGAGTGTGATGCGCCTCACGGCGGGCGACCGACGCATCCATTAGCGTCGGGCCGCTTCCCCGCGCTTCGTGGGGGTGATGCGTGTTCGGGCGCCGTTGGTCGCCGACCTCGAAGGTCTTCGCGTTCCTCGCGGTCGTGGCCGCCGTGGCGGCGTACGGGCTGGTCCGCGGGTACGCGGCCCGGCTGGAAGCGCTTCGGCCGGTGGTCGGCACGATGCAGCCGGTCGTTGTCGCCGCCGGTCCCATCGAGCGGGGAACGGTCCTGACCGAGTCGATGCTTCGGGTCGCCGAGATCCCGTCGACGTTCGCGCCGCCGGGAGCGCTCCGAACCGTGAGCCTCGCGGTGGGTGAGACCGTCGGCTCCGACGTGGCCGAGGGCGAGCCGGTGACCCGGACCCGCCTCGGCGCGGCCGAGGCGGGTCCGGTCGCGTCGTTGATCCCTTCCGGACTCCGGGCGTTTCCGGTGGACGCCGCGGTCCCGCCCGGCGCGGTGCGTGCCGGGGACCAGGTCGACGTGTACGCCACCTTCGGCGGGCCTCATCCCCACACCGAGACCGTCGCCACCGGGACTGAGGTGTTGGTGTTGCTCGGGGATGACGCCGCCGACACGACGATCGGCATCACGTCGAACACTTCGACCGGACTCTCGCTGGTGCTCCTGGTGAGCCCGGAGGAAGCCGAACGCCTCGCGTACGCGACGGCCTTCGCCGAGCTCGCCGTCGCCATCGCGGGGCCAACCGAAGGCGAGGCCGGGTAGCATCAGCGCCGTTTGCCCGGCGAGAGGAACGGCGACGAGCGTCCTGCAGGCTATCGTGCTCGGGATCACCCAAGGTGTCACCGAGTTCGCCCCAGTCTCGAGCTCCGGGCACCTGATCATCGTCCCCTGGCTCTTCGGCTGGACCATCCTGCAGAACCCGGAGCTCAACAAGACCTTCGACGTCGCGCTGCACATCGGGACGTTGATCGGCGCGCTCGTGTATTTCCGCCACGACGTGACCCGATACGTCGCGGCCTGGCTCCGGTCCATCCGGCGCCGTTCCATCGCGTCCGCCGACGAACGACTGGCCTGGGCGCTGGTCGTTGGGACCATCCCCGGCGCGCTCGCCGGGGCTCTGTTCGAGAGCGTGATCGAGGACACGCTGGGCCAGCCCTGGCTGATCGCGGTGATGTTGATCGCCTTCGGGGTCATCCTGGTCTTGGTGGATCGGGCCGCCCCCGTCCGTCGTCGTATGGCGGACCTGTCCGTGCGGGACGGGGTGGTGCTGGGGGTGGCCCAGGCGGTGGCGCTGCAGCCTGGTGTATCCCGCTCCGGCGTGACCATCACCGCGGGGCGGGTTCTCGGACTTGATCGGGAGTCAGCGGCGAGGTTCTCGTTCCTGCTCGCACTCCCCATCATCGCCGGGGCCGGGGTCCTCAAGGGCATCGAGGTCGCGGGGTCCGGCCTGCCCTCCGGCATGGCGTGGCCCTTCGTGTGGGGGATGGCGGCGTCGGCCGTGAGCGGGTTCCTGGTGATCGCCTTCCTGCTCGCGTATCTCCGGCGCCATTCCTTCGTCGTCTTCCTCGTGTATCGGGTCGCCGTGGCCATCGTCGTGTTCGTAGTGATCGCCGCCAGCGTGCGGCCGGCGAGCGGCCTCTGAGCGCGGCCCACAGCAGGTAGGTCTCCCGGCCTCCCCCGGGCGCCCGGCCTGATGGCCGTCCGCAGTCCCCCTGACATGGCCGGAAATGGCCGGAAAGCGGTACTGGGGCGGCAGCCCCCTCGTCGATACTCGGCAGCATGAACACATCACGGAGGTTCCGCATACCCCGCCACCTCGTCACGGTCGTGGGGGCGACGCTGGTCGTCGCCGGCGCCGGCGTGGCACTGGCTCGAACGTCCTCGGGCCCTCCGTGGGCCCAGGACAGCCCCTACTGCGCGGAAGCGAGCAGTGGCACGACGGCAGTCGTCACCGACACGGCCGTCACCACCGATGTCGGTGGAACCGCGGACTGCGTGACGTTCGACCAATCACAGGTCCAGAAGAAGGTCCAGGACTACTTCCAAACGGTCGACAACGGCTGCGGTACCGCGGTCCTCGGCCAGGCTGACCTGTCGAACGCGGAAACCGCAAAGGCCTTCGACTCGCTGGTGACCGCTCTGGATTCGGGACAGACGGACCACATGGTCCAGTCGGTCCGCGTGCTCATGGCCAACTGCGCGGCCCACCCCAACGACGGCCTGATGAATGCGCTCTACCACCACGGCCTGAACTGGGTGCGCCATTACGAGCACGAGCAGTGGCTCCAGCAGAAGTTCGCCGGCAAGTGGCCCGACGGCAAGCCGGGCAAGCCGGACACGGCGGCAGGGAAGCCGGACAAGGTCCACGGCAACCCCCACGACCTCGCGGGCGCCACCAGCGGCAGCCAGGGCCATGGGAACGGCCAGGTCGAAGGTTCGTAGCGTCATCGCCACCGGCGGAGCGAGCCCCCTCCGCTCCGCCGGGTCGGCGACCTAGACCCCGGCCACCGTCATCTCCGCGATCAAGATCGTGGGGACACCCACCGCGGTGAAGAACCGGAGGTCGTCGCCGACCGCTGCGATGCCCTTCAGCATCTCCGGCACGGTGCTCGCGACGGTCATCTCGCGCAGCGGTTCGCCGAGCTCCCCACCCGCGATCCGCAGGCCGGTGGCACCCACCGAGAACTCCCCGCTGATCGGATTGGCCCCCGAGTGGACACCCGAGACGTCCTGGATCAGCACCCCTCCCTCGGCCCGGCGAAGGATGTCGGAGACGGGAGTGGCGCCCGGCTGCACGAAGAAGTTCGTCGTCCCCACACCCGGCGGGGTCCGGTAGCCGCCCCGCTGGGCGTTTCCGGTCGAGTCGGTCCCCCCTCGCCTGGCCGTGTAGGTGTTGTGGAGGAACGCCATCAGCGTGCCGTGGGCGATCAGCTCGGTTCGGCCCGTGGGCACCCCTTCGTCGTCGAACGGCGATGCGGCCGGTCCATCGAGGGTCCGCCCGTCGTCCACCAGCGTCATCAGTGGTGAGCCCACGTCCTCTCCCAGAAGGTCGGCGAACAGGGACCGCTGCTTCTGCACCGACTCGGCCGATAGGGCTCCGGCCAGAACGCCCAGGAACGACGACCCGGCGAACGGGTCCAGCACGACCGGCACGCGCCCAGACGCCGGCTTGACCGCGCCAAGCAGGCGGGCCGATCGCTCGACGGCCTCCTGCGCGACCGATCCCCAGTCCAGCTCGCCCAGCTCTCGAGCCACTCGGAACGACCATCCGGCCTGCGTCTCGCCATCCTGCTCCGCGAGCGCCGAGACGACGGCCCAGCAGTCGGTGCGCCCGTACTCCTCGGCGACGCCCGCGGTGGAGGCGATTGCCACTCGCGACACGGCGTCCCCGTAGCCCGCCTGATCGACCTTGGTCACCCGTGGGTCGGCCGAGACCGCCAGGTGCTCGAGATCGAGCGCGACACGCACCTTGCGCTCAGTGGCGAGTGCCGCCTGGTCCTGACGGAACAGCGCGGAGATCGGCTCGACCGCCGTGGCCGGGGGAAGCGTGTTGAACTCGTCCTCGGTAGCGAGCTCTGCGTTCTCACGGGCCCGGGCGAGGGCCTCCCGTACCTCGTCGGTCGATGGATCGGCGGCGTAGGCGTAGCCCAGCCGCCCGTTCGCGATGAGACGGATCCCCACCCCCCGTGAGTCGGCGAACGTCAGCCCCTCGACCTCGCCCTTGTGCGCTGTGACCTCGGTCCGCCTGGCCTCTTCCGCGTAGGCCTCGACGGCCTCGTGGTCCCTGGCGGCCTCCACGGCGGCCCCGGCCAGCTCGGCGAGGTCAGCCACCAGTGCCACCCACGGTGATCCGAGCGATGCGAAGGGTCGGGGATCCGCTCCCCACCGGCACGCCCTGGCCGTCCTTGCCGCACACGCCCTCCCAGGTGTCGAAGTCATCAGCCACGGCGTCGACCGCCGACATGACCTCGATGGCCCTCCCCGTGAGGTTGGCGCCGCGAATCGGCAACGTGATCTTGCCCCCTTCGATGAGGTACCCCTCGGAGACTCCGAACACGAAGTCGCCGGACGCCGGGTTGGTTTGTCCCCCGCCCAAGGCCGTGACGTAGACGCCGCGTTCGGTCGATGCCAGCAGGTCGTCGGCCTTCGACAGACCGTTCAGGATGTAGGAGTTCGTCATCCGCGGGATGGGGGGATGCGCGTAGGACTGGCGCCGCCCGTTCCCGGTCGAGGCCACTCCGTCCTTCTCGGCGCGGAGGCGGTCGTACATCAGACCCTGCAGCGCACCGTCCCGGAACAGGACGGTGCGCTGCGCCGGCACCCCTTCGTCGTCGAAGGAGAACGATCCCCACGCGTTTCGGACGGTCGCGTCGTCAACTCCAGTGACGAGCGACGACGCCAGCACCTCACCGATGCGACCTCGGTACACGGACGCCTCCTTGTCCACGATGTCCGCCTCGAGCGGGTGCCCGCAGGCCTCGTGGAACAGCACGCCTCCCATACCCGGCGCAAGGACCACGGGCATCTCGCCAGCCGGCGCGGGCCCGGCGTCGAGCATCGTCACCGCGCGCTTCGCCGCGACCTCGGCCGTCGACACCGGCAGGTGCGCGTGGAAGAACTCGAGCCCGGCGAGGCCGGCCGGGCCGTGGAACCCCGTCTGGATGATCCCGTCGCGCCCCGCGACCACCTGCACCCCCAGCCGGACCCGGGGGCGCGATTCCTCCACCCAGCGCCCGTCCGACGTGGCGATCACGACCCGCTGGATCGAATCGCCGTAGGACGCGCTGACCTGACGGACGTGCGGGCTGAACGCGCGCGCCACGTGGTCGACCTCGCGCAGCCACTCCACCTTCTGTGCGGCGGGCACGGCCTCCGCCGGCCGCTCGGCTCGGTGGACGACCGGCGGATCCTGTGCCCGAAGGTCCAGGACCTGGCCGGCCGTCCCTTCGGCCACGGCGGCAGCCGCGGCCGACGCCGCCTCGAGCAGCGCAGCGCGGTCCAGCCGATTGGAGAACGCGTAGCCGAACGAGGCCCCGTGACCGACCCGCACCCCCGCCCCCCGGTCCAGGCCGGAGGTCAGCTCCTCGATCTTCCCGTCGTCCAACCGGATGGTGAGCGAGAATCGCTCCTCGACGAACAGCTCGGCGAAGGAGCCGCCCCGAGCCCGCGCCGCTCGAAGGACCTGGACGGCGAGTTCGCGGTCGAGCATGAGCCGGGATTCTATCGGCGGCCAGTTGATACAGTCCGAGCCCGATCGGCGGAGGATCCCATGCACAGGACGGCCATCGCGCTGCTCGTCTTCCTCGCCGGGGCGACCACCGCGTGCAACGGGGGCGGCGACGCGGGGTCCACGACCAGTAGCCAGACCCTGTCGCCCGGCGAACCGCCCACTTCCTCGGGCGGCACGGCCACCGGCAATGTCTCGCAGGGCATTGCGTCGGTGCAGGTGGCGGGCGATCTGGAGGCGGAGTTCTCCGCGCCGCTCGCCGCGCCGACGGCCTACGCGCCGCCGCAGGGCGGCTTCGCGCTGCGGTGGGTCAAGGCGTCGCAAGAGGTCGACATCGTCGGCTCCACGTTCGCCGGGACCCGGCCGACCTCGCCCGCGCTCTCGATCATCATCACCGTGGATACGGGGGAAGCGACAGCATTCTTCCGCTCCATGAAGGACGAGTGCACCGTCACGATCGACATGGCGAACGCGAACCAGGTCGCCGGCAGTTTCACCTGCACTGGGTTGAGGAGCGTCGACGGGTTGGCGACCGTCGACGCGTCGGGGCGGTTCTCGGCCTCGGGTTGAGCGGGCTCAGCACTCTCCGGGATCGCGGAACCCGAACCGACCTGGTCGCCCTGGGAGCTGTCGCCGGCGGACTGCTCGCCTGGTACGTGGCGCTGTTCGTGGTCCGGGGATTCGCCTACCCGGTGGGGCCCGACGGACCCGTGTACCTGTGGTGGACCCGGCTCGCAGGCCACGATGGGCTTTCGGCCGTGTCGCGGCCGGGAGTTCCCGCCATTGCACTCGTCCTACAGGGCACGTTGCATCTCCCACTCACTGCCGTTCTCTCGGCGTTGGAGTGCGTGCTGGGAGCGGCCGTGGGCCTGGGCGCGGCGGCGCTCGTCCATCAGCGTCCCGTCGTAGCGAGCGAGGGTACGGCGCGCATCGATGTCGACGACCGTGAGCACCGAGCGGCCTGGGTGCTGGCCGGCGTGCTGGCCGGGACCTTCGCCGTGCACCTGGCCGCGGGGTACCTGGCCAACCTGGCCTTCGCGGCGCTGTTCCTGGCGGCAGCCACCGCCCTGGCCATGGCCACCACTCGCGGCACGGTGGCCGCGGGGCTCCTCCTCGCCTCGGCTGGATCGGCCCATCCGCTCTTCCTTCTTCTCGGAGTCCCCATCCTGGTCGTGGCCGCGGCGCAGGCGTGGCGAACGGACCGTGCGGAGGTCCAGAGGGTTGCCGCCGCGTCGGTCGCGGGTTGCGCCCTGGTCGCGGCGGGGGCCCTGGCCCTCCTTGCTGGGCCGGGTCAGCTCTCGGTGATCACGTCGCGCGACGGCTTGCTCCGCGCGGTGGGACTGACCGACGTCCTTCGAAGCGCGTACGTGTATCGGCTGGTCCACCGATGGACCCGGTACGTCCAATGGGCGTCGATCCCCCTCGCCGTGTACGGACTTCGGGAGACTCGCGGCTTCGTCCGGCGCTTCTTGATCGCATGGGGAGTGGTGAGCCTCGGTGGCATCGTTATCGGACTGGCCACCGGGCTGTTCCCCGCGGACCGGTTCATCACCTTCGGCTACGTCGTTCCCATCCTGGCGGCATACGGCGTGGTCCGGCTGTGGCGTGCCCTGGCCACCCGGCGAGTGGTCGCCGTAGCCGCGGGGGGAGGACTGGTCGTCGCCATGACGGCGGGGGCGTTCATCGCCTGGGCTCGCCAGGAACCGTTCCTTTCGACTGCAGAGGTCGACGCGGTGACCGAGGCCGGCCGGTACGCATCGGCGGCGCCACCGGGAACCCCATTGCTCTTCGTCGTGAACGACCGTGACGCCACCGCGACGTTCCTGGCCACGCAGGCTGCGAACGTCATCCGGGCGGCGCTTCCCCCCGATCGCATCCGCGACGCATCCGTGGTTGTCCCATACCCAAGGACCGGCCGGCCGGCCACGAGGGAGCGAATCGCCCTGGCCCGCGTCACGTCAAAGGACGCCGGGGAGGCTACCCGCGCGGCAGGCACGCCGCCCCTCTCGTTCCTGCTCACCTCGTTTGACCGGGTGGACCGCCCACCACCCTCCATGACCCGAGTGGCCGACGGCGTGTTCATCGAGACGGGCTCAACGGGGACCGGGCTCCAGCCGGCGACGTCCCGTCCCGTCGATCCCCTGGAACCGTCATCGCCCGAGGAGATCCTGCTCGCCGCGTTCGCCGTGCTCTCCCTCCTGTTCGTGGCCGGCTCCGGATGGGCAGGGGTGTTCGCCAGGGACGCCGTAGCTCGCCTGGCGCTCGCACCGCTGTGCGGACTGGCCACCCTGGTCCTCGCCGGCATCGCGCTAGAGCGCCTGGGGATGCCGCTCACCGGGTCGGTCGGCCCGACCGTGGTCTCAGCGTCATCGGGCGGGGGCGGCTACCTCGTCCGCTTCCTCCTCGAGCGGCGTGCCGGCCCGAAGCCGTCGAACGAAGTCCACGACGAGCCACGCTAGGACCGCCACGGCCACGGGCGTGAGGACGTAATGCCCGAAGAGCACGTTCGCGTCGTAGGCCCGTGGGTACCGCGTCGGCTCGGTGGCCCACTGGGACACGGTGAGGAGCGTTCCGACCCCTACGACGGTCATGCGCGGCACTTTCGGAAGGAGCCACGCGAGCGGCAGCGTCCAGGCCAGGTACCACGGCAGCAACACCGGTCCCAACAGCATCAGGAACAGGAGGCTCCACCCCCACGAGGCGCCTTGCGCCTCCGCCGGGAGGGAACGAGCCCGTCGGACCAGGGCGCGTGTGATCAGGAAAAGCGCCAGGACGAACGCGACGGCGAAGGCCACCCTGGCCACGATGCCCAACGCTTCGCCGGTCATCGCGTCCAGCACGCGGCCGAAGAATCGCGAGGGGGCGAGCCAGCCCTGATGTCGGGCGAGCTCCACCATCCCCAGGGTGGGGTCGCTCGTCTGCAGGAACGGGAGGGCGAACAGGAGCGCGATCGCCGCCGCCACCCCCAGGTGGGCGGCAAGCGCGCGAGCCCGCCTGCCGGGTTCGGTCCGGGCGACGACGGCGACCACGAGCAGCAGCAGCGGCACCGCCGCCGTCGCCTTCACCATCGCCCCCAGGGAAAGGGCCGCGGTGGCCGAGAGGTCCTTCCCTGCGAACATCAGGGTCAGGGCCCCGGCGATCGAAAGCGCGATGAGCAGGTCGTTGTGACCGCTCGCCACAGACTGGAACAGCACCACCGGGTTCAGCCCGATCATGGCCACGGCGAAGGCTTCCCGATCGGGCCGGACCCTGCGAACCAGCGGGGCGAGGACCGCGATCGTCGCCAGGCTGGCGGCGATCGCGATGAATCGGAACGCCGCGATCGTCGCCGCAACGCTTCCGAACAACCGCGCCACCCCCGACGACAACAACGTGAACAGTGGGCCGTACACGGCCGGCGTTCCGACCCACCGGGGCCCCACGTATTGCGCGAGCGGGTCGGACGGGAAGTCCGATGGCGTGGCGACGTATGGGTTCGCGTGGTAGACGGCCGCGATCCTCCCGTAAAACGCGTACGAGTACACGTCGCGGGAGAACAGCAATGGCAGGAAGAGCACGGCGACGTGGTATGCCACTGCGAGCCCGATCACGGTGCGCGGCGAGACCGTCCCCTGCCAGGCCTCACGGAGGACGGCGAGGAACGCCGCCGCGGCCAGGGTCACGGTGAGCACGGAGACAACCACCAGCGCGCTCCCGTGAACCGAGTCGAGGGCCGTCAGCTCGGCCAGCCACCGGAACGGGCCTGAGGGCCCGGCCGAGCCGGGCAAGACCGGCTGGAAGGGTGAGCGGGGAACCGACGCGACGATCGCGACCAACACGACGGACGCGATCGAGCCGGCGATGGCGGCGTTGCGGGTCGTGGAGGCCTGCACGGCGACCGACTGTAACAAGCCCCGCAGGTACAGTCGGATGCGGGCATCGCCGATGCCCCCAGGATGCGACCGATCCGAACGCTGCGACGGATCCTCCAGTCGGAGCGCGCCGCCGACGTGCGACGGCGCCTCCGTCCTGCCGTCCCACTGGTGGTGGGGTTGGCCGGCGCGTGGCTCGGCATGGCCGTGTGGGGGGCCTCGAGGGTCGACATGGGCCCATTCGTGGTCAGGCTGGACACGCAGTTCGGGAGGGGCGTCACGGATATCGTGCTTCCCCCGCTCGGGCACCTGACCGCCAACACCCACTCGGCTCCGCTGCGGCTGAGCGCCACCCTGCTCGACGTGCGGATCAGCGAGCTCACGCGGGACCTTTCGGCCGGCGGGATCGACGGTCTCGTCGCCCGGGTCCAGGCCGACTCCGTGCATGCACTCCCCATGCACGCTTTCCGGACCATCGCGGTGGCCGGGCTCGGAGCCCTGATCCTCGGCGCGCTGGCCTTTCGCACGCGGTGGGTCCCGATCGTCGCCACCGTCCTGGTCGCCATGATGCTGGTGGGAGCGTCCGAGATCCTCGCGCTGGCAACGTTTCGAAGCGCCGCATTCGCTACGCCCACGTTCTCTGGCTCGCTCGCGCTCGCGGCCGACATCATCCCGCCGGTCCGCTCCGCGGCGACGAAGTTCGACGAGTTCCGGGCCCAGCTCGAGCGGGTCGTCGACGGCGCGATCAAGGTCTACACCTCCATTCAGACGAGCCCGGTGGGCGAGGCCGGCGAGATCCGGGTGCTCCACATCTCCGACATCCATCTGTCCCCGCTCGGGCTGGAGTTCACCAAGCAGATCGCCAGCGGCTTCGACGTGGACTTCATCGTCGATACAGGTGACACCACGTCGTTCGGCACGCCGCCCGAGAACGTTGTCCTGAATGACATCGCCTCGATGGGCAGGCCGTACGTCTGGGTCCGCGGCAACCACGACAGCCGGGCGTTCCAGGAGGCGTTGAAGAAGCTCCCGAACGCGATCGTGCTGGACGGGACGACGACCGAGCTCGACGGCCTTCGTCTCTACGGCATGGGCGACCCAATCAAGCCCCCTACGATCGAGCGCCTCTCCGATAGCGTGTTCGAGACGCGCGTCCTCGCCGTCGACCCACTCGTGCTGTCGGACGTCGAGCGATCGCCCCAGCCCGTCGACATCGTGGCGGTCCACGATGACCGCATGGCGCAGAGCGTGGCGGGACACGTGCCACTGGTGATCTCTGGTCACTTCCACGTGAACGGCTCCCGGGCCCAGGACGGCACCCTCTACCTCCGGGTGGGCACGACCGGCGGCTCGAACTTCGGCACGTTCCTCCCCGACGAGGGCATTCCCCTTTCCGCCGAGGTCCTGTACTTCGAGCCGGGGACTCCGCCGCGTTTGGTGGCCTACGACCTCATCGAGCAGTCGCCGAAGACCGGCGCCCTCACCGTCACCCGCCACCTCGTGGAGCAGGAGTTCGGGACCCTGACCCCGAGCCCATCCCCCAGCCCCACGTCGAGCCCGTCGCCGACCGTGACCGTGGGCCCCGCCGGGGCAGCTTCCAGGACCCCCTGACCCTCCCAACCTCTTCGTCCACCACGGTGCAACTCAACCTCCCCGTGACCGACACGCCACCTCCCACCCCATCGCTCACTCAGCCTCCCGACGAACCGGGCTGAACGCAACGAATGAGGGAGGGGCGGCGCGACTGCGCCGCCCCTCCCTCGGAAACTCTCGCGCTATCGATCGTCCCGACCGACTCCCTCTCCGAGCTTGTCCGCGGCGTCCTTCACGTCCTCCTTGACCTTGCCGGCAGCGTCTTTCACGCTGCCAACCGCCCGCTTCCCGGCGCCCTTGGCCTGGTCCATCCGGCCCTCACGCTCCATGTCCCGGTCGCCGGTGGCCTCTCCGGCCGTTTCCTTCACCTTGCCCTTGGCCTTGTCCCATGTGCCCTCAGCCCGGTCCTCGGTTCCCTTACCCATCGGATTCTCCTCCTTCAAACGGTTCTTACTTCGATACCCAAAGAAGACGTAATGCGAACATCGGCCACACCCGCTTCAACGGCACGGGCAATCCAACCGTGCCCAGTCGTATCCTCCCTGGGACGTGCACGATCGCCGAGGGGAACGAGCGGCCGATGCCCGAGACCGAGTCGAGCGAGGATGCAAGGCACGAATTCCTTGGGAGCCTCGCCGCGATCGTCGAATCCTCGCAGGACGCGATCTTCCGAAAGAGCCTGGATGGCGTGATCGAGTCCTGGAACGCGGGCGCGGCGAGCATCTACGGGTACCGACCCGAGGAGATCATCGGTCGCCCGGTTTCGACGCTTGCCCCACCGGACCGCAAGGACGAGATCACGGCCATCCTGGAACAGATCGCCCGGGGCGAGCGCGTCGAGCACTTCGCCACGAAGCGCGTGACCAAAGAAGGCAGGACGATCGACGTTTCGTTGTCGATCTCCCCCGTTCGTGACGACACCGGCCGCATCGTCGGCGCGGCAACCATCGCCCGCGACATCACCGAGCAACGGCTGGCCGAGAGGGAGTTGCATCTGGCTCGGCAGCAGCTCGCCATCATCACCCGGGCCGGGGCCGACGGCATCACGATCCAGGATGCGACGGGCCAGATGGTCTATGCGAACGACTCCGCCGCACGGATGTCCGGCTACCCGGACGCGGAGTCCTTCATGGCCGCCCCCATCGAGGAGGTCCTGAGCCAGTTCGACCTCCTGCACGAGGACGGCCGGCCCTTCTCGCCGGAGGAGCTCCCGGGTCGCCGGATCCTGCTGGGCGAGGAACACGCGGAGGCCCTGATCCGCGTGCTCATGCGGGAAACCGGAGAGGAAAACTGGACCTTGGTACGTGCGGCTCCCATGCGCGACGAGGACGGAACCGTCCATTACGTGGTGAACGTGTTCCACCACATCACGGATCAGAAGCGCGCGGAGCAACAACTCAGGTTCCAGAATGCCCTGCTCGAGGCACAGTCCGAATCATCGGACGTCGGGATCGTCGTCATTTCCCCCGAAGGGGAGATCGTTTCCGCCAACCGCCGGTTCGCAGAGCTCTGGCAGATCCCCCAGGAGGTCCTGGACACCAAGCTGAACGAGGCGGCCATGGAGGTCATGAAGGAGCAGGTGGCAGACCCCGACGGCTTCGTCGAGCGGTCACGCTACCTCACGGACCGCGTGGACATGGAAGCGAGGGACGAGATCGCCTTGAAAGACGGACGGGTCATCGAGCGATACACGAGAACGCTCGAGGACGAGACCGGCGCGACCTACGGAAGGATCGCGTACTTCCGTGACGTGACCGAGGACCGCAAACGCGAGGAGGGGCAACGGTTCCTGGCGGAGGCAACCAAGGAGCTCGTCTCCTCGCTTGACTACCAGGCCACTCTGTCACGGATCGCTCAGATGGCCCTGCCGGAGCTGGCCGATTGGTGTGCCGTGGACATCCTGGAGCCTGGCGGCTCTCTCAAGCTCCTGGCGATCGCCCACGTCGACCCGTCGAAAGTGGAATGGGCCAGAGAGGTTCGCCGCAAGTTCCCCATCGACGTGTCGGAGCCCAGTGGCCTTCCCCGCGTGATCCAGATCGGAGCGTCGGAACTGCACCCGTCGATCGACCCCGAGCTGCTGGAGTCGAGGCTGGACCAGGGGCAGATCCAGGTCATCCGAGAGCTCCAACTGAGCTCGCTCATGCTCCTGCCCCTTCGCGCGCGCGGGCGCACGCTCGGCACCATCTCGTTCGTCTACGCCGAGTCCGGGAGGTCCCACGGCCAGAGCGACCTGGTCCTGGCCGAGGACCTCGCGACCCGGGCCGCGCTGGCGCTCGACAACGCGAGGCTTTATCGGGAACGCGATGACATCGCGAGGACGCTCCAGGAAGGTCTGCTTCCCCGACCGTTCCCCGAGGTCCCGGGCGTCGAGCTCGCGGCCAGGTATCAGGCGGCCGGCGAGGGGATCGACGTGGGCGGTGACTTTTACGACGCCTTCGACACCAAGGACGGCGCTTGGGCGTTGATGGTTGGGGACGTGTGCGGCAAGGGACCCAAAGCAGCGGCGCTGATGGGCGCGGCCCGCCATACGATCCGTGCGGCCGCGCTTCGCGAACACAGGCCCAGCGCGGTGCTCACGATGTTGAACGCTGCGCTCCAGCAGCAATCTCAGGACCAGTGGTTCTGCACGGTGTGCTACGTCCGACTCCGGCCACAGCCCGGCGGCGCGCGCCTCACCGTGTGCGCGGGGGGCCACCCGCTTCCTGCCATCCTCCGCGCCGACGGTACCGTCGAGTTCGCCGGAACGCCCGGGACGCTGCTCGGCGTGTTCACAGACATCGAGGTGACGGATGCCACGGTGGATCTGAGGCCGGGCGACGCTCTCGTCCTGTTCACAGATGGTCTCACCGACGCCGAGCGGACGGGCAGGGAATTCGGCCAGAAATGGCTGGCCGACGTATTGGCGAGGAACGTGGGCCGATCCGCCGAGGAGATCGCCGCGGGCCTGGAGCGGGAAGTCCTCCTGGATCGGACCCAAGGGCTGCCCGACGACCTGGCCATCCTCGTAGCCAAGGTCAAGCCCTGACGTCATTCAACGGTTGCCCGCCCTTTCGCCCAGCACCCTAAGCAGTCGGGCAGCCGACCCTTCCCGCGGGGGTCAGGCCACGCTCGAGCTGGCGTGAGGGACCGTGAAACGGACGACCCTCATCCCACGGCCCTGATCCGTCTCGGCGTCTGGGAACAGTGCCCTGATGAGTTGCAGTCGGTTGATCGGGACCAGCCCCTCCCGTCCATGACCTTCGCCCTCCTGCCGGATGGAGCCGTCGCTGGTCACCTCCACGTCGATCTCTTCGGGCTCGAGCGACAGGGCCACCCGGATCGATCCGGTCACCCCGGCGTCGATGACCTCCGCACAGGCCTCCGATACCGCGAGCCGGAGATCGTTGATCAGCTCCTCCGGCAGGCCCGCGTGACGAGCGATGGTTGCGGCGAAGTACCGCACGGTGCCCACCGAGGCCGGGTCGGCGGGTACGGCGAGCGACACCGTCGAGCCGACGGCGTCGATCCGATCGGTCGCGCGTTGGGCCATCGGGTGCTCAGGCTCCTCCGGTCGCCTCGCCGACTGAGCGGTGGGTGGAGAAGATCTTGTCCAACCCGGTGATGCCGATGACCTTCTGGACGGACCCCTCGCCGAAGACGAGCGCCAGCTCACCGCCTCGCTCCCTGGCCCGCTTCAGCCCAGCGACGAGGACGCCGAGCCCGCTCGAATCCATGAAGCTCACGTTGTTGAGGTCGACAACGATCCGGTTCTCGGCCTCTTCGGTGAGCCGCAGGATGGCGTCCCGAAGCTGCGAGGACGTGTACAGGTCCACCTCGCCTTGGACCTCGAGCACGGCCCAGCCGTTCTCGTTGCGAGATCCGAGCACCAGATCCATGGCCATCACCTCCAGCCGTCTCCGTCGTTCGCCGGCAGGACGTTCGGAGGGCGCCAGTATAGGGGAGGTCCGTCACCGCCAGGGCTCGAGTTTGGCCCTCCCGTCGACGCGGTACACATGTCGAACGAGTCGACGAAGGCGGGGGTCCCTGTGGCACAAAGATCCGACGGCACCCAGGAACGAGAGGATCCGAAGCAGCGTCGCGACCGCGAGCTGATCGAGTTGCTCAACGAGCTCCGCGTCGCGCTCCCCGGCGTGCAGGTGCTCTTCGCGTTCCTTCTCGCCATGCCGCTCACCCAGCGGTTCGGCGACCTCACAGGCGCACAGCGCGTCCTGTACTTCGGCACGCTGCTGTCAACGGCGATCGGCACGGCGTTCCTCATGACACCCACGGCCTTCCACCGCCTTCGTTTCCGGGAGGCGGACAGGGAGCGCCTGTTGCGGGTGGGCAACCGGGCCGCTGTGACAGGGATCGCGTTCACCATCGTCTCGGTAGGCGGTGCGGTGTTCCTGATCGCGGATCTCCTCTACCATTCGGCCTTCGCGAGCCTGTTCGCGGGGCTGGTGACGGCCGTGTACGTCTGGCTGTGGTTCGGCCTCGCGTTGCTCCAACGGGCCAAGGACGAGTAGCCGGTACCCACGGCCGGGAGTGCCCAAACTGCCCTGGCCCGCCCGTTTCCGATCCGGCGGCTTGGGACCGGTCAGCGCTCCGGCGAAGGGTGGGCCAGCAGGGACGGGTGATCCACGAACTCCAGCCTCGATTGGAGGTTCGTGAGCTCGAACACCCGCTGGACCCGCTCGGGTCCTCGTACGAGGACGAGGCGGCGGCCGGCCGCCTCGGCCCTGACGGCGGCACCCAGGATCAGGCGCAGGCCGCTCGAGTCCAGGAACGACACCTGGCGCAGGTCGATCAAGATGACCGAGGGCTCTTCCGCCTCGGCACTACGGATACGGGCCTCGATCTCGTCGGCCGACGCGATGTCTACGTCACCGTCGAGAGGAACCTCTACCAGGTCCATGCCCGGCGGGCCCTCCGTCCCAGCGCCGCTCAACCACCATCACGGCCGGGTGACCAAACCTCTCGGTCGCCCTCCAGGGGGAGACACGGCGCATCGCTCGCTCGGTTCAGGACATCTCAGGATAGCCCGTGAGGGTCAGGGCGGCGCCCCAGCCGCCTCGTCTGGTCCCAGTGCACGGGCGAGTACCGCTCCGCCCCGTGAGTGGAGGGCCTACCATTGGCGATCATGAACATCCCGGTCGACTCCGACGTCGTCGTGACGGTGCCTTCGCAGGCGGCCTTCGTGCACGTCCTGCGGTCCGTCGCGGCGAGCGTCGCGGCCCGCACCGACCTTCCCGTAGACGACATCGACGACCTTCGGATGGCCATCGACGAGGCCAGCTCGCAGCTGCTCATGTTGGGGTCGAGCCCCACCACGCTCACGCTTCGGCTGCGCGCGATCGACGGTGGCGTGGAGGCGGTCGTGTCGGTGGACGGTTCCGCGCCGGCCGACTGGCCGCCGCCGGCCTTCCACGACTCACTCGCCTGGAACGTGCTCTCCGCGCTGAGCGACGAGCTCTCGTTCGAGCTACCCGATGGCGCCCCAGCGATCCGCGTCGTGAAGCGATCCTCCGCGAGGAGCGACGCGTGAGCGTGGCATCGTCCGGCGACGAGGGGCGATCCGAGGAACGCATCGCCGAGCTCTTCGGCCAACTGCCCGATCCGGGGGCGCGCGAGGAGCTCGTTCGGATCTATCAGCCGCTTGCCGAGTACCTGGCGAGGAAGTTCTCCGGCCGAGGCGAGCAGGTCGAGGACCTCGTCCAGGTGGCCATGATCGGCTTGTTGAACGCGATCGATCGCTTCGATCCCG
>DASPWN010000034.1:0-4585 GCA_035637835.1 Actinomycetota bacterium | reverse complement strand
ACCGTAGAGGTTGGGGACGACCCGAACCTGCCAGTCACCCTCCTTCGGATCTCGGAGGATCTCCGGCGGGGTCTGATCCTCGTTCCAGGGGCAGAACGGGCAGGAGGGATCGAGCTCGGGCAGCTGCGGGCGGGGAACCACAACCGGCTGGTGTGGACGGCCGGCACGCACGGGCGCCATCACCGCCCATTGCCGGCTTGTCGGATCCTGCCTCAGCGTCGACATCCGCCAGGCAACGCTACAGGAACCTGCCTGCGACTCAAAGAACCGAGTACGTCAGCTTGTTGTGGTTGGGGACCCGATGCCCTGGATTGATCAGTGCGCGAACCCATTCGGGATCCCGGCGAGAGGCCTTTCTGTCGCGCCAACGGCACGCGGATGTAGGCGTGGAACCGGTTTTCGCCCCACCCAACGCAAGGTCTTCGGCCCGGACCCTTACGCCGGCGGCAGCTCTGCATCGGGCGGCGGCCCTGCGTCCGGCGGTGGGCCGGCATCGGGCGGCGGTCCAGCATCGGGCGGCGGCCCTGCGTCCGGCGGTGGGCCGGCATCGGGCGGTGGGCCTGCGTGGGGCGGCGGGCCGGCATGCCGCGGCGGGCCGGCATGCGGCGGTGGCCCGGCATGCGGCGGTGGCCCTGCATCGGAGTCGGGCGGCGTACCTGGATCCGGCGCCGTACCGCCATCGGCATCGGGCGGCGTACCGGCCTCGGGCGGCGTACCGGCCTCGGGCGGCGTACCTGGATCTGGCGCCGTACCGCCATCGGCGCCGGGCGCGGTGCCTGCATCGGGCGGCGTACCGGCACCGGCATCGGGCGGCGTACCCGGATCCGGCGGCGTGCCGGCATGGGGCTCCTCCGTTGACACGTCAGATCCACCTATTCCATCGTGCGCGAACGCAGCGGGGATCCCCAACCGAAGGTTGACTCGATCGTCCGGTCCGAAGGGCTGCCCCGTCGTATGCGGAGCCGTTGCTTCGCTTGCGGCCTCGAGCACGGGCACTGGCGCCGGGAGTCCGATCTGCGTGAGGAAGTTCGCGGCGACGTCACGAGCGCCCGGCGGGAGCTGCCCGCTGATCGCGAGGCTCGTGCCGGCTGTCAGGACTACGACGACCATCGCCGCTCCGAGCCGTGTGCTCGCCCGTCGACCTGCCGACGCGACCTCTCGCAGGCTGGTCTCTCGAATCGGCCGCCGGCTCGAGCGAATGACGGCGGCGAGGGTCGGGATCACCTCGTCCGCATTCGCCCGTTCCTCGGGCGTCGCGGCGGCGCGGACGGCTTCGAGGAGTTCCTCAAAGGCGAACCCCTCACGCTCGCTGCCGCTGGCCTCCGCTTCGAATGGCGTCGTCATCATCGCTCCATCGCTGAACGAGCCCGGTCCAGATCCGAAACCTTGGTGGTCTCGGCGTCGTGTCGCAGGCGCTTCAGCCCTTCAGTCTCCGTCGAACGAACGACGTGAGGCGAACTGCCGGTGATCCCGGCGATATCGACCACATCGAGTCCGCCCACAGCACGCAGGAGCAGTACGTCGGCTTGATCGGGAGCAAGTGTTCGGAAACGGACGAGGGCTGAATCCACGGCGCGACGTTCGGCGGAAATCGGCTCGTCCTCCCGCCGATTCTCCTGGCTCGGGCGAGGCGACCCCCCGTCGTCACGAGCTTCCTTCAGCTGCTGCCTCGCGACAGCGAACACCCACCGCCGGAAGGAGCCTTCGTCTCCCTCGAACTCCGGCAGCGCCGATGCGATCCGGTTCCATGTCTCCGAGGCGAACTCATCCGCCCGGTCGGGGGCGTGTGCGCGGAGGTATCGGAGCACCCTCGGGTGAAACTCTCGGAAGAGGGTCGCGACCGGCCACTCGAGTCCCGCCTGGGCCGCCGCGAGAACCGTCTCGAACCGCTCGGCTAGGCCGCTTTGGCTCACGACGAACGGCCGGGGTGGCTCACTTGCTGAGAACTCGTTGCTTCCCTTCCCTCCGCCATCTTCGCGCCCGAAGGTCCAATTGCTGCGTGGGAGTCGGAAGCAGAATCGAGACCCCATCCCGAGCTCGCTCTCAACCTCGAGGTACGTGCCGTGCATGTCCAGGATCTCTGACACGAGCGCGAGGCCGAGCCCCGTTCCTCGGGTGGCGCGAGTGTTCGGATCGCCTCCCCGGAAGAACCGCTCCCCGATGTGGCATGTCTCCTCAGGCGGTATCCCGGGACCGTCATCGGCGACCGCGATGACCGCGTCCGGCCCATGGCCGAACGCGGAGATACGGACTCGGCTTCCCGCGGGCGTGTATTTCGCCGCGTTCGTGAGCAGGTTCTCGACAACCCGCTCGATCAGCAGCGGATCCGCCAGGGCCGTGAGTCCGTCCGCGACCTCGACCTGGACCACGTGGTAACGGAGGAGGCTCGCGAGACGGTCGGCGATCCCGCTCAGCAGCTCTCGGAGATCGACCTTCCGGGGTTCGAGCTGGAGCTGTCCCGCCTCCAGTCGCCCGAAGTCCAGAAGCTCTGCGATCATGCTGTCGAGGGTCGTAGCGTTCGCGTTCAGCCTGGCCAGCAGATCCCGTCGATCCGCTTCCGACAGGTCATACCAGCTCTCCTCGAGGGTTCGCCCCATCCCGGCGATCACCGTGAGCGGCGTTCGAAGCTCGTGGGAGACGTTGGAGAGGAAGTCGCTCTTCATCCGGTCGATCTCGGCGATGCGCTCCATCGAGCGGCGCTGCCGCTCGAACCGGCGCGCGTTCTCGAGCGCGACGGCAGCCTGGGTTGCGAGCATCTGAAAGACCTCGAGGTCCTGGGAAGGGGGACCCGGGGGCTCCTCGATGCCCACGACCAGGATCGCTTCCACGCGATCGGCGGCGAAGATGGGGATCACCACGGCGGACGAGAGGCCGAGCCGGCGAAGCGGTCCTCCGAGTGCGCCATCGTCCGCGAGACCCACGACGACGGGTTGCCCCCCGACCAGGACACCCTCGATGTCTTCGAAGCGAAGCGACTCGATCCCTTCTGGGAGGGCCCTCGGTGTTTCCAGGGGAACAGCGCCTTGATGGTCAGCGCTCTCCTGGACGAAGATGCGGGCCGTCGGGAAGCCCAAGGCAACGACCGAGTCGACGACGGCTCGCAGGACGGCCATCGGTTCGACCGCGCTCATCTGTCGAGCCGCTGCGGACACTACCGCCAGGAGCGCCCATCGACGCTCGGACTCTCTCCGCGCCTCCCTGTGGGCAGCCGTCTGGCGCTTCAGCTGACCCACCAGGAGGTTCGCGAGGAGCGCGAGGACGGCCAGCACCCCGAGGAGCATCGGGTCCCATTTCGAGGCACCGACCGCCACCGAATAGCTGGCGACGGTGAGGCCCAGCAAGATGATCTGAGCTGGAGGCGAGAAGGCGACCGCGAAGAGCACTGTTGTAAGCGCGTACTGGAACATGAGCGGCGAGCTGGAGCCTCCTGTCGCCCAGACGCCGACGGCGATCAGGGTGAGGTTCACGACTGACCACACGTACAGGGCCACCATTCCCCAGCCCTTCCGGAAGAAGCGCTCGTATGGCAGCAGCGTGGCGAGTCCGGCGATGACGGCGGCGGCGACGAACACCAAGCCGAACGGGCCCATCTCCACGTTGGCGCGCCGAGCGAGCACGAGCGCCGCCGCCGCCACCAAGGGCGAGAGCAGCGTCATGCGCATCCCAATCGTCAGCGTGCGGAGTTGCAGGGGGAAGGCGCGTTCGTCGGACCTCCATGCCCAGTGGACCCGCGCACGTCGTATGCCGTCGGCAGCCTTCAAGAGGCTCCGAGCGCCATGCGTCCGTCGGATTCGCCGTCGAAAGGCAATCGATTGCGCCATTCGAGTTAAGGTAGGTCACTTCGGTGGACGGTGAATCGGTCGACCGGTCATTTTGGCTACAGCATCACACCAGGCCGTTTAGGTCTTCCGGCTTCCCCCGATTGAGCGAAGTTCCCGCCGTCCGCATTCCGACGCTGGTCGGCGGACCGGGTTTGGTCGTTTGAGCGAAACGTCAACCCGTCCTCGAGGGTTGGCTCGGACTCTCCGACGCGACGTCCGTTCAGTAACGCCACCTGTGGGCCGCCACGATCTCCTCGGGCTCCTGGCCGGCGAAGGCCTCGGCCTCGGCCCGGCGGACCGCTGTGAACGGCCCGAATAGCATCGGGCCCATGGCGTCTCGCAGGACGTCGGACTTCTCCAGGTGCGACAGCGCCTCCTCGACGGACTGGGGCAACCGTTGGATGCCTCGGCTCGAAAGCTCGTCGACGGACAGCCCGCCGGGGTCGATGGTCACCTCGTCTGGCAGTCGCAGGTCCTTCTCCACGCCCGCCAGGCCGGCAGCGATGAGCGCTCCCGCCACCAGGTAGGGATTCGCGCTCTGGTCGAAGCACTTCACTTCGGTGTTCGCCGCGGTCTCGCGCGTCCCGACCATCCCGGTGACGAATCGGATGGCGGCCTCCCGATTCTCCCGTCCCCAGCACGCGAACGCCCCGGCCCAGTGCGACGGGATCAGCCGAAGGTAGCTCGGCACGCTCGGGGAGCCCACGGCGACCAAGGCGGGAAGCTCGGCCAGCACACCCGCCACGAATGCCTCGCCCGTCTGG
>DASPWN010000033.1:0-14724 GCA_035637835.1 Actinomycetota bacterium | reverse complement strand
AGGAGGGGACCTCGAGGGTCGTCGGGCAACGGTTGGACTCGCCGGGCGAAGACCACCCGGCCGATCCGAGCGACGCGGTCGCCGCGTTGCGCGGTCCGGACTCGGCCACCGAGTAGCCTGTCTCCCCGTGGATGTCCTGATCATCGGCCTGTTCATTGTCCTCGTCGCGGTCGTCGTGGCGGGCATCGTCGCGGCCGTATCGCACCGCCGGCGCCACCCGGCCGGAGCTCGATTGTCACCGACACCGCCGGCCGAGGCGCCGGCGCCTGCGCGCCGCCGGAGCGACGGCCTGGGGGCGAGAGCCCGGGCTCTCCTGTCCGGAGGGGCGCCAAGCGGGGACGAGTGGACCCGGCTCGAGGAACTCCTGCTGAAGGCCGACGTCGGGCCGGCCGCGGCCTCCCGGATGGTCCGGGACATCCGCGACCAGTACGAGGTGGGCGCCGACCCCTTCGACCCAGAGGACCTGCTACGGAACGAGATCGTGGGGATCCTGGGGGAGGACGGCGCGCTCCGCCTTCCCTCGGGTCGCTTAGGGGTGGTTCTCGTCGTCGGGGTGAACGGGGCCGGGAAGACCACGACCATCGGCAAGCTCGCCGCCCGACTGGCCCGGGAGGGCCGCACGGTGAGCGTGGCGAACACCGACACGTTCCGGGCGGCCGCCTCCGAGCAGCTCGACGCATGGGCCAGACGGGCCAACGTCCAATTGATCGCGCAGCAGCGGGGTGCCGACCCCGGCGCGGTTGCCTTCGATGCCGTGGCGTCTGCCCGGGCCCGCAACGTCGACGTCCTGATCGTGGACACGGCGGGACGGCTGCACACTCGCACGCCGTTGATGGACGAGCTCCAGAAGGTCAAGCGTGTGCTGGAGAAGGCCGCCGGGCACGTGGACGAGGTGCTGCTGGTCCTCGACGCGACCACCGGACAGAACGGCATCGCCCAGGCCCAGGCATTCGCCAGCGCGGTGGACGTGACCGGCGTGGCCCTGGCCAAGCTCGACGGGACCGCGCGGGGCGGTATCGTGCTCGCCGTCCGCGAGGCGTTGGGGGTCCCGGTCAAGCTGGTGGGCACCGGAGAGCGGATCGACGACCTCCAGGCGTTCGACTCCCGGGCCTTCGCGGAACGGATCCTGGGGGGCTGACGTGCCTGAAGACATGGCCAAGGCCGACATCCTGATCGTCGAGGACCACCCGACGATGCGGGAAGCGATGCGGATGGTCCTGGAGCACGAGGGGTTCGACATCCGGGAGGCGAGCGACGGACAGGCCGCGCTGGCCATGGCCCGGGATCGGCCGCCAGACCTCATGTTCCTGGACCTCAACATCCCCGGCCCGAGCGGCTCGGAGGTACTGAAGGAGCTCAAGTCGGCGCCCGAGACGGCGGACGTCCGCGTGATCATCGTGACCGCGGTGGGCGAGGAGGGCCGTGAGTACGTCCTCTCGCTCGGGGCCGACGAGTACTTCACGAAGCCCTTCAGCCCCCTGGCGCTTCTTCGGACGGTGGAGAAGGTGCTGACGCCCACGGAGGGGAGCGGCTAGGTGTTCGACGCGCTCACACAACAACTGGACGGGATCTTCAAGAAGCTCCGCTCGCGGGGCAAGCTCCATCCCAAGCAGGTGGACAACGCTGTGGCCGAGATGCGCACCGCCCTGCTCGACGCGGACGTATCGGTGGAGGTGGCCGACGAACTGCTGGCCAGGGTCAGGGAGCGAGCGCTGTCCCAAGAGGTGATGAAGAGCCTGACCCCCGCACAACAGGTCATCAAGGTGGTGAGGGAGGAGCTCCAGGCGACCATGGGCGGCACTCAGGCCGCGTTCAGCCTTCCGTCAGCCCGGCCCGCGGTGGTGATGCTGGCCGGGGTTCAGGGCTCGGGCAAGACCACCGCGTCCGCCAAGCTCGCCCGGATACTGAGAGAGAAGGGCAAGCACCCGCTGCTCGTCGCCGCGGACCTGCAGCGCCCTGCGGCCGTCGAGCAGCTGTTCACCTTGGGGGAAGAGATCGGCGTCCCGGTGGCCTCCGACGGCACGGATCCGGTGAAGGTGGCCAAGGCGGGCGTGAAGAAGGCAGAACGGGAAGGGCTCGACGTGGTCATCGTCGATACGGCCGGGCGCCTCCACGTGGACGAGGAGATGATGAAGGAGGCCCGGCGGGTGAAGGACGCGATCAAGCCCCACCACGTGCTGATGGCCTCCGACGCCATGACCGGCCAGGACGCGGTCGTTCAGGCCCGCGCGTTCATGCGCGAGGTCGACACGACCGGGTTCATCCTGACCAAGCTCGACGGCGACGCCCGGGGCGGGGCGGCGCTCTCGATCACCGCCGTGACCGGTCGCCCGGTCTTCTTCGCCGGGACGGGGGAGCGCCCGGCCGACCTCGAACCGTTCTATCCGGATCGGATGGCCTCCCGGATCTTGGGCATGGGCGACGTGCTCACGCTGATCGACCGGGCCCAGGAGAGCCTCGACGCCGACAAGGCCAAAGAGGCCGCGGAGAAGATGGCCACGGCCCAGTTCACGCTGGAGGATTTCCTGGTTCAGATGCGGGAGATGCGAAAGCTCGGGCCGCTCCAGGACCTGCTGGCCATGCTCCCGGGGATCCCCGGGGGGAAGGACGCGCTGAAGGACTTGGCCGGCCAGGTGGACGAGCGGCAGCTGGCTCGGGCGGAGGCCGTCATCTGCTCCATGACCCCGGAGGAGCGCCGGAACCCCGCTATCATCGGTGGGTCCCGGCGCCTGAGGATCGCCCGCGGCTCCGGGACCACCACGGCCGACGTGAACTCCCTGCTGAAGGAGTTCGACGGGGCCCGGAAGATGATGCGGACGCTGCTCGGCGGCAAGCAGGGCCTGAAGATCCCGGGCCTGCCGGGGATTCCGGGGATCTCGTAGAGAAGGAACGGGATGACGACGAGGATCAGGTTGCGGCGGATGGGGGCCAAGAAGCGGCCGTTCTTCCGGGTGGTGGTGGCCGACCAGCGGAGCCCTCGCGACGGCCGGTTCATCGAGAACATCGGGAAGTACCACCCGCTCGAGGATCCTTCGCTGATCGACATCGACGAAGCGAGGGCGCTGGAGTGGCTCCGAAAGGGGGCGCAGCCCAGCCAAGCCGTCCAAGTGCTGCTAACCAAGGCCGGTATCTGGGAGAAGTTCCAGTCGGAGAAGAGGGAGAGCAAGGCGGGGTCGTGAAGGAGCTCCTCGAGTACATCGCGAGGGAGCTCGTCGAGAACCCGGGCGCGGTCGTGGTGAACGAGGTCCACGACGATCGCGGGATCCTCCTCCAGCTCACGGTGGATCCCGAGGACATGGGCAAGGTCATCGGCAAGGGCGGGCGAACGGCGCGAGCCATCCGCCAGGTGGTGAAGGCGGCGGCCATCCGCGAGGGGGTCCACGCCGCGGTCGAGATCGTCGACCAGGGATGAACCGCGAGCCGACCGTCGTGGTCGGCCGCATCACCCGGCCCCACGGCCTGAAGGGCGAGCTCTCCGTCCTGGTGCTGTCGGAGGTCGACGGGCGATTCGCCGAAGGGGCCCTGGTCTACCTGGAGGACGGCCGAGCGCTCACCGTCGAGTCCGCACGGCGCCACCGCAGTGGGCTGCTGGTGAAGTTCCGGGAGGTCGGCGACCGGACCGCGGCCGAACGTCTGGCCCGAACCGTCCTCGTGGTGCCCGAGTCAGCGTCCCCGGAGCTTCCCGACGGCTCGTGGTGGGATCACCAACTCGTGGGCTGCGAGGTCGTCACCGAGTCGGGGCGATCGCTGGGGACGGTACGAGAGGTCATCCACACGGCGGCGAACGACGTCTGGAGCGCCGTGTCGGGTGACCGCGAGACATTGATCCCGGCGCTCAAGGACGTGGTCGTCTCGGTGGACACACCGGGCAAGCGCATCCTGGTCCGCGAGGTCCCCGGCCTCACGGTCCCGGACGCGGAGCCGTAGCGTTCGCCGCGGGGAACCGTCCCGGGCCGGGCGGTGTAGGAGGAGTGTTCGCCGAAGAGAGGCCTTGATGCGCCGGTCCGTGGTCGCGCTGAGCGTCCTGGTCGTGGGAACCGTGCTCGCCCTCGCCGCCGCCGGGCCTGCATGGGCGAAGACCCCTCCATTCGGCGTGCAGCTCTCCACGACCCGGCCGCAGCCGGGGGAGACGGTGAGCGTGACGGTCCGCTTCTGGGACGATCGGCGGCACACGAAACCAGCCACCTGGTGGGACGTCCCAAGGATCCCGCACCTGTTGTGGGCGGTTCCCGTGGACGCGCAGGGGAACAACGATCTCGAGGCCGCCGTCCCGGTCACCGTCCGGCGAGGCGGCTTCGCCGAGTATCGAGGAACGCTGACGCTCACCGAGCCTGGGTCATACGTGCTGGTCCCGTTCTCTGTCGAAGGCGGCTTCGACGCGCCGGCGGGGTATCCGAAGCCGATCGCCCTCGACATCGCCGCCGCACCCTCGCCCGCCATGTCTGCCACATCCGGTTCGGGCGGGGGCCCGTGGCTCCCCATCGCGATCGCGTCGGCACTGGGCGCCGCCGTGCTCGGTGCGCTTGTTGCGCGGCGTGCGCGCAGGCCGCGCGCGCCCCGCCCCGCCGCATGATCGGGCGCTGCTAGCCTTCGCGAGTGCGCATCGACGCGTTCACGATCTTCCCCGCCATCGTCGAGGGCCCGCTGCGCGGGAGCCTGCTGGGCAAAGCCATCGAGGCAGGCATCGTCGATGTCCGGGTCCACGATATTCGCGCCTTCGCCACCGACAAGCATCGCCAGGTGGACGACGAACCCTACGGCGGCGGACCGGGCATGGTGCTGAAGCCAGAGCCGGTCTTCGCGGCGGTGGAATCGCTGGGAGAGGGAACCAAGCGCGTCATCGTGCTATCGCCCGCCGGACGCCGGTTGAACCAGGCGCTCGTCCGGGAGCTGGCAAAGGAACCTTGGCTGGTGCTCATCAGCGGCCGGTACGAAGGCGTTGACGAACGCGTCGTGGAGGGCCTCCCGGCCGAAGAGGTGTCGATCGGCGACTACGTACTGTCGGGTGGCGAGATCCCGGCCCTCGTCGTGCTCGAGGCGGTCACCCGCCTGATCCCCGGGGTCGTGGGCAAAGAGGAGTCGCTCGAGCGAGAGTCGTTCGAGGACGGCGGACTCGACCATCCGCACTACACGCGCCCGAGCGAGTTCCGGGGCATGGCGGTCCCGGACGTACTGCTCTCGGGAAACCATGTCGAGGTCGAGCGGTGGCGAAGGGAGGCAGCTGAGGAGAAGACCCGCCGCAACCGTCCGGACCTGCTGAAAGGCTGACCGGGAGGTCCCGACCCGGCTGCTATCATCGGGACTCCCGCCATGAACAAGACCGATCTCGTCGACAAGCGCTATCTGCGCTCGGACATTCCGCCGTTCCGGCCCGGAGACACCGTCAAGGTGCACGTCCGGGTGGTGGAGGCGGGCCGGGAGCGGGTCCAGGTGTTCCAGGGCGTCGTGATCCGTCGTCAGGGCGGCGGCCTCCAGGAGACGTTCACCGTGCGCAAGGTGTCCTTCGGCGTCGGGGTTGAGCGAACGTTTCCCGTGCACTCGCCGTCCATCGCCAAGCTCGAGGTGGTGACCCGAGGAAAGGTGCGCCGGGCAAAGCTCTACTACCTGCGGGAGCTGCGAGGCAAGAAGGCCCGCATCCGCGAGCGGCGAGTCGGCCCGGAGGAGCTGGCGGCGGCCCAGACCAGCGTGGCCGAGCAAGCGATCCAGGGGACTCCCGAGGAGCCCGGGCACGCCGTGGCATACGGCGATGGGGTGGGGGCCGGCGAGGCCGGGTCCGCGGACGCATCGGACCCGGATGAGGAGGCCAGGACGGAGCTGGTGGAGGCCCCCGAGAACGCAGCGGTCGACGCCGAGAGCAAGGGCTAGGCGTGTCCGAGGCGCAGCCGGACGCCGCCCAGCCGGCCGCGGCAGATCCTCGAACGATCAACACCACCCCTCTGCGGGGGGACGAGTTCGTCCTGGGGCCCAAGGCCCCCGCGAAGCGGCAACCCGCCCCGCCCAGGCAGGCTCGGGGAAAGGACCGGGGCCTCCTGGCCTTCCTTCGCGAGCTTCCAGTCCTGATCCTTCTGGCCTTCGCGCTGGCCCTCGTCCTCAAGACCTTCGTGGTCCAGGCGTTCTACATCCCATCGGGCTCCATGGAGCCTACGCTCATGCCCGGCGACCGCGTGCTGGTGAACAAGGTCCTGTACCACCCGCACCGGGGCGACATCGTGGTGTTCGAGGACCCTTCCGGGCAGCAGCCGGACCGGGGGATGGTCGGAGGATTCCTGCATTGGCTGTCGGAGGGCCTGGGCTTCGCCCGGCCCCCGAACGAGGACTTCATCAAGCGGGTGATCGGGCTCCCGGGCGAGACCGTGGAGCTTCGGGACGGCAATCTCTATGTGGACGGTGAGCGGGTTGACCAGCCGTACCTGAGGGGCCCACCGGACACCCGTCCGTACGGGCCGAAGATTGTCCCGCCGGACAGCCTGTTCGTCCTGGGCGACAACCGCCTGTACTCCAACGACTCGCGGTTCGGGTTGGGATTCGTCCCCATCGACAAGGTCGTGGGCAAGGCGTTCGTTACCATCTGGCCGCCCTCGCGGATCGGGTGGCTGCACTAGGCCTCGACCTCGGGCGCTACGAGCGCCGATTGCGCGAGCAGGGCTTCCGCGCCGTCGCCGGCGTGGACGAGGCGGGGCGGGGGGCCCTGGCCGGTCCGCTGGTCGCCGCCGCGGTGATCCTGCCCGAGGACTTCGACCTCGACGGGGTGAACGACTCGAAGGTCCTCACACCGCTCCAGCGGGAGGAGGCCTACGATCGGATCGTGCCCGGGGCCCTGGCCTACGCGTGGTGCAAGGCCACCCCATCGCGCATCGACCGCCGGGGGCTGCACAAGTCCAACCTGTGGCTCCTCCGCCGGGCGGTGTGCGCCCTTGCGCTCCGACCGGACTACGTGCTGATCGACGGGTTCCCCGTTCGCCGGCTCCCCGCGACCAGCCTGGCCATCAAGAAGGGCGACGCCGTGACGGCCTGCGTCGCGGCCGCGTCCATCGTGGCCAAGGTGACGCGGGACCGGATGATGCAGCGCTACCACCGCCGGTTCCGGAGATACGGGTTCGACCACAACAAGGGTTACGGCACGCGCGAGCATTGGAACGCTCTGGACCGCCTCGGCCCCACGCCCATCCATCGCCTGTCCTTCAAGGGCGTGGGGGAGAACGGCATCGTGGACGTGGAGACCGTGGAGGACCCGTGAACGAGGAGGACGACATCGAGCGGTTCGAGGAGGAGCGCGAACTCGAGCTGTACCGGGAGTACCGCGACGTCGTCCCGATGTTCACCTATGTCGTGGAGACCGAGCGCCGTTTCTACCTGGCAAACGTCGTCGACGTGCAACAACGGGAGGACGGGTGGGTGGAGGTACGCTTGTCCGACGCGTGGGTGTGGGACATGTTCCGCCCCGCCCGTTTCGTCTCCAACGTCCGGGTCATGACCCGCCGCGACGTGAACGTCGAGGAGCTCCGCCGCGACGAGGCCATGCCGGGGGATCCCACGGTCGACGCCTGAATGTCGGTGGGCCGAGATAGGCTCGGGCCCCCGTGGACACGATCGCTCCACACTCCTCGCGTGCGTCGCTCGGCCGCGCCGGCGAGGACGCCGCCGCCGCCCTGTACTTGAGGCGGGGGTTCCGCATCGTCGCGCGGAACTGGCGGTGCCGTTTCGGAGAGCTCGACCTCGTCGTCGAACGCGCGGGGCTGTTCGTGATCTGTGAGGTCAAGGCCCGTCGTGGAAGCCGCTTCGGCGGCGGCTATGAGGCGGTGACGGCGCTGAAGCAGCGGAAGCTCCGCCAGCTTGCCGAGATCTTCACGTCCACCGTTCGTGGTCCACATGACAACGTGCGGTTCGACGTCGCCAGCGTACACATCGGCGCGAGTGGGGCGAGTGTCGAGCTGTTCGAGGACGCGTTCTGACTGTCAGTGCCGCGCGCTAGGGTCGCGCGGTGTACGGGCGCGTCATCGGGATCACCATCGTCGGGGTGCGAGGATACCCGGTCACGGTCGAGGCGCACATCGGCAGAGGGCTTCCCTCACTCACGTTGACCGGCCTACCCGGCGCGCCCGTGCAGGACGCCCGGGATCGCATCCGGCCCGCCGTCGAGAGCTCGGGCTTGGAGTGGCCGCTCCGCAGGATCGTGGTGAACCTGTCCCCTGGGAATCTACGGAAGGACGGGCCGGGCCTGGACCTCCCCATCGCCATGGGGGTGCTTGCCGCATCGGCTCAGGTCCCCGGCGACCGGCTGTCCCGGCTCTCGTTCTTCGGGGAACTCTCTCTGAGGGGTGGCCTCGTGGCCACCCCAGGCGTGCTCTCGGTGGCCATCGCCGCCGCCCGCGCTGGCCACGACGGTGTCGTGGTCCCCGTGGCGAACGCCGGTGAGGCCGCACTGGTGGAGGGAGTGCGGGTCGTTGGGGCAGGGAACCTCACCGAGGTCGCCGCGTTCCTTCGCGGGACCTGGGATCCGCCCACGCCCCGTGCAAGCGGAGCGGTCGAGGCGACGCGGCACGGGGTGGACTTCGCCGAGGTCCTGGGGCAGGCCCAAGCCAGGCGGGCCTTGGAAGTGGCGGCGGCCGGCGGCCACAACGTCCTGCTCGTCGGCTCACCGGGCGCGGGCAAGACCATGCTGGCCAGACGTCTGGCCACCATCCTCCCCGGCCTGTCCCGAGAGGAGGCTCTCGACGTTACGCAACTCCATTCCGTGGCCAGCATGCTGGACGAGGGAGGGTTGGTCAGGTCGCGGCCATTCCGCTCGCCGCACCACTCAATCTCCCTTTCGGCGCTGCTCGGTGGTGGGAGTGGCTTCGTCAGGCCAGGGGAGGTCTCGCTCGCGCATCACGGGGTCCTGTTCCTCGACGAGCTGACGGAGTTCCGACGCGACGCGGTGGAGGCGCTCCGCCAGCCGCTCGAGGACGGCCGCGTCGTGGTGACGCGTGTGGCCGGGTCGGTCGACTTCCCCGCGGCGTTCACGCTGGTCGCGGCGACCAACCCCTGCCCGTGCGGCTACGAGGGCGATCCCAAACGCCAGTGCCGGTGTCCTCCGCACCGTGTCGAGCTGTACCGGCAAAAGCTGTCGGGACCTCTCCTCGATCGAATCGACATCCGACTCGTGGTTCCGCGGCTCTCCAAGAGAGAGCTGCTGGGTGAGACCGCCGGCGAGGCGTCGTTGCCCATCCGGACTCGTGTCGAGGAGGCCAGGGCCAGTCAACGGCACCGGTATGCGGCCCTCGGCTTCCCATGCAATGCCATGCTTCCCGGGCCGGTGGCTCGGAGACGGGCCAGGATGTCTTCCGGCGGATACGACGTCCTGGCAGGCGCGGTGGATGTCCTGGGCCTCACCGGGCGAGGATTCGATCGAGCCATCAAGGTCGCGAGGACCGTCGCCGACCTCGGGGGCGCCACGGAGATCGCCGCCGGACACATGGCCGAGGCATTGACGTATCGGATGAACCTTTCCGAGGGAAGCCTGGCCCGTGCGGGCTGATGGTGCCGCCGAACGAGGTGACCGGCCGACCGTCCACCGGAGGTGCTCGGCGAACCGCCCATCACGGTGGCCGCCGAGCTTCGTCGACGGCGAGGCGGATCGAAGGGCGTTGCTCGTCCTGATGGCGCTGCGGGGCATCTCGCCGATCAAGCTGCTGGAGGTCGCGGACCGAGAGCGAGCTGCCGAGGCCACCCTCGAGGCGGTCCGACGGGGACGCGCCGGCAGCCATACCGACCGAGAATTCGCACGGGGGCTCGACCCCGACGACATCGATCGCGCCCTCGTCGCATGTGGCGCGAGCCTCGTGCCGTTCGGAAGCGCCGGCTACCCGCCGCAGCTCGAGAACCTCGAGGACCCGCCGGCTGCCCTCTTCGTCAAGGGCCGGCCCCTTCCACCGCGCGAGCGTGCCGTTGCCATCGTAGGGGCTCGCAACTGCTCCGACCTCGGCAGGGAGCTGGCCACCGCCATCGGTCATGACCTCGCGACGTCGGGCGTATGCGTCGTCAGTGGAGCGGCAAGAGGCATCGACGCCGCCGGCCACCAGGGCGCGCTCGATGCCGGCGGTCATACGGTCGCGGTGCTCGGGTGCGGGATCGACCAGGCCTATCCGAGATGGAGCGAGCGGATGATCGAGCGGATCGCGAAGACCGGAACGTTGGTGAGCGAGTATCCGCCGGGGATCCCGCCAGAGCCGTACCATTTCCCGGCCCGCAACCGGATCGTCGCGGCCATGTGCACGGGCCTTGTGGTAGTGGAGGGTGCCGAGGGAAGCGGCTCGCTGATCTCCGCCGAACACGCGCTGGATCTGGGCCGGGATGTGTTCGCCGTCCCGGGCGCCATCACCAATCCCCTGGCTCACGTTCCCAACGTCCTCATCCGGGAAGGGGCGACGCTGATCCGGGGGGTCGACGACCTCATGCGCGACTTGAAGCTCGTCGATGGGCGGAGCGGTGCCCTCATGCGGCTGGACCTGACCCTGGCGGAGCAGGCCGCTCTCGAGCTCGTCGGCGGACCCGTGCTGCCCGAGAAGGTGGCGAGGGGATTGGGCGTCTCGGTGCCGGAGGTGCTCCCGCTGCTCCTCGGCCTGGAGCTGAAGGGACTGATCCGGAGCGTCGGTGGCCGGTTTGAACCTCGGCTGAAGGCGGCGACGACGTAGAACCTCGGCGCGGCATCTGGTTCCCGAGCGCCATCGGCCCATCCGGGGTGGGGCGAGGCATTCACCGTCCGACGGCCGTTGGGGGGACTGAAACTGCCCGACGTTCGTGGGAAGCTTGAATGCCCCTTCTCCCGTTGGTACAAGGGCACCCGACGACGACGAGGACGACGACCAGGAAGGACGATGCAAGCACGGGAGGACCTTCCCCATCCCGAGGCGAAGCTGATCGGCGAGTTCGCCGATCACTTGGCGTTCGAGCGACACCTGTCCGAGCATACGGTGTCCGCCTACCGCCAGGACCTCGAGCAGCTGGCCGTGTTCCTGTCGCGCCAGCGGCGCTCGCTCGACTCGGCAACGTACCCGCTCCTCCGGCGGTTCCTGGCGCAGCAGGTGACCCTCGGCTACGCACGTTCGTCGATCGCCCGGCGTGTGGGGGCCATCCACACCTTCTACCGTTGGGCCGCAGCGAGAGGGTTCGTGAAGGCCGATCCGGCCGCCATGCTGGGGCGGCCGAAGGTGGCCAACCGGCTGCCCACGGTGCTCAGGCCCGCGGAGGCTGCCGGACTCGTCGAGGCCCCTGAACCCGGTTCGCAGGACAAGGTGGGCCGGGCGGTGGCACTCCGAGACCGGGCGGTCCTCGAGCTGTTGTACGGGTCGGGCCTGCGGGCGGGGGAGGTCAGTGCACTCACACTCGATCGGATCGACCTGGACCACGGACGGGTCCGGGTGTTGGGCAAGGGCTCGAAAGAACGCGACGTCCCGATGTCGGACTTCGCGGTCGAGGCCATCCGGGAGTATCTCCACCGGGGTCGATCGCCGCTCGCCGTCGAGGGGTCGGCCGCGTTGTTCTTCAACCGCAAGGGTCGGCCGCTCGGGGTACGCGACATCCGAGCCCTCGTGGAGCGATACGGTTCGGAGACGTTGTCCGGGCGTCGCGTGACCCCGCACTCGCTCCGGCACTCGTTCGCCACGCATCTCCTCGAAGGGGGAGCGGACATCCGCGTTGTCCAGGAGCTCCTCGGTCATTCAAGCGTGGCCACGACTCAGCGGTACACGCATGTGTCGCGCACCCGGCTGTTCGCCGCCTACCAACGAAGCCACCCGAGGGCATGATGGCGGCCAAGGCGAGCGCGAACGGGAAAGCGGCTCTCACCCCGAAGGGGGCGAAGCCCGCCAAGCCTGCACCGGCCGTGAAGTCGTCCGGATCGACCAAGGCCGCACCAGCCATCAAGGTCGCCCCACCGCTCAAACCGCCCGCCAGGGCGGCCGGGCGGTCGGTGACGGTCCTCCCGGAGCCGGCCAAGCAGCCGATGGACGAGCTCGCAGCCTTGTGGGCCGAGTTCAAGGACACAGCATCCCTTCAGGCCCGCGAGCGGCTCATCCTTCATTACGCGCCGCTCGTGAAGTACGTGGCCAGCCGAGTGGCCACCGGCCTTCCGGCCAGCGTCGACCAGGCCGACCTCGTCTCGTACGGGATGTTCGGGCTGATCGATGCGCTCGAGAAGTTCGAGCCGGCCCGGGGGAACAAGTTCGAGACCTACGCCATCCCCAGGATCAAGGGGGCGATCATCGACGAGCTGCGGGCCATGGACTGGGTGCCGCGATCCGTCCGGTTCAAGGCCCGCGAGATCGAGAAGGCGTACTCCGACCTCGAGTCGATCATGAAGCGAGCCCCGAGCGAGAAGGAGGTCGCGGCGCGCCTCGGCGTCACGCTCAAGGAGCTCCACGACGTGATCACGCAGATCTCGTTCGTGTCAGTCCTGGCGCTGGACGAGCTCCTGTCGGTGGGGAGCGACCGGGGGGAGCAGGTCTCGCTGCTGGACACGCTGGCCGACCGGGGGAGCGACGTCACCATGGGCCTGGAGGGGCAGGAGACGCGGGGCCTGCTGGCCGCGGCCATCAACTCGCTCTCGGAGCGGGAGAAGATCGTCGTCACGCTGTACTACTTCGAGGGACTGACCTTGGCGGAGATCGGCGAGATCCTCGGCGTCACCGAGTCCCGCGTGTGCCAGATCCACACGAAGGCCGTGAACCAGCTCCGGCTGCAGTTCGTCGAGGCGGAGTAGGGGCCCGCTGGGCCCCCCGGAAGTGATCTCCCTCACTGCAATCCGGTTCCTGGGCGGCTAGCGTTCGGGGCCTCGATCAACCGGCCGAAGAACGGACGGGCCCGGGGAAAAAGAAGGAGAACAGGAGGTCTCGATGCCGCTTCGTCCGCGGCTCGTCATCCTCCCCCTGCTACTGCTCGCCTCGGTCGCCCCCTCCGTCGGCTCGGGTCCATCCGGCGGCTGGGCATGGCCCGTCGTGGGCCCGGTCATCCGGGGCTTCGACCCACCATCCACGCCCTTCGGCGCGGGCCATCGCGGGATCGACATCGCGGTCCCCATCGGAACGCCGGTGCTCGCGCCGGCGCCGGGCTTCGTGGCATTCGCGGGCGACGTCGCCGGCCACCTGTTCGTTACAGTGGATCACGGCGGTGGGCTGTCATCGACGTACTCGTGGGCCTCCGCCATCCTGGTCCGCAAGGGCGACGCTGTGGCTCGAGGGTCGGCGGTGGCGCTCACCGGGACCGGCCACCCTGGCGTGGAGCCGCCACATCTCCACTTCGGCGTTCGGCAAGAGGGCGCGTACGTGGATCCGCTTGCGTTCCTCGCTCCCCTGAGCCTCGTCGGGCTGATCCGGTTGGCTCCCGTCCTGCCCCCCACCGGATGAGCTGAACGGCGCCTCACCGGGCCCGCCTAGAATGGGCGCCCGTTCGACGGAGGGTCGCCCACCTGTTCCCTGATCAGCTCCGCGTTCTGTCGAAGGCCGCGCTGGCGGTCCTCGTGATGAGCGTCCCGATCAACCTGTTGGCCGGGCGGGCCTTCGGACAGGCTGCCGAGCCCGGATCGGCGTTCGCCTGGCCGCAGTTCCAAGGGGGTGCCTCGCACCCGGGGACGGCTGAGGGTCCGCCGCCCCCGTACCGGCAGTCCTGGGCCTTTCCCGTGGCACCGATCGGGCAGCAAGGCGCCTCGGCTCCAGTCGTCGTCGCCGACGAGGCCATCGTGGTGGGGCCCGCCGCCGTGTACGGGATCGACCTGGCTACCGGACAGGAGCGGTGGACGCTCGCGCGCGCCGAGGGCCCCTCGACCACGCCGGCGGTGGCGACCGTCAAGGGGACCGCGGTCCTGTTGTTCACCGAGGGCTCCTCGAGCTCGGACACGAAGCTCCGGGCGGTGGGGCTGGCCGACCGAAAGCCGGCCTGGGCCACACCGTTCACCCTCGGTGAGCAGAGCCACTCCGGTGTGACGGTGGCCGGTGGCACCGCGTTCGTGGGGGACGACGCCGGCCACGTCTTCGCCGTCGACCTGGCCACCGGCAAGGAGCGGTGGTCGGTTCTGCTGAACGACGGGGTGCAGGGACCGGTCACGGTTGCGGACGGCACCGTTTACACGGTGCCCCAGGGACGGCTGGCCATCGGCGCGGCGGCCACCCCCACGCCGTCGCCGTCTCCTTCGCCGTCGGGGCAGGTCGTCGGAGAGCCAAACCGTCTGTCGCTGGTCGCGCTGTCCGCGTCCTCCGGCGACCCCTCATGGGTCGTCCCGCTCCCGTTGGGGACCGTCTTCACCTCGCTGCCGGTCGTAGACGAGCAATCGGTCTACGTGGCGGTTTCGGACAGCCAGTTGAACGGAGAGCTGATCGCCATGAATGCGGCCGAAGGCGCGGTGCGCTGGGTGCACCGTGGCGTCGGCCCGGTGTGGCAGACCTCGTCGCCGACCGTGGCCGGTGGCGCCGTGTATGTCGCCGACGGGCGCGGAGGCCTGTGGAAGTTCGATCCCGCGAACGGGAAGAGACTGTTCGACTTCCAGTTCAACGAATTCATCCGCCGAAGTTCGCCGGTGGTCGTGGGAGGGACGTCAGTCCTGGTCGGCCTCGGCGATGGGCGGTTGGTGGCGGTGGACGCCTCATCCGGTCATGAGGTCTGGGAGTCGGAGAGGGGTCCGGGCCTGGTCGGCGGGATCGCCGTCACCGGGGATCTCGTCCTTTCCGCAACGGGGGGCCTTCGGGGTGGACT
>DASPWN010000032.1:0-10627 GCA_035637835.1 Actinomycetota bacterium | reverse complement strand
CCGCAAACATCCAACAGGTCGGAGAGCTGGTGGGGGGACCCGACGTGTCCCGGGGCCTGGTCTCGGTCGCGGCGTTGCTGCTCTTCGGGGGGACGATCGGCAAGTCGGCCCAGTTCCCCCTCCACGTGTGGCTCCCGGACGCCATGCAGGGTCCCACCCCAGTGTCCGCGCTGATCCACGCCGCCACGATGGTGGCCGCGGGGGTGTACCTGGTCGGTCGGTTGTACTCGGTGTTCCTGCATGCGGCCCCCGAGGTCCTCCGGTTCGTCGGGGTCATCGGCGGGATCACGATGTTCGGGGCCGCACTCCTGGCGCTGGTCCAGGACGACATCAAGCGGGTGCTGGCCTACTCGACCGTCTCGCAGCTCGCCTACATGGTGACGGCCATGTCGGTCGGCCCTCCCGGCAGGGATGCGGCGTTCTTTCACCTGTTCACGCACGCGTTCTTCAAGGCCCTCCTGTTCCTCGGAGCGGGCTGCGTGATCCACGCCGTGCACTCGAACGACATGGGCGAGATGGGCGGGCTGTGGAGGAGGATGCCCGTCACCTTCTGGACGTTCGCGTTCGGCTCGGCCGCCCTGGCCGGCATCCCACCGCTGGCCGGCTTCTGGTCCAAGGACGAGCTGCTGGTCGCGGCGTCGAAGGGACATGCAGTCGTGTTCGCGTTGATGCTGGTCACGGCGCTGGTGACCGCCTTCTACACGGCCCGGATGATCATGAGGACGTTCTTCGGCGCATACCGGGGGCACGGCGAGCCGCACGAGGCACCGGGGGTCATGACGGGACCGCTCGTCGCGCTTGCCTTTGGGACCATCACGGTCGGCTTTCTCGGCGCCGCCTTCACTCGTGGCGTCTTCTTCAAGTGGGTGTTCTTCGAGGTGCCGGAGTCGGTGACGTTCGTGCCGTGGGTGGCCACGCTGTCGATCCTCGCGGCGGGGCTCGGGATCCTGGCGGGATGGTCGGTGTACCGCGATCAGCCCGAGCCCGACCCCGTGTTCCAACTCGGATGGCTCTCGAACCTGCTGGTCAACAAGTTCTACCTGGACGAGGTGTACATGAATGGGATCGTCCTGCCGGTCCGGGACCGCCTGGCCGCCGCGGTGGTGTGGTTCGATCGGAACGTCGTCGACGGCGTGGTGAACGGGACGGCCAGGCTCACCAAAGACCTGGCCTTCGGGACGGACGAGTTCGACCGCACCGTCGTCGACGGGGCGGTGAACGGGGTTGCGCAGGCGGCTGGGTTCACCGGAGGTCTCCTCCGGTACCTGCAATCGGGCAACGTCCAGCGCTACGCGGCGTTCCTGTTCGTCGGCGTGGTGGTGCTGGCCATCGTGATCACCAGGGTTTGAGGCACGGGAAGAGGGAGAGCGGATGAACAGCGGGTGGGAGGACTGGGCCATCTCGATCGCCACGTTCCTGCCCCTGGTGGGAGCGCTCGTCATCGCGTTCACGCCGAGGGAGCGGGACCGGCTGGTCCGCTCCCTCGGCGTGCTGTTCACGGCGGCCGCGCTGATCGTCGGCGTGGTCATGGCCATCGGGTTCGACTACAGCGCCGGCCATGGCCTCCAGTTCGAGGTCAGCACGCGCTGGATCCCGGTCATCGGAGCCCGGTACCACGTGGGGATCGACGGCATCAGCCTGCCCCTGTATGTGTTGACCCTCGCCCTGTCGTTCCTGTGCGCGATCTACAGCTACCGGTTCGTCCCCAGCCCCGGGCGCACGAAGTCCTTCCTTGCGCTGCAACTCTTGCTGGAGACCGGCATGGCGGGCACGTTCATCGCGTTCGACCTCATCCTGTTCTTCGTCTTCTGGGAGCTCGTCCTGGTTCCCATGTACTTCCTCATCGGGATCTGGGGGAGCGCGAACCGCGAGTACGCGGCCATCAAGTTCTTCCTCTACACGTTGTTCGGAAGCGTGTTCATGCTGCTGGCGTTCCTGGGCATGTACTTCCGGTCGAACGTGAACGGTGCGCACACGTTCGACATCGTCCAGCTCCAGCAGTTCGCCGCCTCGGGCGGGTTCAGCAAGGCATTCCAGCTTGTTGCGTTCGTCGGGGTCTTCCTCGGATTCGCCATCAAGGTGCCGATGTGGCCCTTCCACACTTGGCTCCCCGACGCCCATACCGAAGCCCCGACCGTCGGCTCCGTCCTCTTGGCCGGGATCCTGCTGAAGATGGGCACGTACGGGTTCATCCGGATCGCGCTCCCCGTCCTTCCCGACGCCGCGCGGGAGTGGGCGCCGTGGATCGGCGGCCTGGCGGCCATCGCCATCGTCTACGCCGCGCTGGCCTGCCTGGCTCAGCGTGACCTGAAACGGCTGATCGCGTTCTCCTCGGTTGGCCACATGGGCTTCGTCATGCTGGCCATCGCCACCCTCACACCGATTGGGATCAACGCGGCCATCTTCGGGATGGTGGCGCACGGCGTGATCACCGGCATGCTGTTCTTCTGCGTGGGCTCCATCTACGACCGGTACCACACCCGAGAGATCGCCGAACTGGGCGGGGGCCTCATGCAGAAGCTCCCGTACCTGGGCGGCGTATTCGCCTTCGTGGCCATCGCCTCCCTCGGCCTGCCCGGGCTGGCCGGGTTCTGGGGAGAGGTCATGGCGTTGCTCTCGTCGTACCAACCCGCGCAGACCCTGAATACGACCCTGTTCCGGGCGTTCATGGTGGCCGGGGGGGTCGGCACGATCCTGACGGCGGGGTACTTCCTGTGGATGCTGCAGCGCGTCAACATGGGCACCCTGCCGGAACGATGGCGGGAATCCGCCCTGCCCGACATCGTGACCGTGGAGTGGGTGTCGTGGCTGCCGCTTCTTCTGGCCATCGTGGCCCTCGGTGTCTTCCCCAGGCTGATCCTCGGCGTGACCGACGGCGCGGTCTCCGGACTCATGCGACTCTTCGGCGGATAGCGCCAGCGGAGGCGAGCCTGGCCTATGCGCATCGACTACCACGCGATCCTCCCGGAGCTCATCCTGTCCGGCACGATCCTGCTCGTCCTGGTGGCGGACTCCTTCGCCCGGCCGCGCCGGAAATGGGTGGCCATGCCGGTCTCGTTCCTGGGGATCCTGGCGGCGCTGATCGCCGCGCTGACCCTGATCGGCTCGGACCGCACCACGTTCAACGGCATGTTCGTGGTGGACAACTTCGCTCTGCTGTTCAAGGTCTTCTTCCTGTCCGTCGCATTGCTCGTGCTGCTGGTCTCGCTCCGCTACTTCAGCGACGGACGCTGGTACCAGGGGGAGTACTACTTCCTCCTGCTGACGTCCTTCCTTGGCTGCATCCTCATGCCATCCTCGCGGGACCTGCTGATGCTGTTCATCTCCCTCGAGCTCGTCTCGGCGCCTGGCTTCCTGATCGTGGCGTTTCGGAAGTCGGACCCCCGCTCGAACGAGGCCGGGATCAAGTTCTTCCTGTTCGGCGTGCTGTCCTCGGCCGTGATGCTGTACGGCATGAGCCTGATCTACGGGGTGACCGGGCACACTAACCTGACGGAGATCGGGCGATCGCTGTCGGGGACCCTCCCGCAGGGACAAGAGACCCTGGTGCTGGCGGCCATCCTGTTCATCGTGGCCGGGTTCGCCTTCAAGGTCTCGGCGTTCCCCTTCCAGTTCTGGGCGCCCGACACGTACGAGGGGGCTCCCGTCCCGGTAGCGGCGTTCCTGGCAACGGCGTCGAAGGCAGCCGGGTTCGCCGGCCTCCTCCAGCTGATGTTCGTGGCCTTCGCCGCAACCGCCGAGTTCTGGACGCCGATCTTCGCCGCACTCTCGGTGTTCACCATGACCGTGGGGAACCTGGTAGCCCTCCAGCAGCGGCAGATCGTGCGGCTGCTGGCATATTCCAGCATCGCCCAGGCCGGGTACATGCTGCTCCCATTCGCGCTGGTCTCGGGGGATCAGGCCGTCAACAAGGCCGCCTTCGCCGCCGCGACCACGTACATCCTGATCTACGCGGTCATGACCCTGGGGGCCTTCGCCGTGGTCATCGCGATGACCAGGGAGTCCCCGAGCTTGCTCATCTCCGACTTCGCGGGATTGGTCCGCCGGTCCCCCGTGCTCGGCATCGGGATGATCGTGTTCATGGTCTCGCTCGGCGGCGTCCCGCCAACCGGCGGCTTCTGGGCGAAGTTCTTCGTGTTCACCGCCGCGATCAGCCGCGGGGGCCTGGGGCCGTGGCTGGCCGTGATCATGGTCCTGAACTCGGTGGTCAGCCTGTACTACTACCTCCGCGTCGCCCGGGAGGTGGTGTTCGTCGAGCCCCGCGTGCTGCGGCCACCGGCCTCCCCGGCCCTGGTCACGGGGGTGGCGGCCCTGGCGACGTTCGCCATCCTGGCCATCGGGATCTACCCCGAGCTCCTGGCGCACTTCCCGCCGCTGTCCACGCTGGCGGGCCCGTAGCCCACCACGTTCGTCCGAACCGGACGTAAGCTCGTGACGAAGGACCGAAAGGGATGACCGTCGATCCAAAGGAGCGTGACGTACAGGTGATCGGGATCAACCGGGCCAAGACATGGATCCTCATCGCCGCGCTGGGCGGCCTGTTCGTGCTCATCGGCTACGCGTTCTTCGGCTCGGCGGGCGGATGGACCTTCCTGCTCATCGGGCTGGCCATCAACTTCGCCCTGTACTGGTTCTCGGACCGGATCGCCATCGCCACGACCCGATCGCGGCCGGTCACGGAGCAGGAGTACCCGCGCCTGTACGCGATCGTGCGGGAGCTGACCCAGCTCGAGGGCATACCCATGCCCAAGGTCTACGTCTCGGACATGCTCCAGCCGAACGCCTTCGCCACGGGTCGGAATCCCGAGCACGCCTCGGTGGCCGTGACGAAGGGGATCCTCCAGATCCTGGACGAGCATGAGCTCCGGGGGGTCCTTGCCCACGAGCTGTCGCACGTGAAGAACCGGGACATCCTGATCAACTCCATCGCGGCCGGCATCGGGATGGCCATCACGTTGCTGGCCCGGTTCGCCTTCTTCTTCGGTGGCAGCGACGAGCGGAGCAACCCGCTCGGGCCGTTCGCCTTCCTCATCGCGTGGATCCTCGCGCCGATCGCCGCAGCCATCATCCAGCTGGCAGTGTCGCGGTCACGCGAGTACCAGGCGGACGAGTCTGGGGCACTCCTGTCCCGTGACCCGGAGGCGTTGGCCCAGGCGCTCCGCAAGCTCGACACCGCCTCCAAGCAGGTGCCCGCGCCCGCAACGGTGAGCCCGGCCGAGGCCCATCTGTTCATCGTGAACCCGTTCCAGGGCCGCGGTGCGGGAAGATCGCTGGCCAACCTGTTCTCCACCCACCCGCCGACAGAGGCGCGGATCGCCAGGCTGGAGGAGATCCGCAGGAACCTGAACCTCGCGTAGCTGTACGAGACGGGATTCGAACCCCCACGCCTTCCGGGCACTGGATCCTAAGGTTGCTCAGGCTGACCAAAGATCCCGACGATTAGTGTCGTTCCGTGTCATCTGGTGTCGTCCTGTCGTGAGCAAAGCGTGAGCAGAAGCCCTTGATAGCGTCCTCCCTCGCCTGGAGGCCCATCGATCTTGCGAGCACGAGATGGGCACCAGTTCTCGGTTGCATGACGAAGGACCAGAACCGAGGATAGAGGTTGTGAGGGCCCCACAGACCCACTTCGTTTGGCGCGGCGACGCCGGCATCGCCTACCAGGTGGTAGGCGACGGTCTCGTCGACGTCATCTACGTGGCCGGATACGTGTCCAACCTCGACTACCAGTGGAAGCTGCCGATGTACGCCGAGTTCCTCCAGCGTCTCGCCTCGTTCTCTCGGCTGATCATGATCGACCGCCGAGGGTGGGGCTGCTCGGAACGGTTCCCGCCAGGGGAGGTCTCCACGCTGGAGGATGACGTCGACGACGTCCTTGCTGTGATGGAGGCGACGGCTGCGGGTCCCGCCATTTACCTGGGGAGCCAAGAGGGATGCCACATCGGCGCGATGGCGGTTGCCGCGCACCCCGACCGGTTCAGCGGACTGATTCTCTATGGGGCCTCGCCCTCGTGGACGGCGACCGACGAACTGCCGTGGGAGTACACGACGGATCGCTGGGAGCTCGAGATCGGTTCCTACGCCCGTCAGTCAGGCGGCCGAGCGATCGCCGAGTCGTACGTTCGGAGAGACGCTCCGTCGTTACTGGGGGACGACGAGGCGATCGATTGGCTCGCCGCGATGATACGGCTGACGTGTGCACCTGGGTCCTCCGTCTCCGAGATGCGTCGCCTGAGCATGCTGGACGTCCGAGACATCCTCCCGGCGATCCGGGCCCCTACGCTCGTTCTTCATCGAACGTCCGACCCGGCTCTCGACGTCCAAGGGGCGCGCCACCTCGCCGACGTGGTTCCAGACGCCCGATTGGTGGAGCTTCCCGGGAACGACGCGCTCCCTTGGGCAGGGGAGTCTAAGGCTGTGCTCGACGAGATCGAGGAGTTCGTGACTGGGTCGCGGCATGAACCCGATCTCACCCGCGAGCTCGCGACGGTCCTGTTCACCGACATCGTCGGATCGACGGATCAGGCCTCGACGATCGGCGATGCGGCGTGGCGAGCCTTGCTTTCGTCCCATCATGCTCTGGTCCGGGTACAGCTGCAGCGGTTCCGCGGCCGGGAGATCGATACGGCGGGCGACGGCTTCCTCGCCACGTTCGACGGCCCCGCCCGTGCCGTCTCGTGCGCGCGCGCCATCGTCGAGTCGATCTCCTCCCTCGGGATCGAGGTGAGAGCGGGGTGTCACACCGGAGAGATCGAGCTAGCCAGAGACAGCATAGCCGGAATCGCCGTTCACATCTGCGCGCGCATCGCGGCTCTCGCAGGTCCGTCAGAAGTGCTCGTATCACAAACCGTAAAAGACCTCGTGACGGGTTCGGAACTCACCTTCGAGGATCTTGGGGAGCGGGAGCTCAAGGGCATCTCTGGTCGCTGGCGGCTGCATCGCCTGGCGGCTTGAGATCTACTGTCCCGTATTTCCTCAGAGTAGTCGCCCTGCGAAGAGAGAGATCAGGTGTGCGAGAGGCGCTGATCTAGGCCGGGTCAGGCCAAAAGGGCGGCGAGGTCCGGGATGATCGTGTGGCCGTCGGATGCGGCCGGCTCCTCTTGGGACGGGTCTCGCTGGATGAGGTAGGTCCGCATCCCGAGGGCGGCCGCCCCGTCGCAGTAGATGGACTGATCGTCCACAAACGCGGCGCCGGCCGGTTCCGAGCCCAACCGGTCGAGTGCGACGCGGTAGATGGCGGCGTCTGGCTTGGCCGCGCCGACCTCGAAAGACAGCACCACCGCGTCCATCTCCCGCTCCAGGCCGAGATCGTCCACGACCGGCCGGGTGGAGCGGGAGCAGTTGCTGACGAGGGCGGTTCGCACCCCGCGAGCGCGGAGGGCCCGAAGTACCGGGATGGAGTCCTCGTAGAGGTGGATCCGGGTGAGTAGCGAGCTCCGCTCGAGCTCGAGGAGCTCGCCGACCAGACCGGGCTCGGGATCGAGCCCGCACGCCACGAGGACGCTGGCCATGTCCTCCTCGGCGCCCGAGAACGAGCCGACCCCGCGTGAGGGCCTGGTTGCATTGAAGGCAGCTTGCAGCTTCTCGCCGGGGATGCCGATTCGCGCCGCCATGGTGTCCCGCAGGCCTGGCCACTCACCCCACACGAGCGTGTCGTACAGGTCGATCAGCAGAGCGGTGGGGGCTTCGGTGGATGCCATGTACCTCCAGGCTACCGCCCCTTCAGCAACGCCCACCTGGCTCCCTGCACGCCTCCAGTCAGGAACCTGACGACTTGCGGCTCTGCCCAGCTCTACGGCTCCCGACCTGCGCGAGACCGTGTCGAGCTTCGAGGCGGCCCTGATTCCTCCGCCCCCGCCCCTGGTGGCTCGATTGAAAGAGGACTCGACTACTTCACGAGCTCGCCGCAGAACTCGGTGAAGCCGTCGACGTACCGCTGGACGTCGTCCTCGTCGTGCTGCACCGAGACCGTCCATTGTTCCTCGTCGCCGGGGGTCATGAAGATGCCGCGGTTGATCATCCAGGAGAACGATGCGTAGAAGAGCTCCGGGATCGTCTCCAGGAAGTCCCGGTAGTTTTCGAGCGGCTCCTTGCGGTAGGACACGCAGCCCTTGGCCCCCAGGTCGACCGTGTGGGCCGGAATGCCGGTGTCGTCGATGGCGCCCTGGCATCCCTCCGCCAGCATGGTCCCCAGCTTGCCGAGGTCGTCGTAGGCGTCCTTCGTCAGGACCTCCGTGAGGGCGGCGAGTCCGGCGGCCACCGACAGGGGGTTGCCGTTGAACGTCCCCTGCACCGCAACGCCCTTGGCCACGGAGTCCATGATCCGCGCTTCACCGCCGAACGCCCCGATGGTCGCACCGCCTCCGATGGCCTTGGCGAACGCCGCCAAATGGGGCCGGACCCCGAACCTCTCAGTGGCGCCGCCATAGGCAATCGTGCCGCCGCACTTGACCTCGTCGAAGATCAACACGACCCCATGTGCGTCACAGAGGTCTCGGAGGGCCTGGAGGTATCCGGGCTGGGGGACGACGATGCCGATGTTCATCATCACCGGCTCCAGGATCAGCGCGGCGATCTCGCTCCCGTGCTCCCGGAAGAGTTCCTCCACCGCGTTCGCATCGTTGAAAGGGACGATGATCGTGTCGTGCCACATGGAACGGGGCACGCCCTTCGACGTCGGCTGCGTCGTGTAGGCCGAGCCCGCTGTGTCGGCCGACTCGCCCCTCACGTTGAACCGCATGTCGAGGACGTCTGACTCGGGTACCACCGAGAACAGCACCGCGTCGTGGTGGCCGTGATAAGAGCCCTCCATCTTCACGATGCGGTCCCGGCCGGTTGCGGCCCGGGCTACCCGCAGGGCGTCCATGGTGGCTTCGGTGCCGGAGTTGACGAACCGAACCTGCTCCAGCTGGAACCGTTCGCAGACCGCCTCGGCCAAAGCCACGGTCGGTTCGGTCGTCACGGCGAAATGGATCCCCTGATCGGCGACCTTGCGGATGGCCTCCACGATCTTGGGATGGGCGTGGCCCACCACGTTCACCCCGAAGCCGCCGTGGAAATCGACGTACTCGGTCCCGTCCACGTCCCATACCTTCGAGCCCTTTCCCCGGTCCAGGTACACGGGGTAGGGGTCGTTGGCCTGGAAGTTCGAGGCCACTCCCTTTGGCAAGCTCCGCACGGCGCGCTTGTGCAGCTTCGCGGACGCCGAGGTGCGCTCCAGCAGCCGCCGCTCCTCGCGTTCGCCGATCTCCCCAGCCCGGGCCTTCAGCCGTTCGACATCCACGCGTCCACCTCCTGAGCTGGCCAGCCTACCGAAACGCCCCTATGGGCGGAAGTTCACGAACTGGAGCGGGATCTCGAAGTCATGGTCCCGCACCGTTCGCATGACCTCTTGGAGATCGTCCTTCTTCTTGCCGGAGATACGGATCTGGTCGCCCTGGATCTGGCTCTGGACCTTCACACCCGCGCCCTTGACGAACCGAACGATCTCCTTGGCCTTCTCGTCCGTGATGCCCACGTTGACGTGGACGCTCTGCTTGTAGGATCCCTTCGCCGCGGGTTGGACCGATCCCTCCTTCAAGGCCTTGATCGGCACCTCCCGCCGGACCGCCTTTTCCTTCAGGACCTCGACGGCGGCCTTCAACCGGTCTTCGGTGGAGGAACGGACCTCGATGAGTGTGTCGTCGCGGTCGATGGTCGTGCCGGTGTTCTTGAAGTCGAATCGCTGCTGGATCTCCCTGCGAGCCTGGTCCACGGCGTTGCCTACCTCGGGCATCGAGACCTGGGAGACGATGTCGAACGAGAAGTCCTTCGCCATGATGTGTCATCTTAAGGTGCATGGGCGGCCCGCGCCGCCGATCAAGGAGGCCGAAGGGTGCCGGGGCGCTGGACCTATGACCTGCTGTATCGGATCGGCGCCGCCAGGTGGGGGCGCGGCTGGGACCGGGGGGTCGGGCCGGAGCTCGTGGACCTGGTCGAGTCCGGGCGGCTCAGCCCTTCGATGTTGCCCCCCGGGCGAGCCGTGGACCTGGGTTGCGGCAGCGGAGCGAACGTCCTGTTCCTCGCCGAGCACGGCTTCGACGCGGTAGGGGTGGACTTCTCCCCGGTAGCTGTCGAGCAGGCCGAGCGCGCGGCGCGCGAAGGCGGCGTGGCCGATCGCGCGAGGTTCGTGGTGGGCGATGTGAGCGCTGAGCGCATCCCAGGCGCAGATGGACCCTTCGAACTGGTGGTCGCCTACAACACCCTCCAAGACCTGAGGAAGCAAGATCGGCCGGCAATGGCCGCGACGATTCGGCGACTCAGCAGGCCTGGGTCGGCGGTGGTCCTGTGGTGCTACTACGCCACCCTGCGAGATCTGCCCCTGGTGAGCTACCGAGGACCCTCGCGCCTCGCGCCGTTCGTGGTCATCCCAGGGGAGGAGACAGAGCTATTCGGGAGCGAGTTCGACATCGAGCGCCTGGACAACCCAGGTCCAGACACCGGCAAAGCATGTTTCCTGTTGACGCGCCGTCCTTAGGGGATGCCGGAGCCTCCCGAGCTGAAGACACCACTTGGCCCGAACAGCGTTTCCGCGATCTTGAGGACCCCCGGCGCGATCAGAACCACGAAGAGGGCTGGCATGATGCAGAGG
>DASPWN010000031.1:0-10477 GCA_035637835.1 Actinomycetota bacterium | reverse complement strand
CTTGGAGCGATTGCACGCGATTCCCGACGAGGTCGACTCGGTGATGATGATCGGGCACAACCCGGGCGTGCAGGACCTCGCGCTCCTGCTGGCGAAAGCGGGGCCGCATCGAAGCCGGCTCGCGGACAAGTTCCCCACCGCAGGCCTGGCCACGCTGGCCTTCGGCCGTGTCGGGTGGACGGACCTCGATAGCGAAAGCGGGGAGATGGTCGAGTTCGTGGTCCCGAGGCGGTTGGGCTGACGGCCCCCCCGCTGGCGGTCACCCGGGCTGACTACTACTGAGGGGCCGGCGACGCCGCCGGCGCCGGCTTTGTCGCCGCCGCTTGGTTGGCCTCGCGCTTGGAGTTGCGCTTGGACGCCGACGGTGCCTCGGCCGGGGCCACCGTGGCTGCTTTCTTCATCGCCTTGGTCTTCTTGTCGGCCTTTCTTGCCACCTTGGCCTCGGCCTTGGCGGCCTTCTTCTTCGCGGCCTTCTTCTTTGCCTTCTTCTTCGCCATGGTGCGAGCCCCCTTTTCGGGTACCACCACCGAGAACGCCGGCTGAACGTAGCCTAACCCCACAGCGATCTGCGGTCGCGCCCAACAGCCCTCACTGCCGGCCGCGTGGGTATGGTGATGCGATGCCGGCTCGAAAAGAGGTCGTCGAGGTCTCCGGGCGCGAGGTCATCGTCAGCAACCCGGACAAGGTGTTCTTCCCCGGCACCGGCCACACGAAGCTCGACCTGGTCCGGTACTACCTGTCGGTTGCCGAGGGCGCCCTGCGCGGGGTCGCGGGCCGGCCGATGGCCCTCAAACGCTACGTGAACGGGGCGGAAGGCGAGTTCTTCTTCCAGAAGCGGGCTCCAACATCCAGACCCGACTGGATCGAGGTTGTCGAGCTCGCCTTCCCTTCCGGCCGCACCGCGGAGGAGATCGTGGTCCGGGACGCCGCTCAGCTCGCATGGGTGATCAATCTGGGGTGCATCGACCTCAACCCCCACCCCGTTCGCGCCGAGGACCTGGACCACCCCGACGAGCTCCGTGTCGATCTCGACCCCATCCCCGGCGTGTCCTGGCCGCAGATCCGAGACGTCGCCATGGTCACGAAGGAGGTCCTGGACGACCTGGGGATGCGAGGGTGGCCGAAGACCTCCGGGTCCCGGGGGTTCCATGTGTACTGTCGGATCGAGCCCCGCTGGACGTTCCCCGAGGTCCGTCGGGCTGCCCTGGCCCTGGCCCGGGAGGTCGAGCGCCGGGCCCCGGACCTCGCCACCAGCCGCTGGTGGAAAGAGGAACGCCACGGCGTGTTCCTCGACTACAACCAGAACGCCAAGGACCGGACGGTCGCCTCGGCGTTCTCGGTGCGCCCGACCCCGGATGCCCGCGTGTCCACGCCGCTGTCGTGGGACGAGGTGCCCGGTTGTGACGCGGAGAGGTTCACCGTCGACACCGTCCCCAAGCGGTTCGCCGAGCTGGGCGACCCCTTCGAGCACATGGACGATGCCGCCGATTCGCTGGAACGGCTGCTCGAGCTGTCCACTCAGCACGAGGAGGCCGGGTTCGGCGACGCGCCGTGGCCGCCGCACTTCGCCAAGCAGGCCGGCGAGCCGCCCCGAGTCCAGCCCTCGAAGCGGCGCAAGGCGAGCGGAAAGCCCGAGCGCCAGGGCGTCGTCCCTCCACCCGCGCCGGGCAAACGGGCCGGGCCGACGGGGAGGCGGCGGACGACCATGCCGCTCATCGAGGTGGCCAGGGCGGCCTCCGAGGCCGAGGCCCGGGAGGGGCTGGAACGCTGGAAGGAGCGGCATCCCGAGGTATGGACGCACCTCGCTCCGCCGGACGTTCTGGTGGACTCGATGCGAGGTCGAAGCTCGACGTGGACCAGGATCCGGCTCAACCTGCGGAACGTCCCCGAAGGGGAACGCCCGCCGCAGGAGGCTCTCGAGGTCGACTACGACCCGTGGGAAGGCATTGAAGGCTGGGAGGACCAGGCTCACAGGAGATCCTGAGGTTCCTCCAACTCCCCGCTCAGGCAGGAGCCAGACCATGGACGGGTCACGACGGCCAAGGAGGCTTCCGATGCCCGAACTGGATAATGGTGGGATGGACGACCGGCCCGCCGACGAGCACCCGACCTTGCCCGACCCCCCCGAACCCTCACCGATGAGCGGCTGGCCGTCTCCGCCACCCCCGACCCATCCGACGCCTCAGCCCTACGCCCCCGCTTCTCCTCCCCCGGCCGCGCGGCCGAAAGGCCGTATCGTCGCCGCCGTCCTCGCCGCGCTCCTGCTGTTGGGCGCCGGGGCCGGCCTGGGCTGGGGCTTCACGAGAGACCAGGGATCCCCCGCGGCGATCGGCGGTTCCTCGAACGGTCAGGCCGCGACGAGCCTGGACGTGCAGGCCATCGCGGATCGCGTCGAGCCGGCCGTGGTTGACATCAACACCGAGATCCAGGGTTCGCTCGGTCAGATCGGCCACGGAGCGGGGACGGGAATGCTCCTCACCTCGTCCGGCGAAGTTCTCACCAACAATCACGTGATCGAGGGGGCCACGAAGATCGGGGTCTCCATCACCGGGCGCTCGGGCACCTACGCGGCCACGGTCGTCGGGGCCGACATCAAGGACGATGTGGCCCTGCTCCAGGTCCAGGGCGTGTCCGGCCTCCCCACCGTCACGCTCGCCGACTCCTCGGACCTGGTCCTCGGCCAGGAAGTCGTGGCCATCGGCAACGCCCTGGGTCAGGGCGGTTCGCCGAGCGTCACCGAGGGCACAGTCTCTGCCCTGGATCGTTCGATCACCGTGGGCGACGGCCAGGGAGACTCGGAGCACCTGACGGGATTGATCCAGATGGACGCGCCGATCCAGCCCGGCGACTCCGGCGGTCCGCTCGTGGACTCCTCGGCCAGGGTGGTGGGAATGATCACCGCCGCCGCCCGAGGCAACTTCGGCCAGTCCCCCTCGAACGTCGGCTTCGCCATCCCCTCGAACGACGCGCTGGGGATCGTGGGACAGATCCGGTCGGGGGACGAGAGCCCCACCATCATCATCGGGCCCGCCGGGTTCCTCGGCGTCGGAGTGCAGGACTTGGACTCCGAGACTGCGGCCCGCCTAGGGCTGAACGTCACCTCGGGGGCGTTGGTGCTGAGCGTGCGCCCCGGGGCGCCCGCGGAATCGGCCGGCATCACCCAGCAATCGGTGATCACCGCCATCGATGGGCAACGCGTCTCGTCCGCCGATGCGCTCGGGACGGCCATCCGTCGGCACGACCCGGGGGAGCAGATCCAAGTGACGTGGGTCGACCGGAGCGGCACGCACAGCGCGACGGTCCGCCTGATCACCGGCCCCGCTGTCTGATCGACCGATCCCACGTCCGACGAACGACCTGATCCACCACGGCGGCGTCGGTGGCCTTGCGAAGTTGTGTTCTTCGCGCCGAGGCCGTTGACCCGTCCGCATCCCGGACGCTAGGAGTGCGGGTGACGACGGATGGTCACCCCACGCACCCGCCTGGCGTCTCATCGTTTCCTCATGTTGGCACTCGCCGTCGGCGGGCTCATCGGCGGAACGCGGGTCGTGGTCGAGGCCACGGACACCGACGACGCCCCGGGCTCGAGCGCACTGGTCTCGAACGCCGGGGCATCGCCATCGCACGACCCCGGCACGCCGATGCCCCACAGGGCTCCGGTGCACCGGTCCCGCCCGCTGAACGTGTATGCCTCCACCGAGCATCGGATGAGCCCGGCCGTCGCCGGCGACCCGGAGCGCATCTACGTCCCGAACAGCGAGTCGGGTTCTGTCGACGTCATCGATCCGGCGACGTTCCGGATCGTTTCGCACTTCTCGGTGGGCAGCTACCCAGAGCACATCACGCCATCGTGGAACCTCCGCTGGCTCTACGTCGACAACACATACGGCAACGCGCTCACGGTGGTCGATCCCCGAACCGGCCGCCCCACCGGGCGGACTATCCCGGTCACGGATCCCTACAACCTCTACTTCACGCCCGACGGCTCGAAAGCCATCGTGGTGGCCGAGCGGAACCGGCGCCTCGACTTCCGCGACCCGAGGACCTGGCGGCTGATCAAGAGCGTCCCCATCCCCGCTGCCGGTCCCGATCACCTTGACTTCTCGGCTGGCGGGCGGTTCCTCCTGGTCAGCGCCGAGTTCGGCGGCGACGTGTTCCGGGTGAGCACCACTTCGATGAGGGTGACGGGTTCGCTCCACGTCGGGGGTGCTCCCATCGATGTTCGTCTGTCACCGGACGGATCCGTCTTCTACGTGGCGAACCAGGGGCTCGATGGCGTTTCCGTGATCGATGCTCGGGCGCTACGGCGTGTCGCCTTCATCCCCACCGGGGCCGGCGCGCACGGGCTGGCCGTGAGCAGGGACGCTCGCTTCCTGTACGTGAGCAACAGGCTGGCCGGATCGATCTCCGAGGTGGCATTCGCCTCCCGCCGCGTGGTGGCGACGTGGCACGTCGGGGGAAGCCCCGACATGATGCAGGTGTCCCCCGATGGGCGGGAGCTGTGGGTATCCAACCGGTTCGACGGCACGGTCTCCGTCATCGACACGAGGACGGGACACCTGATCCACGTCATCCCGGTCGGGAGCAGTCCCCACGGCCTCGCCTTCTTCCCCCAACCGGGCCGGTACAGCCTCGGCCACAACGGGGTCTACCGCTGAGGACGACGGGGACCCGGCCGATCCTGGAGGTTCGGCCCCTCCGGCAAGGGTTGAGCTAGCCTGGACCGCGATGCAAGCTCGGCCCGCGCACGCGCTCCTCATCGCATCGCTCCTCCTGTTCTCGGCCTGTGCCTCGTTGCGACCGGCAACCCATGGCCGGCGGGGTCCGGCCGAGCAGGCCGTCTCCAGCTCCACCCCGGCGCAGCACATCGTGGTGATCGCCATGGAGAACAAGGAGTACGCGCAGATCATCGGCTCGTTCGATGCGCCCTATCTCAACCGGCTGGCCAAGCGGAAGGTGCTGCTGACCAATGAATACGCGATCACGCACCCATCGCTTCCGAACTACCTGGCGCTCACGGGAGGCTCCACCTTCGGGATCACCTCGGACTGCACCGACTGCAACGTGAAGGGCAGGAACCTGGTCGATCAGCTCGAGGCCCATGGGATGTCCTGGAAGGCGTACATGCAGTCAATGCCCGAACCGTGCTTCACGGGCGCGTCCGCCGGCACGGCGCCCAACGACTACGCGAAGAAACACGACCCGTTCATGTACTTCGATGACGTCCGCAACGACGACACCCGGTGCAACCAGATCGTTCCCTTCAGCCAGCTCCGCACCGACCTCAAGAACGGCCTGCCCCAGTTCACGTGGATCAGCCCGAACGAGTGCAAGGACATGCACTCCTGCTCCATCGCCACGGGCGATTCGTGGCTGAAACTGTGGGTGCCGAAGCTCATCCCCGCGCTCGGCACGAATGGCATCCTGATGGTCCTGTTCGACGAGGGTTCGAGCGATGCCGCTTGCTGCTCGCTAGGTTCCGGAGGCGGACATGTCGTGGCCGTCATCGCCGGGCCGGGGGCCAAAGACTCGACGACGATCGGTGCCGCCGCCGATCACTACTCACTGCTTCGCCTGATCGAGGACGAATTGGGCTTCCGGCGTCTTCGCAACGCGGCCGACCCCACGACGCCGACGATCAACGGCTGGAAGGCCTGAGCCGAGCCGGTCTCTTGCCGCACGGTGGCAACCCGGGGCAAAGTAACCGCATGGTGGCCCGGAGGGGGGTGCGGGGCGTCCTCGCGTTCGCCGTGGTCCTGATCGGCCTGGTGGCCCTGTGGGAGGGCTATCGGGCCATCGGGCAGGCCACCGGGCTGACCTGGCCCTTCCCGGTGAACGAGCGGTCCATGCCCCACATCAACGAGATCCTCGGCCAGCTGTTCCAGCCCTCTCGAAGGAACGGGCCGCCCCTAGTCACGGTCCTCCTCCAGGCCGCGCTGTTCACGGCGCGGGAAGCCGCCCTGGGGTTCGTTCTTGGAGCCTCGACCGGCTTCGTCCTGGGGATTGCGCTGGCGCATTCGCGGCTGCTCGAGCGGGGGCTCTTGCCGTACATCGTGGCCTCCCAGACCATCCCCATCCTGGCCATCGCGCCCATGGTCGTGGTGTGGCTGGGGGCCGGCCTGTTCTCGGTGGCCATCATCGCGGCCTACCTGACGTTCTTCCCGGTCACGATCAACACGCTTCGGGGGCTGCGATCCGCCGACCCCCGAGCTCACGAACTCATGGACTCCTACGCGGCGAACCGCCGATCGGTCCTGTGGAAGCTCAGGGTCCCGGCCTCGATGCCGTACCTGTTCACGGCGCTGAAGATCTCGGCGCCGGCGAGCGTGGTGGGGGCCATCATCGGCGAGCTTCCGTCGTCGATCCAGGGAGGGCTCGGCGGGGCCATCCTGAACTACAACCAGTACTACATCACCTCCCCGGCATCGCTGTGGGCAACGAACGTCGTGGCCGCGGCGCTGGGGATCTCGTTCTTCGGCGTGGTCCTGCTTGCCGAGCGCCTCGTGGTGCACCGCGCGCCGGAGCACGTGGCGTGAGCGACGGACCGATGCCTCGCCCCGCCGCGGTCTCCCTCGGAGGGGTGTCCAAGCACTACGCCGTGCCCGGCGGGCCGGGCGTGACCGCGCTTTCTCCGATCGATCTCGACGTCCATCCGGGTGAGTTCGTCTCGTTGATCGGGCCCTCGGGATGCGGCAAGTCCACGCTCCTTCGCATCATCGGCGACCTGGTCCCGGCGACCGAGGGGCAGGTCCTGGTCAACGGCAAGCCCGCCCACCAGGCCCGACTGGACCGCGACTACGGGATCGTGTTCCAGGACCCCGTTCTCTATGACTGGCGGACGGTGGCCCGCAACATCTCCCTGCCCTTGGAGATGCTGGGGTGGGACCGGCAGCGGCGGGCCGGCCGGGTGGCCGAGATGCTGGACCTGGTGGAGCTCGGTGGGTTCGAGGGCCACTACCCGTGGCAGCTGTCGGGCGGCATGCAGCAGCGGGTGTCGATCGCCCGGGCCCTGTCGTTCTCTCCGGCCCTCCTGCTCATGGACGAGCCGTTCGGGGCGCTCGACGAGATGACCCGGGAACGGTTGAACGGCGAGCTGCTCCGGATCTGGCAGCAGAGCGGCTGCACCATCGTGTTCGTGACCCACAGCATCACCGAGGCCGTGTTCCTGTCCACCCGCGTGGTGGTCATGTCGGCCCGACCCGGTCGCGTGATCGGGATCGTCGAGATCGACGTCCCGCAGCCGCGGACGGTGGACACGCGAGAGGAGCCTCGGTTCTTCGAGCTGGTCACCGCGGTCCGGGAACGATTGCGGAAGGGGGGCGCGGCCGAGGCCGAGGCGCAGGCGGAGGCGGAGCTCCTGCTGGTGGAGGAGGAACGATGAGCGCGATCGTGCCGGTCCCTCCCAACACCCTCCGCCGGGCCGGGCGGCGGGCCCGGGACTGGGCCCCGGCCGCGGCCGTGTTGGTCGCGGGGATCGTGGCCTGGCAGGGCCTGGTGACGGCGTTCGACATCCAGCGGTTCCTACTGCCCAAGCCCACGGAGATCGCCACAGCGCTCCGGGAGAACTGGACGTTCCTGCGCCACGCGGCCCTCTACACGTTCGGGGAAGCGGTCGCGGGCTTCGTCGTGGGGAGCGCCCTGGCCATCGCGACGGCGCTCCTCCTGGCGCGGTGGAGGCCGCTCGGCCGGGCATTGCTCCCCTACGCCATCGCCGCGAACGCGATCCCGATCATCGCGTTCGCGCCGATCTTCAACAACTGGTTCAGCCTGGTCAGCCCGATCCCCAAGATCGCCATCGCCGCCGTGCTCGTGTTCTTCCCGGTCATGATCAACATGCTGCGAGGCCTGACGTCGGTGCATCCGTCCTCGATCGAGCTGATGCGCTCCTATGCCGCCGGAGGGGCCGCGACGTTTCGGCGCGTCCGCATCCCCAACTCCCTTCCCTTCCTGTTCTCCGGGCTGAAGGTGGCGAGCGTGCTGGCCATGATCGGGGCCGTCGTGTCGCAGTACTTCGGCGGGCTGCGGACGACATCGCTCGGCCTGTTCATCAAGGAGAAGGCGGCGCTGGCCTTGTTCCCCGAGGCGTGGGCGGCCATCGTCCTGGCGAGCGTCCTCGGGGTGGCCTTCTATCTGGCGATCGTGCTCGTGGAACGATCCGTCCTACGGTGGCACCCCTCCGTGCGCGGCGCGCGGGTGGGATGAGGAGGGGGGTGGAGCGGCAAGCGAGGATGGACCAACTGGGCTCGGCTCGCAGAAGCGAAGGAGGGGGTTCCATGCGTTCGTTGCGTTCGTTCACGTGGCGGTGGTTGATGGTCCTGGCCGTGGTGGCTGTGGTTGCGGCCGCGTGCGGTGAGGAGGAAGGGACGTCCGGAGGGGGCGGCGGGGCGGACAAGGTCACGCTCCAGCTCAAGTGGGTGACCCAGGCCCAGTTCGCTGGATACTACGCGGCACTGAACCAGGGCTACTACGCCGATGAGGGGCTCGACCTGACCATCCTTCCCGGCGGACCGGACATCACGCCAGAGCAGGTGGTGGCGGGCGGCGGCGCGGAGTTCGGCATCGACTGGCTCCCGAGCCTCCTGGCTCAGCGCGACCAGGGCGTGGACCTGGTGAACATCGCGCAGGTGTTCACCCGGGCGGGGATCACCGAGGTGGCCTGGAAGGACACGGGCATCGACACGATCTCCGAGCTGGCAGGCAAGAGGGTGGGCGTGTGGTGCTGCGGGAACCAGTACCAGCTGTTCGCAGCGCTGGACAAGAACGGCATCGACGCGAACGACTCCTCGCAGGTCCAGATCGTGGACCAGCCCTTCGACATGAGCTTGCTCCTGAACCGGGACGTCGACGCTGCCGCGGCCATGACCTACAACGAGCTGGCGCAGGTCCTGGAGACGGAGAACCCGAAGACGGGCAAGCTGTACCAGCTCTCCGACCTGAACGTGATCAAGCTCGCCGACGTGGGGACCGGGATGCTCGAGGACGGCATCTTCGTCCGAGGCGACTGGATCGCCGACGAGGCCAACCAGGACATCGCCACGCGGTTCCTGAAGGCTTCGTTCAAGGGATGGGCCTACTGCCGCGACAATTTCGACAGCTGCCTGACCACGGTCCTGGACAACGGTCCGACCCTGGGCGAGGGCCATCAGCGGTGGCAGCTGAACGAGATCAACGCGCTGATCTGGCCGGCGCCGTCTGGCGTGGGCGTCATGGACGCCGATCTGTTCGGCGTCACGGCGGACATCGCGCTCAAGTACGCTGTGATCGCCAAGGCCGCGAGCTCAGACGCCTATCGGACAGATCTGGCTGAGGCGGCCGTGCAAGGGCTGCAGGACGAAGGCGTCGATGTGAACGGCGCGGACTACCAGAAGCTGAAGGTCGAGGTGACGCCCGGCGGTGAGTAGGGCGAACGCCCTTCCAGGAAAGGAGCGGTGATGCTGTCCTTCGGCGTCACGTTCATGCTCGACCCGCCTCCGTCGCGCGTGGTGGAGTGGGCCAAGCTGGCCGAGGACAACGGGTTCGACTACGTGTGGGCTTGGGACTCGCACGTCCTGTGGCAGGACGTCTACCCCGTGTTCACGCTGATCGCGACGAACACCGAGCGGATCCGGATCGGGCCGTGCGTGACGAACCCTGCCACCCGTGACATCACCGTGACCGCGAGCGCCCTGGCCACGCTGAACGAGATCTCCGGCGGGCGGATGGTGATGGGGATCGGCCGGGGGGACAGCGCCCGCCGCGTGATCGGCAAGCCACCGGTGACGGTGGAGCGGCTGGAGGAGGCGTGCCGCACGATCAAGGACCTCGCCGAGGGCCGGGAGGTGGATTACGAGGGCACGCCCACCCAGCTGAAGTGGGCCAAGGGGCCGCTCCCCGTGTGGGTGGCGGCCTACGGGCCGAAGGCCCTCCGGTGTGCTGGGCGGGTGGCCGACGGCCTGATCATGCAGCTCGCCGACCCGTACATCGTCGAATGGTCGCTGCAATACGTGAAGGAGGGGGCGAAGGAAGCGGGCCGGCGGTTCGAGGACATCCAGATCATGAGCGCCGCGCCCGCATACGTCACCGACGACCTCCAGCACGCGCGCGATCAGGTCCGGTGGTTCCCCGCGCTGGTCTCCAACCACGTCGTGGACCTGGTGAAGCGGTACGCGACCACCGACCTGCCGCAGGCGCTCACCGACTTCATCAAGGCCCGGGACCACTACGACTACGCGGAGCACGGCCGGACCGGCGCCGAGCACGCCTCGTTCGTCACCGACGAGGTCGTGGACCGGTTCTGCGTGATCGGCACCGCCGAGCAGTGCCTGGCCAAGCTGAAGGACCTCGAGGCGCTCGGGGTGGACCAGTTCAACATCTACTCGATGGTCGACGACCCCGCGGCCGTCATCGAGAGCTTCGGGAAGCAGCTGATCCCCGCGTTCGACGGAGGAGGTAGGTCATGACCACGGTTCGGGCAGCCGTGATCCAGTGCTACGCGAAC
>DASPWN010000030.1:0-3276 GCA_035637835.1 Actinomycetota bacterium | reverse complement strand
GGCGCATCGTCCGGGCAATGGAGAACCCGTACGTGAACATCCTGGGGCACCCCACAGCCAGGCTCATCGGCAAGCGCCCGCCAATCGAATTCGACCTGGACGAGGTGTTCAGGGCAGCCGCGCGAACCGGCACGGCCCTGGAGGTGAACGGCTTCCCCGACCGGCTCGACCTGAAGGACGAGCACATCCTGTGGGCCCGGCGCCACGGCGTGAAGTTCGCCGTGGACACCGACTCCCACGCCTCGCTCCACCTCCCGCACATGCGGTTCGGGGTCGCCACGGCACAACGGGGTTGGTTGACCAAGGACGACGTCATCAACGCGTGGCCGCTGGCCAAGCTCCGGCGGTTCCTGGACAAGGGACGCGCGACCGCCCGGTGAGGCGTTCGACACGGCGCCTGCCGCGTTCGTTCTTCACACGACCATCCCCTGAGGTCGGGCCGGATCTCCTCGGCCGGATCCTCGTGCGAAGGGTCGACGACGGAACACTGCTGACCGCTCGCATCGTCGAGGCCGAGGCCTACCAGGAAGACGACCCCGCGAGCCACTCGTACCGTGGCCGGACCAACCGGACCGAAGTGATGTTCGGGCCTGCCGGCCATGTATACGTGTACTTCACGTACGGCATGCATCACTGCATGAACGTCGTGACCGGTTCGACCGGGGAGGGGAGCGCCGTGCTCCTTCGCGCGGCCGAGCCGCTCGAGGGGCTGGAGGAGATGGCCCGTCGCCGGGGAACGAACGACCCCCGGATGCTGTGCTCGGGCCCGGGCCGGCTGTGCCAGGCGCTGGGCATCGACCGAGCCGAGAACGGGCTCGACCTGGTGCGTGGCCGCCAGCTCTGGCTCCTCGAAGGAGCCCCCGTCCCCCCTTCGATGATCAGCGTCGGTTCCCGGGTGGGCATCACGAGCGGGACCGAACGTCCTTGGCGGTTCTCCGTGCGCGAGGACCGCTTCGTCTCGCGGGTCCGACCGGCGGCGCCGGTCAGGGGTTCACGGTGATCGTGACCGTGGAGCCGACGGGGAGCTTGGCGCCGGCCGACGGGCTCTGGACCCAGGCGACACCCTTCTGGTAGACGCAGGCAGGGTCGACGGGGTCACATTCCTGCTGCTCCTGCACCGATATCTCGAACCCGGCCTCTCGAAGGACGGCCCGGGCGGCTCCCTCGGTCATCCCCAGGACGTTCGGCACGCTGGCCGTCGAGATCTTCTGCGAGACGGTGATGGTGACCGTGCTGGTCTGGACGGCCTGCTGGCCTGCCTGAGGATCCTGCGCGATCACCGTGCCCGCCCGCTGGTCGGACGGCGCGTGGACGACGATCGCGGCGAAGCCGGCGGATCGGAGCAGGTCGATCGCCGGGCTCTCCCTCAGCCCGATGGCCGAGGGCACCGGAAGCAGTTGGTACGAGGTCGGCTGTTTGCACACCTTGAGCCGGGGCTCGGTCCCGGCGATGAACGTCTGGGTGTCGATGTTCTGCGGCGGCGTGTATGGATTGGCCAGGCACCCCTGGGTCACATCGATCCGAAGCGACACGAACTGGACGTTCGACGTCGGGAACGGCTTCACCGGAAGGTTGTGGGTCGCGTTGACCATGAACGCCCGCCAGATCTGGGCGGGCCACGTGCCGCCGTAGACCGGGGAGATCCTGGTGGTCGGATATTGCATCGAAACCTGGCCCTGAGGGAAGCCCACCCACACGGCTGCCACGAGCTGGGGGACGGCCCCCACGAACCATGCGTCGCTGTAGTTCTGCGCGGTCCCCGTCTTTCCGATCTGAGGCCGGCCGATGTTCGCGGCGGCCCCCGTACCGTACAGGACGACTTTCTGCAGGATGCCGTCGGCCACCGTGACGATGGCCGGGCTGACCACCTGTTTGGGGTTGGGACGCGCCTGATACAGGACCTTGCCATCCGGAGCGGTGATGGTGACGACCGGCGTGGGGGCGACGTGGGCGCCACTGTCGGCCAGCGTGCCGTAGGCCGATGCCATCTCCAGCGTGTTCACCTCATTCGTGCCGATGACGGCCGAGGGGACCGGCGCAAGCTGGCTCCTGGGGGAGGTGGTCCGGGTGCAGCACCGGATGCCCATGCGCTTCGCCGTATCCACGACGCGCTGTGCCCCCAGATAGATGTCGCCGTCGCCCACGGCCTTTTCGATGTTCACGTACGCGACGTTGACCGAGTTGACGGTGGCGCTCTCGAGCGAGATGTAGCCGTACGAGGAGCCCTCGGCATTCCCCGGGGTCCACACCGTCCCATCCGATAGTGGGACCGATACCGAGGAGCCGCTGAAGGTTTGGGTGGGAGAGATCCCGTGCTCCAGGGCGGCGACCAGGGTAAACGGCTTGAAGGCCGATCCCGCCTGGCGTCCAGTGCTCCCGCCGGCGGCCAGGTTCACCTTGGCGAACCGGTCCCTCGGATCCCAGTAGTTCCGCCCGCCGACCATGGCCTTGATGTAGCCCGTCCGCGGATCGATCACCGTCATCGCCGCATAGGGGTCAGAGCGGTAGATGAGGATCGAGTGGACGGCCCGCTCCGCCTGTTCCTGCAGCCGGGGGACGATCGTGGTCTGGATCCGCAGGCCTCCCTTGAACAGGAGGTTGTACCGGTCCTGCACGGTCTTTCCGAACCTCGGGTTGGACAGGAACCACTGTTTGAAGTAGTCCACGAAGTAGGGGGCCGGGTAATGCTCGGTGCTCTGCCGCATCCGCAGGTTGATGGGACGTTGCACTGCGCTCGCGAATGCCCCCGGCTCGATCATCCCCAGCTCGCGCATCTGGGTGAGGACCTGGTTCCGGCGGGTGGTGGCCAGGTTCGGACGGACCACCGGGTCGTAATCCGCCGGTGCCGCGATGAGCCCGGCCAGCAGCGCGGCTTGCGCCAGCGTCAGCTCCGACGCGGCCCGCCCGAAGTAGGTCTCGGCGGCGGCCTGGATCCCGTACGCGCCGTTGCCGAAGTACACGGTATTGAGGTACTTCGACAGGATCTCGTCCTTGCTGAGCGTCTGCTCCAGCTGATAGGCCAGGACGGCCTCCCGGAACTTCCGCGACAGGGTCTGCTCGTCGCCGGTGTACGCGTTCTTGACGTACTGCTGCGTGATGGTGGAGCCGCCCTCCACGATCCGTCCGGTGGTGGCATCGACGTACGCCGCCCGGAGCAACGCCTTGACGTCGATCCCCATATGGTCGTAGTAGCGCTTGTCCTCGATGGCCACGACGGCGTTCCGGATGTTCTCCGGGATCTTCGACAGCGGGACGATCACGCGGTTCTGCTCGGCG
>DASPWN010000029.1:0-1957 GCA_035637835.1 Actinomycetota bacterium | reverse complement strand
CCGGTCGCAAACGAAGAACGACCCCTTTCGGGGTCGTTCTTCACGGATCCCGCGCATCGGGAGGGGGGGCGCGCGGGCTCCGTTAGCTCCTTGGGTCGACGAGCCGCTTTCCCCGGTAGTTCGGGAACACGATCTCGTCGTGCTGCCAGCACCGATCCGACAGGTTGTAGATAGAGAGCTTCGTGTGGCAGCCGGGATGGGAGCACACTCGGCCCTGGTCCTCCGTCCTGGAGGCGGGCGGCAGGTGCCCGGGCCGTGTTCCCTTGGTCATGGGAGCGCTCCTTCGCCCGAGCATTCGACGCCGGCGCTCGGGGGGTTCGGACGATCTGGAGGACCGACCGGAACGGGCCGTTGACCCGGCGGCGACCCGGCTACCGGGAGGTCGGAGGGGTCTCGCGCAGGATGGCGTGGATCCGCTGGAGCAGGTCCGCCGGGACCTCGTCGCACCCGCACTTGGCCCGCAGCATGGCCTTTAGCCGGCGTTGGAACTCCGAGCGGTCGGCGCAGTTCCCACACGTGCCGAGATGCTCGTGGACGTCGGCGTGCAGGGACACATCGAGCTCCCCGTCGAGATAGAGCTCGATCTGCGTCAGGACTTGGCGGCAGTCAATCGGACACAAGGCCTCTCTCCCGTACCCTCTCCCACAACGCCTTCTCCAGCGCTCTTCTTCCCCGGTGCAGCCGGGACATCACGGTCCCGATGGGGATGCCCAGGATCCCGGCGATCTCCTTGTAGGAGAATCCCTCGACGTCGGCAAGCAGCACGGCCAGTCGGAACCCCTCCGGCAACGCCTCGAGGGCCTTCTGGACGTCCTCGTCCGGCATGCTGCGGATGACCTCTGCCTCGGCCGAGGGCTCGACGCCACTCTCCCCCAGCTTGTCGTACAGGTACCACTCGTCGAGGTCATCCTCCTGCACGGTCACCGGTTCCCGCTGCTTCTTCCGGTAGGAGTTGATGAAGGTGTTCGTGAGGATCCGGTACATCCAGGCCCGCACGTTGGTCCCCTCCTCGAACCCCGAGAACCCCCGGTAGGCCCGCAGGTACGTCTCCTGGACCAGGTCCTCCGCGTCGGCCGGGTTGCGGGTCATGCGGAGCGCGGCCGAGTACAGGTTCGGAAGGAGGGGGAGCACCTCGCGCTCGAACCGTTCCCTGAGCGCCGGGTCGTCGGGCGGCGCCGCCTGGCTACGCGCCATGCGCCCCAGTATCCCGCATCGACTGACTCGCGACCCTGAGATACGTCCTCCGGACGCATCGCGATGGGCGAGCAGCCCGACGGCTGTCACACAGCCCATCCGGTGACAAGATGGCTGGCATGGCGGACGGGAACGACCGGCGCAACCGGTGGCCCGGGTTCGATCTGGGCGGGGGCTCGGGAGAGCCCCGGCGCCTGCGCACCTCACCGTGGGTGTGGGTCATCGGCTTCCTGGTGGTCCTGGTCCTGTTCAATTACTTTGCGGCGCCACGACCGAGCAAGCTCGACTACTCCGACTTCCTCAAGAAGGTGAGCGCCGGCCAGATCGTGGGCACGGTGAAGATCTCGGCGACCACGGTCACCGGAACGTACACGGAGGAGGGCCGGAAGATCGCGTTCACCGCCGACATCCCGCCGATCCTTCAGGGCACGACCCAGCTCACGGAGCAATTGGACCAGGAGGGAGTTCCGTACACGGGCGTGACGCCGAGCGGCCTTCAGAGCTTCCTCGTCGGTTGGATCCTGCCGCTCCTCGTGTTTGGCCTGCTCTGGTTCTTCCTGATCAGAAGGATGAGCGGCGCCCAGACCTCGGCCGCCCTGAACCTGGGCCGCAACAAGGTCCGGATCTACGACCGCAAGGAGATGAAGACGACCTTCTCGGACGTGGCCGGGCTGGACGAGGCCGTGGAGGAGCTTCGCGAGATCGTGGACTTCCTGAAGACTCCCAAGAAGTACCAGCGTCTGGGAGGGCGGATCCCCAAGGG
>DASPWN010000028.1:0-3577 GCA_035637835.1 Actinomycetota bacterium | reverse complement strand
GCCCGGGAGACGGGCTTCTACGAGCGAAACCCCTGGAAGCGGCTCCAGCGCACGCTGATGCTGACCTATGCGATCACGTTCGGGTCGAAGGCCGAGTCGCACGCGGCGGCCGACCGGATCAATGAGGTCCACGCCCGGATCAAGGGCGTCGACCCGGTGACCGGGCTTTCCTACGACGCCCTCGATCCGCAGTTGCTGTTGTGGGTCCACGCCTGCTTGGTCGATAGCGCTCTGCTGTTCGAGGCGCTCACGGTGGGCAGGCTCGACGATGCGGGCCGCCAGCGGTTCCACGAGGAGCAGATGCTTGCCGGGGAGCTGGTGCGGATCCCCCGGGAGGTCATCCCTCCGACCGTCCCGGAGCTTCGGGCCTACATGCGGGGCGTGATCGAGAGCGGGATCCTGCGGGCGACTGAGTCGGCTCGTAGGGTCGCGCAGCTCTTCGACCACCCCCCGAGGGAGGCGGAGTGGCGGCCGGTCCTCCGGGGCGTGTCGCGGCTGGCGTTCGCCACGCTCCCACCCGAGCTTCGCGACATGTATGGCATCCCCATGGGCCCGGCCAAGCGGGCGGTGGTGGCCGCGACGTTCGCCGCCACGCGCGTCCTGCGGCCGCTGCTGCCTTCGAGGTACCGGTACATCGCGCCGTATCAGGAGTGGCGCCGCGCCCGGGCGGAGGATGGACAGCTCCCGGCAGCGCGGAGGTCGTCCGCGGCTGCTGAATAGACTGCCACGGTGGACGGGATCGACGGCGTCCTTCTCGACATCGACGGCGTCTTGGTCGTGTCGTGGGAGCAGATCCCCGGGGCGGCGCAGACGGTCCGTTGGCTTCGAGCCCAGGGGATCCCCTTCCTCCTCATTACCAACACGACCACGCACGGCCGCCACGAGCTGGCCAGGACCCTTCGGGACGCCGGCGTCGACGTTTCTGGCGAGGATGTCGTGACGGCGGTGGTCATGACGGGCGCGTACCTTCGATCTCATCACCCAGGGGCGAAGGTGTTCCTGCTCTCCGACGGCGATCCGACGGACGACCTGCCGGAGGTGGAGCTGGTGGAGGACGGCGCCGAGGTCGTGGTGGTCGGCGGTGCGGGCCCCGACTTCAGCTACGACCGGCTGAACCGAGCCTTCAGCATGCTGATGGACGGGGCGGCCCTGGTCGGCATGCACCGCAACATGTACTGGCGGACCACGGAGGGCCTCCAGCTCGACGGCGGTGCGTTCATCGTGGGCCTCGAGGAGGCGACGGGTCGAAAGGCCGTGGTGTGCGGGAAGCCCTCACCGACGTTCTTCCACGAAGCCGTGGGGATGGTAGGGACGCGGGTGGAGCGGACGGCGATGGTCGGAGACGACATCGTGAACGACGTGCTGGGCGCGCAGGCGGCCGGGCTCGTGGGGATCCTGGTCCGGACCGGGAAGTTCATGCCGACGGATCTGGAGCGGGCATCGGGCAAGCCCGATCACGTGATCGACTCCATCGCCGAACTCCCTCGCTCGCTTCGCCCGTCGTAGGCTCGCCAGGTGGGGCTGCGACGGATCCCCGCAGGCCGAAGGACCAACCTCGCCTTGCTCGTGCTGCTCGGCGTGGTGTTTCTGACCGGGCCCCTCGCGTTCGCCATCAGCGCCGGATGGGGCCGGTGGGTCGCGATCGGGCACGGCGTCGCGGGGGTCGCCATCGTCCTGCTCGGTCCGTGGAAGTCGGCGATCTCGGTGCGCGGGCTCGGCAAGCGGGGGCCGGCCTCGTGGCCATCGGTCGTCCTGGCCATCCTGGTGGTGACCGCGGTGGTCACAGGCGTCATGCACGCCACCGGCCTTCTCCGAGGGGTCGACGTCATGCGGGTCCACGTCGGAGCTGCGGTTGCCTCGCTCCCATTGGCCGTCTGGCATATCGTGGCCCGGCCCGTGAGGCCGAGGAAGACCGACCTGTCGCGGCGGGCGCTACTTCGGGGCGGGGCGCTGCTCGGCGGGTCCGTCGCCACCTACGGGGCGCTGGAGGGGCTGGTCCGGGCGACGTCGCTGCCGGGGGCCGATCGGAGGTTCACCGGCTCGTACGAGGCCGCCTCCTTCGACCCGCAAGCCATGCCGGTGACGCAATGGCTGAACGACTCGGTGACCAAGGTGGATGTGGATGCTTGGCGCCTGAAGGTCGTGACTCCCGGCGGCGAGCGCACGATCACGTTCGATGAGCTCTCCGGCTACCAGGACCGGGTCCGGGCCACGCTCGACTGCACCGGCGGCTGGTTCTCCGAGCAGGACTGGGAGGGCGTGCTGCTGTGGAGGCTACTCGGCGATGCCGGCGAGGCCCGGAGCGTCGGGGTTGGATCGCTGACCGGGTACGGCCGTCGCTTCCCCGCCACCGACGCGCGCGGCCTGTTGCTCGCGAGCCGCGTGGCAGGTCAGCCGCTCTCCGCCGGGCACGGAGCCCCGATGAGGCTGGTCGCCCCTGGCCGCCGGGGATTCTGGTGGGTGAAGTGGGTGGACAGGATCGAGGCCGGCTCCGCGCCGTGGTGGTGGCAGTGGCCCTTCCCGCTCAGCTGAGCCGGTAGCCATACGCCTCCCGGCGTAGTCTCAGGCACCTGATGGCATCCGACCGCACCCCGTTCGCCAGGCAACTCTTCGGCACAATCGCGCCTCAGTACGACCGGATGGGGGTGGTCCTGTCGTTCGGGCAGGATTCCCGATGGCGCCGGTTCCTGGTCTCGAAGGTGAACGCCATCCCCGGGGCGTGGGTCCTGGACGTGGCCACCGGGACGGGGCTCGTCGCTCGGGAGCTGGCTCGGAGGCGCAACGTCCGCATCGTCGGGCTGGACCAGAGCGAGCCGATGCTTCGGAGGGGGGGCCAGGCCTTGAAGGACGAGGGTCTCGAGGGCCGCATCTCGTTCGTCCTGGGGCAGGCCGAGCGGTTGCCGTTCCCGGACGAAGCCTTCGACTCCGTGACCTTCACCTATCTGCTGCACTACGTGGACGACCCACAGGCCACGCTTGCCGAGCTCGCGCGGGTGCTTCGGCCGGGCGGCGTCCTTGCCGGGCTCGAGTTCCACGTCCCGCAGAACCCGTACGCGCACCTGGGGTGGAGGGCGTACACGCGCACGGTGATGCCCGCGGTGGGGTGGGTGGCATCGGACGCATGGCATCGGACCGGCCGGTTCCTGGGCCCGAGCATCGAGCGCTTCTACGAGCGATACCCTCTGCCGGTCCAAGTTCGGATGTGGCAGGAGGCCGGGATCCGCAGGGTCCGCAGCCGAGCCATGGGACTGGGTGCCGGCATCGTCATCTGGGGCGTGAAGCCCACGGCGGTGACCGGTGCCTGATCGGTCCGAAGGCCCCGCGTTCTACGCGCTCTCGCCCGGCGGATGGCGAGATTACTGGACGCTGCTGCACCCGCCGTACACGCTGTGGCACCTGTCGTACGTGGCGATCGGGGCTTCGCTCGCGTCCGAGGTGAACGGCCGGTGGCTCGCCGAGAGCCTCGTCGCGTTCTTCCTGGGGATGGGGTTGGCCGCGCACGCGATGGATGAGCTCCATGGCCGGCCCCTCTCGACCCGGATCCCCCACGGCGTGCTGTGGACGATCGCGATCGTGG
>DASPWN010000027.1:0-7218 GCA_035637835.1 Actinomycetota bacterium | reverse complement strand
CGGATGTCGTACCGCGGCGATGTCATCACGGCTCTTGACGAGGAGGAGCTGCGCTCCGTGGCCGGGACGATCGAGGGGGCCGGGATCGAGGCCGCCGCCGTCTGTTTCCTGCATGCGTGGGCGAACCCCGCGCACGAGCGGCGCGCGGCCGAGCTGCTCGGGGAACTACTCCCCGGCATCGAGATCGTGGCCTCCCACGAAGTGAGCGGGCAGTGGCGCGAGTACGAGCGGACGAGCACGGCCGTCCTGTCCGCGTACGTGAAGCCGGTGGTTGCCAGGTACCTGGCGGCGCTGGCGAATCGGGTCCGGGAGGCCGGCATGGCCGGCCCGCTGTACGCGGTTCGCTCCGGCGGCGGGGTGGCCTCGTTCGAACGGGCTGCCAGCGCGCCGATCCACCTGCTCGAGTCGGGGCCGGTGGCGGGCATCCTGGCCGCGGCCGAGACCGGCACGCGGATCGGGGCTCGCAACGTGCTGGCCCTGGACGTCGGGGGCACAACGGCGAAGGCCTCCGCCGTGTTGGACGGGCGGATGCGGATCGAGACACTGCATCACATCGGCCGGACGCCCCGGTTCGCCGGGTACCCGGTCCAGGTCCCGGTCGTCGAGGTCGTGGAGATCGGGGCCGGCGGCGGCTCGATCGCGTGGGTCGACGAGGGCGGCGGCCTCCACGTCGGCCCCCAGAGCGCGGGCGCGGAGCCCGGCCCGGCCTGCTACGGCGCCGGGGGCGAGGAGCCCACCGTGACCGACGCGAACCTGGTCTGCGGGCGGCTGGATCCGGCGTACTTCCTGGGCGGCTCGATGCCGCTCGATCCGGACGCCGCGTGGCGAGCGGTGGAACGGCTCGGCGACCGCCTGGGCGTCGGTGTTCGGGATGCGGCTCGGGGCGTCCTTCGGTTCGCCATCGCCCAGATGGCGCATGCGCTCCGGCTGGTCAGCGTCCGCAGGGGCCACGATCCTCGGGACTTCTCGTTCATCGCCTACGGTGGCGCCGGCCCGCTCCACGCGGCACCCCTCGCGCGGGAGCTCGGCGTGTCGAGGACGGTGATCCCCCCGGCGCCCGGCAACTTCTCGGCGTTTGGGATGCTCCTCTCCGAGCTGCGCTCCGATGCCGTTCGGACCCACGTCGGGCAGCTCGACCCCGGCGTGCTGGCGCCGCTGTTCGACGAGCTCGAGAAGCAGGCCCGCGCCGAGCTGGAGGAGGCGGTGGGGACGCTGGAGGTCAGCCGGTTCGCCGAGCTCCGTTACGCCGGCCAGGAGCACGGGATCGAGCTTCCCGTCTCATCCGGACCGATCGACGACGCGGCGGTGGCGAGCATTCGCCGGGACTTCGACGGCCGCTCCGAGGAGGCGTACGCGTTCAGCCTGACAGTTCCGGTCGAGATGGTGTCCGCTCGCGTGAGTGTATCGGCGCCGGTGGCCCCGGTGCAGTGGAACGTCGCTCGCCCCGGCACCGGTCGTTCGTTCGATGCTCGGCGGGTGGACTTCGACGTGCACGAGGGGGAGCAAACCGCCACGGTGGTCGAGCGGTCGACGTTGACGTACGGCGAGTCGATGGCCGGCCCGTGCATCGTCCAGGAGGAGGCATCGACCACGCTCGTTCTCCCAGGCCAGATCGTCGTGCCCGATGAGCAGGGCAATCTGTTCATCTCGGAGGCGTCCTCGGGATGACCGACCGGTTCAGGCTCGACGTCCTCCGTGAAGCCTTCCTGGCCGTCGCGGACGAGATGTTCGTCTCGCTCCAACGGACCTCGCAGAGCCCAGTGATCTACGAGGTCCTGGACTTCGGCGTGGGCGTTACCGACGCGCATGGCGAGCTCGTGTCGCAGGGGAACGGCATCGCCGGGTTCCTGGGACCACTCGGCGAGGCCACTCGTGCCACGCTCCAGCGGGTGCCGGACCTCGCGCCGGGCGACGTGATCGCCACCAACGACCCATACGCCGGCGGCGGCACCCATCTATCCGACGTCGCGCTGGTGCGGCCCATCTTCGCGGGCGGGGACCTGGTCGCGTTCGCCGCCTCGAAAGGCCACTGGACTGAGGTCGGCGGGAAGGACCCGGGTTCCTGGACCGCCGATTCGACCAGCGTGTTCCAGGAGGGGCTCCAGTTGCCATTCGTGAAGGCATTCCGGGGAGGCAGGCGAGATCGCGACATCCTCGCGATGCTGCGCGCGAACAGCCGGTTGCCCGACCAGGTGGAGGGCGACCTGGTGGCGCAGGCTGCGTGTCTCGAGGTGGCGGAGCGCCGGGTGGTCGAGCTGTGCGAGCGCTACGGCGTCGAGGTCGTGACCGAGGCCATGCGCGAGGTCCACGTGCGGAGCGAGGCGCTGGCCCTCGCGGCACTGGCTCGCTTACCGAACGGCGTCTACGAGGCCGAGGATCACCTGGACGACGACGGGGTCGGCGGCGGACCCATCCGAATCCATGCCCGGGTGATCCTCTCGCCCGACCGGATGGTCGTCGATCTGTCGGGCAGCAACCCCCAGGTGCGCGGCCCGGTGAACTGCACGTGGAGCGGTCTGGTGTCCGGGATCCGGACGGTGTTCAAGGCGGTCACCGATCCGGTCGAGCCGGCGTCCGATGCCTGGTTCCACCCGCTCGAGATCGTGTGTCCCGAGGGCCTCGTGTTCAACGCGATGCGTCCTGCCCCGGTCGCCGCGTACTTCGAGGCGACGGAGGCCGCGAGCGACCTGGTGTGGAAGGCGCTCGCGCCCGCGCTTCCGGAGGTACTCACCGCCGGCAGCTTCGTGTCGGTGTGCTCGACGTCCATCGCGCTCCGCCACCCGGACACGGGCCAGGACGCGCTCCTCGTCGAGCCCCAGCCGGGAGGATGGGGGGCGAGCGCGGTGAAGGACGGCGAGCACGCGCTGATCTCGGTAGGAGACGGCGAGACGTACATCATCCCGGCAGAGGTGGCGGAGCAGCGCTACGGCATCCTGGTCGAGCGGCTGGGCCTCGACGTCGTCGAGGGCGCCGGGGCCGGCCGCCACCGCGGCGGCCGGGGCATCGTTCGCGAGTACCGGATCCTCTCGGACGAGGCCCTGCTGACGGTGGTCTTCGGGCGCCATCGTTTCCCGCCGTGGGGTGTGGACGGGGGGCACGCTGGATCCGTCAACTACGTGGAGATCGTCCCGTCCGACGGTGGGCCGCCCCGACGGTTCGGCAAGGGTGCGAGCCTCCGGCTTTCGAACGGCGATCTGGTGCGCCTCGTGACCGGCACCGGTGGCGGCCACGGCGATCCGCGCCAGCGAGAGCGCGCGCGGGTGCGCGAGGATCTGGCGAACGGGCTGATCACCGAGCGCGACGCCCGCGAGGTCTACGGGCTCCTCGAAGGGGACGAGGGATGACCGCGATCGAACGGGTCCGCCAGCTGGACGAGACGAACCTTGCGGCACTGGCCAAGGGATGCGCCATCCTCGGCGCCGGCGGCGGTGGCGACACCAAGGTCGGCCTGCTCTGGGCGTTGAACGCCGTGCAGGAATTTGGGCCTGTCCCGGTGTTCGACCTGGACGAGCTCGAGGACGACGACCTGATCATGCCGTGCGGCGGGATCGGCGCGCCCACCGTGGGGATCGAGAAGATCGAGCGTGGTGACGAGGTGCTACGGATCCGACCCTACGTCGAGGAGCTGTGGGGGAAGCCGGTCGTCGCGCTGATGGCGGCGGAGATCGGCGGCACGAACGGCATGGCCCCAGCGGCGTGGGGTGCACGCGCTGGCCTTCCGGTGGTCGACGCCGATGGGATGGGCCGGGCCTTCCCCGAGGTCCCGCAGGTGACCATGGCCGTCGCCGGGATCTCCCCGAACCCGGCGGTGATGACCGACGAGCGCGGCAACATCGTGATCTTCCGCGGGATCGACGGTCACTGGATGGAGCGGATGGAGCGCGCGTTGGCCGTCGAGTTCGGCGGGCAGTCGTCTTCCTCGGAGTATCAGATGACGGTGGCCCAGGCCAAGACGGCGACCGTGCGCGGCTCCGTCTCACTCGCCGTTCGGATCGGGCGTGTGCTGATGGAGGCAGAGCACGACCCGGTGGCCGCGCTGGCCGAGGCCATCGACGCATCGGTGCTGATCGTCGGCAAGGTGGTCGACGTCGAGCGCCGAACCACGAAAGGATTCGTCCGTGGGCAGGTGACGATCGAGGGGCTCCGTGAGGACGCCGGCCGCACGATCCGCCTGGAGATCCAGAACGAGAACCTGGTGGCCATCGAAGGCCAGACGGTGCACGCGATGGTCCCGGACATCATCACGGTGATCGACACCGAGTCCGGCTACGCGATCCAGACCGAGCGCGTGCGGTACGGCCAGCGGGTCTCGGTCATCGCGTTCCCGTGCGATCCGATCTGGCGAACGCCCGCCGGCCTCGAGCTCGCCGGCCCTCGGGCGTTCGGGTACGACCTCGACTACGTCCCGGTGGAGCAACTCCGTGGCCGCTGACCTTCGGCTGGGGATCGACGTCGGCGGGACGAACACCGACGCGGTCGTGCTGGACCGGGAGGATCGGCTCTTGGCGAAGGCGAAGGTGCCGACCACCCCGGACGTGACCGGCGGGATCCGCGCGGCGATCGACCGGGTCGTGACGGCGGGGGAGTTCGACCTCTCGAGGATCACCCACGTGATGCTCGGCACGACGCATGCCACGAACGCGGTGCTGCAGCGGCGCGACCTTCGGCGCGTCGCCGTCCTGCGGCTGGGCGCTCCGGCGACGTTCGCCGTGCCGCCGCTGTCGGGGTGGCCGGAGGACCTGCGCGGGGCGATCTCGGCCGGGGAGGCGATCGTCGGCGGCGGCATCGAGTTCGACGGTCGCGACCTGTCGCCGTTCGATGCGGATGGGGCGGCCAGGTTCCTCGGTTCGGTCGCCGGGCAGGCAGACGGCGTGGCGATCGTGTCCGTGTTCGCGCCGGTCTCCGAGCGGCAGGAGTTGGAAGCGGCCGAGGTCGTGAAGCGAGAGCTGGGCGACACCCACGTCTCGCTCAGCTACGAGATCGGCTCGGTCGGACTGTTGGAGCGGGAGAACGCGACGGTATTGAACGCCGCGCTGGCCGGCGTGGCGCAGCACGTCGCCGAGGCCCTCACCGATGCGCTCGAGGCCCACGGCATCGGCGCCACGACCTTCTTCGCCCAGAACGACGGGACCTTGATGGCGCTGGACTACGCCGTCCGCTATCCGGTCCTCACGATCGGGAGCGGTCCGGCGAACAGCATCCGGGGCGCCGCCTACCTGACGGGAGCCCGCGATGCGCTCGTGGCCGACGTCGGCGGGACCTCCACCGACGTCGGGGTGCTGGTCTCCGGCTTCCCCCGCGAGTCGGCGCAGGGCGTCACGATCGGCGGCATCGAGACGAACTTCCGGATGCCCGACCTGGTCACTATCGCTCTGGGAGGCGGGAGCGTAGTCTCAGGCCCGAGGTCGGAGGTCGCGGTGGGGCCGCAGAGCGTCGGGTACCGGCTGACCCAGGAGGGTCTGGTCTTCGGTGGCTCCACGCCGACCCTCACCGACGCCGCCGTGGCCTGCGGGCGCGCGGACCTTGGCGATGTGGGACGAACGGCAGCACACCGCGACGTCCTGACCGAGGCGATCCGGCGCTCGGACGCCATGCTTGCCGATGCCATCGACCGCGTGAAGACCTCGCGGGAGGATCGCCCGCTGATCGCCGTCGGCGGCGGCAGCATCCTGGTTCCGAGCGAGCTGGCGGGTGTGAGCGAGATCCATCGCCCCGACCACTTCGACGTGGCGAACGCGATCGGGGCGGCCATCGCGTCGGTGTCCGGGGAGGTCGACCGGATCTTCCAGCTCGGCTCGGGCGGCCGGCAGGCCGCGATCGATGAGGCCTCCAGTGAGGCCCGTGAGCGGGCGGTGCGAGCCGGGGCCGACGCCGATCACGTAGAGATCGTTGAGATCGAGGAGGTGCCGCTGGCGTACCTGACGAACCCGGCCGTGCGGATCCGGGTGAAGGCGGCCGGGCCGCTGCGGTGGGCGTGAGGCACTACAGGAGGAAGGAGGAGGGCATGAAGCGAGGGGGTTGGCGGATCGCCTGCATCGCGGTAGTGGTCTCGATGTTCGGGGTCGCGTGCCAAGGCACCAGCACAGAGAAGACGACGCCGAGCCCGGGAGCGAACGCGACGTTCACGTACGACGTCAACTCGCAGGTGATGATCGGGTGGGACCCGGCCACCGGCTATTCGAACGAGATCATCGCCATGAACAACATGTACGAGCAGCTGACCCGGTACAACTCCCAGACCCAGCAGGTCGAGCCGCTGCTCGCGACGTCGTGGACGACCTCTCCCGACGGGCTCACCTGGACGTTCACCCTCCGACCGGACGTGACGTTCCACACCGGACGAGCCATGACGTCCGAGGACGTGAAGGCCTCGATCGACCGGACCATCGATGTCAACGGGGGGGCCGCCTACATCTGGAGTCCGGTCAAGTCGATCGACGCTCCGACGCCCGACACCGTGACGTTCCACCTGAAGTACCCGGCCCCGATCGACCTGATCGCCTCGGCTGACTATGCCGCGTACATCTACGACACGACGGCCTCCGGCTCCGAGGACCTCGGCAAGTGGTTCGAGCAGGGACACGAGGCCGGGACCGGCCCCTACCAGCTCGAGGACTGGAACAACGGCCAGGAGATCGAGCTGCGCCTGAAGGCGTTCCCCGGCTACTGGGGCGGCTGGGACGGCGCGCACTACACGCGGTACGTCTTCCGCGTTACGCCGGAGCCGACGACGGCCGCGCAACTACTCCGGTCGGGGCAGGTCAGCATGGTCGAGCGGATGACCCCCCAGCTGTGGCAGACGTTCCAGGGCGACGACGTCTTCACGACCACGGACGACCCCTCGTGGCAGACCCTGCTGGCGATGTTGAACACCTCGCACGGTCCGCTCTCGAATGAGCGGGTCCGCCAGGCCGTGGCGAGCGCGGTCGACTACCAGGGCATGATCTCGGCGCTCCACGGCGGGGCCGAGCAGATCTCCGGATACGTGCCACCCGGGCTGTGGGGGCACTTCGACGATCTGTCCAACCCCACCTACGACCAGCAGACGGCCCAGCAGCTGTTGCAGCAGGCCGGATACGGGCCGAACGGGACGCCGGTGGATCTCACGATCACCTACACGCAGGGTGACGCCGACGAGCAGCTCGTGGGGCAGCTGATCAAGTCCAACCTGGCGGCGCTGAACATCAACGCGGACGTCCGAGGCCTGGCGTGGCCGGC
>DASPWN010000026.1:0-2385 GCA_035637835.1 Actinomycetota bacterium | reverse complement strand
GCTCATGGACGTGCGCATGCCGAACATGGACGGCATCGAGGCGACCCGCAGGATCATCGAAGGAAGCGAAAGCGCGCCGCGGGTGCTCGTGCTGACGACCTTCGACCTCGACGAGTACGTGTACGAGGCGCTCCGAGCCGGCGCGAGTGGCTTCCTGCTCAAGGACGCGCCGGAGGAGCAACTCGTATCCGGGATCAGGATCGTCGCCGACGGTGGATCGCTCTTCGCTCCGGCGGTGACTCGGCGGCTGATCGAACGCTTCGCCGGCGCCGCGCCGCAGGAACCTCCGCCCGCGCTCGCCGGGCTGACACCGAGGGAGCTCGAGGTGCTGCGCCTGCTCGCCCGCGGTCTCTCGAACGCGGAGATCGCTGCTGAGCTCGTCCTCTCCGAGCACACCGCCAAGACCCATGTCGCTCACATTCTCAGCAAGCTCGACCTGCGCGATCGGGTGCAGGCGGTTGTACTCGCATACGAGTCCGGGATCGTCCGCGCCGCGAGCAGGAAGTAAGCCGCGCCTGCTGCCATCTGCACTTGGCCGCGAATTCAGTGCGGACGCGGCATCGACTCGTGAGAGAGACGAAACTCATCGAACCGTGAGCATGATCGGGGGGACCGAGCACCGAGCTGAGCGCGGCGGACCTCTAGGGCTCCTTTGGTGTGACGGCGTGGAGAGCTGAAGCAAGTTTCATGCGGCAGGTCTGATGCGGGCTCCGGTGACGTAATCGTCCACGGAGCGATCGATCTGCTTCAGAGCGGAACGAAGCTCGATCGGTGCCGGTGGGCGGTCCGCGGCGAGCAGGGGCCCGAGGAGCCGGTCGTGGAGTTTGGTGTAGAACAGCGCGACGCGGATCCCCTCCGGGCTGAGCACGTAGGTGTTGGTGTGCTCCAGCCGCCGGATGAGCCCCTTGAGCCGGAGGCGACGGAGGTCGTACGTCATCTGCGCGCTGGTGTAGAGGCCGCCGAGCAGCGAGCTCACCCGGGCACAGAGGCTCCGATTGGTGAAGCCGACGGCAGCGTGCACCAGCGCGCAGAGGGCGCCGGCCAGGGCCATGACGCGGGGGTCCCCGAACCGAAGGGCCGGGGCCCGTTGGCCCTCCTCGACCGAGGGCAGTCCGACCCGCTCGAGCAGAGCGGTCGAGATGGCACAGTCCTGGCCGACCCGCTGGACCTCGAGCAGCCTCCGGTTGGCCGCTCTGGCTTTGGCCTGGAGCTCCGGGAGGTTCCGGAGGCGGCGCTGGCATCCCAGGTCACCCGGGGAGTTGACCACGGTCTCGATGCGAAGGGCTCGACCCTCCTTCAGGTACTCCTTGATCCGGGAGTGCCGGTAGAACACGTTCACGATGACGTCAGTGCCCCGGGTGACCACCTTGGTGGAGAACACCCCCTTGGTGTTGCGGCGGACCTGGCGGGCGAAGACGAGCTGTACCTCGTCGGGGCGGCCGAGGTCGAGGTTGTCGGCGACGGTGGCCTCGAAGAAGGCTCGGGCCCGGCGGGGCTGATCGAACACCACGGTGCGCGAAACCTCCACCTGGCGCAAAGAGAGCTCCCACCAGTACCCGGCCGCCCGGTCGGCGTCGGTGAGGGGGGTGGGGATGCGACCGATCCACCGGTCGAAGAAGGCCTGGATGTCCGCGGGCCCGAGACGGTCACAGATCCCCTGGAGCACCTCGGGGCGGGAGCAGGAGGCGAAGCCGTTGGCAAGGGGGATGTACGCGAGGCGAGCCCGATCGGCCTGTGTCTTGGCCCACTCGTGGCCGTTGACCCAGACCTTCCCCGGGTAGGGGAAGTAGCTGCAGAGCTTGATGAAGCCGGGGCCGAACTCGCGATCGAGCACATAGAAGTAGTAGACGGTGACCCTGCGCTCGGCTTTGGAGAACCCGAAGCACACCGCCCCGGGCTTCGTTGCGTGGTCGTAGCCCGTGAACACGGACTGGAACTCCTGGGCCGCCCCGATGGCCACCACTCCGGGCTCAGTGGCCCGGTCGAGATAGGGACGCATCACCTCGATGTGCCGATCCCCCTTGCTGAAGTGGATGAGGGGGATCCCGTTGTCCTCGGCGAACCGGCGGACCGAGGCGCGGAAGGCGTTGCCGATCCTCGCGAACAGGGCCGGGGACGGAACGGGGTTGCCGAGGTGCTCGGTGAGGAAGCTCACCACCTGGCCGCCGACCTGGAGGTTGGGAACGTACGCGTTGAGGTACACCCGGTCCAGGCATTCGATGTCGAGGGCGGCGTGGCCATCGAGGAGATCGTTCACGTTCACCGGCTCGGCCACGGCTCCACCCCCGCTGTGAGGACAGCATCGGACACACGTTGCGGCGGGCGGAGCGTAAGGGAACCTACGGCGTCAGCTCATCTCGGCGGTCCGAGGCTGGCCTCACTGGG
>DASPWN010000025.1:0-1984 GCA_035637835.1 Actinomycetota bacterium | reverse complement strand
CGTGCTGGCCGCATCCCCCGCCGAGCTCTCCGTCATGCAGCAGGCCACGGCGATCCTGGAGAAGCTGGAGCTCCCCCACGAGATCCGGGTGATGTCGTCCTCTCGCAACCCCGACCTCGTGGACGAGTACGTGCGGACGGCCTTCGATCGGGGATTGAAGGTGCTGGTCTGCACCACCGGCATCACGGGCCACCTGGCGGCCGCCGCAGCCGCGCGCACGGTGCTCCCGGTGATCGGTGTCCCCATCGCCAGCGACCAGATGGGGGGCGAGCAGGCCCTGATCGTAACGGCGCAGATGCCGGCCGGCGTCCCGGTGGCCACCGTGGGGGTGGATGCCGCCGTGAACGCGGCCGTGCTGGCGGCGGAGATCGTGGGGGTGGCCGAGCCGGAGATCCAGGCCCGGCTGTGGAAGTTCAAGGACGACCTGGCGGAGGGCCTCAGGCTGTGAGGGCCGGCTCCTGCCCGCCGCGGGGTGGCCTGCCGCGGGGTGGGCGGCCATGATCCCTCGCTACACCGTGCCGGAGATGGCGGCCGTCTGGTCGGATGAGGCTCGGCTCCGTCATTGGCTGGAGATCGAGGTCCTGGCGGTCGAGGCATGGGCACGCTTGGGCACGGTGCCTCAGGACGATGCCCGGGCCGTCCGCGAACGCGCGTCCTTCACCCTCGAGCGCGTCCGCGAGTTGGAGCAGGTCACGAGGCACGATGTGGCGGCCTTCGTCCAGTGCGTGGCGGAGTCGGTGGGGCCGGCCGGGCGGTGGATCCACTTCGGCATGACGTCCTCCGACGTGCTGGACACCGGGTTCGCCCTGCAGCTTCGCGCGGCGGCCGACCTCTTGCTCGCTGGGACCGAGCGGCTGCTGGGCACGGTGAAACGGCTGGCGCTGGAGCACCGGGACACCGTGATGGCCGGACGGACCCACGGGGTGCACGCCGAGCCGACCAGCTTCGGACACAAGCTGGCCCTGTGGGCCTTCGAGCTCGATCGAGACCGCGAGCGCCTGCGGCGAGCTCGGGAGGCGGTTTCGGTAGGGAAGGTGTCGGGGGCAGTGGGGACGTACGCCCACCTCGACCCCCGGGTGGAGGAGCACGTGTGCGGCGAGCTCGGGCTTCGACCGGCCGAGGCGAGCAGCCAGGTCATCTCGCGTGATCGGCATGCCGAGTACATGGCCGCCCTTGCGGTCCTCGCCTCGTCGCTCGACGCGATCGCTACCGAGATCCGACACCTGGCCATGACCGAGGTCCGCGAGGTGCAGGAGCCCTTCGCCGAGGGCCAGAAGGGTTCCTCGGCGATGCCCCACAAGCGCAATCCCGTCCGCTGCGAACGGATCACCGGGTTGGCGCGAGTGGTCCGGGCCGATCTGCAACCCGCTCTGGAGAACATCGTGCTCTGGCACGAGCGCGACATCTCGCACTCGTCGGCCGAGCGAGTCGTCTTCCCCGACTCGACCACCGCGCTGCACTTCATGCTGGCCGAGCTCGGGGAGGTACTCGACGGGCTCGAGGTGTTCCCGGAGCGGATGCGGGCGAACTTGAACATGGGCGGCGGCCTCGTGTACTCGCAGAGTGTGTTGCTCGCGCTGGTGGAACGGGGCATGCCCCGCGATGATGCCTACCGGATCGTGCAGGCGGCGGCGGCCGCGGCGTGGGACGAGGGGAAGGACTTCAAGGGGGAGCTCCAGGCCCAACCTGACGTGGCTCGGCTGCTGAGCGCCCGGGACCTCGGGGCGCTGTTCGACCCGCGCCGCTACTTGCGGAACCTCGACGTGGTGTTCGACCGACTGGCCAAGCTGACCGTGGGCGGGGAGCAATGACCGAAGCGGCGAAGCTCCGGACCATGGGCAAGGTCCGCGACGTCTACGACGCGGGCGACGATCGCCTGTTGCTCGTGGCCACGGACCGGATCTCGGCGTTCGACGTCGTCCTTCCGAACCCCATCCCGGACAAGGGGCGGGTGCTGTGCGGGCTCTCGCTGTTCTGGTTCGGC
>DASPWN010000024.1:0-10980 GCA_035637835.1 Actinomycetota bacterium | reverse complement strand
GCCTCGCGTTCGGCCTGCCCGAGGAGGCCGGGTTCCTCGAGCGACCGGACACCTCCGATGCCCGTGAGCACGATGGCCAGCCATCCCAGGGCGTGCAGGTCTCGGAGCCCGCCGCTCCCCTCCTTGAGGTCGGGCTCGAGCAGCGAGGAGACCGAACCGAACCGTTCTCGCCGCTCCGAGGCGCTCACCACCACGCGCTCGGCGAACCCCCGAGGATCGTTCCGCGTCGATGCCCGAAGGCGGTCGCGCAGGTCATCCCAGGCACTGACGTCGCCGGCCAGGAGACGCGCATCGAGCATCGCGGTGGCCGCATCGAGGCGCTCGAACGCCAGGGCCAGGCACTCGTCTGCCGTCCGCACGCCGTGGCCGACCGTCAGGCCGGCATCCCATAGCGGGTACAGCAGCCGCTCCGCCAGCCCTTCGATCTCCTCCGAGCCATCGCCTCCGTGGAGGATGAGGAGGTCCACGTCCGAGAATGGCGCCAGCTCGCCCCGGCCGTAGCCTCCCAGCGCGACCAGGGCGACACGCGGAGGCACCTGGTTCACCCCGAAGAGCTCGAGGACGCAGGCGTCGACCAGCTCGGAGCGACGGGCGGCCGACCACCGTCCGTGATGGCCGGTCGAGTAGGCGGCGTCCAGGGCCAGAAGCTCGTCCCGCAGCCGCGCGGCCGGGGCCGAGCGGTCGGCCATCTCAGAGCGCGTCGGGCCCCATCTCCCCGGTGCGGATCCTGACCACGTGCTCGGCCGGAATCACCCAGATCTTGCCGTCGCCGATCTTGCCGGTCCGCGCCGCCTTCAGCACGGCGTCCACGATCCCCTGGACCTGGTCGTCGTCGCACAGGACCTCGACCTTCACCTTGGGCACGAAGTCCACCTGGTACTCGGCGCCGCGGTAGACCTCGGTATGCCCCCGCTGGCGGCCGAAGCCCTCGACGTCGGTGGTGGTCAGGCCGGTCACACCGATCTCGCGCAGGGCCTCCTTCACCTCATCGAGCTTGAACGGCTTTACGATGCCGACGACCAGCTTCACGACGGTCCCTCCTCCGGGCGACGGCATCGAGCTTATCCCTCGATCGGCTTCTCGTAGACCAGCCACCGCCGGCGAACGGTCATTCCGGCTCGCTCGTACAGGCGGGTGGCACCCGTTTTGTTCTCGGCGTCCACGTTCAACCGGACCTCGGCCACACCGCGCCGGGACAGATCGGCGAACGCCGACGAGAGCAGGGCGCTCCCGATGCCGCGGCCCCGCCAGGCGGGACGGACGGCGAGCTCCCTGACCCATGCCGCGTCCGAGGCCGACGTCGAGATCACCCCGCCCACGATCTCCTCCCGTTCCACGGCGAGGATCGCCATCCCCGAATCGAATCCCGGCCGGTCCATGAACCGGCGCCAATCGTCGAATGGCGGCGTGGTGTCTCCCCAGTGCTCGGCGAACGACTCCTCCATCACCGCGTGGGTGTCTCGCTCCTCGCCCGCCCGCATGGGCCGGAGGACGATGCCATCGATCGGCCCCGGATCAGGGTCGTCGCCGAGCATCCGTTCCATATGCCAGAACATGCGGACCCGCCGGTATCCGTGATCCTCCAGGAGCGCTCGGGCCGATGCATCCGTGGTCGTCGCGAAGTTGCGGACCGCCGCCGGCTCGATCCCCGGCCGGGTCCGAGCCCGGCGTTCCGTGTTGGCGACCAGGAAACTACCGATCCCGCGGCCATGATGATCCGGATGTACCCGGCCGAAGGCGTCCCTCGCCGCCTCGGTGGGCATGCCCTGCACATACGCGAACCCAACGACCCCGCCCGTCTCTTCGGTGACGAGCCAGCTGTCGGTGAAAGGGTCGAATCCCGAAACCATCCAATCGGCCTCGAGGTGCTCGCGCACCGAGTCCGTCCGTCCGAAGTCCCAGACATCGTACGCATGGAACAGGTCGACGATCGCGTCGAGGTCGTCGGCGGTAGCCGGACGGACCGCGTAGCCGGCCGGGAGCTCCGCCACCTCAGCCGGTGGCGGCCTTCTTCCGCGGGGCGGCGGTCTTCTTCGCCGCAGTTTTCTTGGCCCCCGACTTCGCCTTCGGCCGCGCGGCGGGCGTCTTCTTCTTCGCCGCCTCCACGGAAGCCTTCAGCGCGTCCATGAGATCGACGACCCGGGCCGGTGCCGCCTCCGGCGCGACCTCGATCTCCTCGCCGGCGATCTTCTTCTCCACAACCTCGAGGAGCGCCTCGCGGTACTCGTCCTTGTACGCGGCCGGGTTCCACGGCTCGGTCAGGTTGTCGATGAGGGCCTTGGCCATCTCGACCTCCTGTGGCCGAACCTTGGCATCGGGGTGGACCGTCTCGAACTCGGCGGCCCGGATCTCATCCGGCCAGTACATGGTCTCCAGGACGAACACGTCGCCGTCGAACCGCAGTGCTGCGAGGTGCTCCTTGTCGCGGAAGGAGACCTTGGCGATGCCGACCTTGCTCTCCTCGGACAGCGCCGTACGGAGGAGCGCGTAGGCCTTCGCGCCCGTCTCGTCGGGAACCAGGTAGTAAGACTTCTTGTACAGGATGGGGTCGATCTCCTCCAGCTCCACGAACTGCTGGATGTCGATGGACCGACTGGACTCGAGAGGCACCTTTTCCAGGTCCTCGTCGGTGAGCACGGCGTAGTGGCCCTTCTCGTACTCGAAGCCCTTGACGATGTGCTCGAACGTGACCTCCTGGCCGTCGATCTCGCACACCCGCTTATAGCGGATTCGGCCGCTGTCCTCGTCGTGGAGCTGGTTGAACTTCAGCGACTTCTCCTCGGTCGCGGGGAACACCGCGACCGGGATGGTCACCAGGCCAAAGGAGATGGCCCCTTTCCACATGGCTCTGGGTGGCATGGCGTACCTCCGAAGAAGGCCGATTCCAGGGACCACTGATTCTAGCGGTCCCACCTACTCGTTCTACCATCGTGGGGTGACGCCCACGAAGAAGCGTGCCTCCGGACCCCCGTTCACGGTCGCGTTCCCCACATCCCTGCCGGCCGAACAGCGCGGGGAGGCCTGGTGGATGCAGGCCGACGGCCGAGAGCTCCGGCTGTCCAACCTGGACAAGGTGTTCTGGCCCGAGGAGGGGTACACCAAGGGCGACGTCATCGCCTACTACTTCAACGCCTCCGGCCTGATCCTGCCGCACCTCCTCGAGCGACCACTCACGATGAAGCGGATGCCGGACGGGATCGCCGGCCCGTTCTTCTACGAGAAGAGCGCCCCCTCGCACACGCCGGACTGGCTCCCCCGGTGCCCCGTCGAGAGCGAGGAGGCGAAGACCGGCATCATCGACTACCTGATGGTCGAGGACACGGCCGGCGTGCTGTTTATCGCCAATCTCGGCTGCATCGAATTCCACCCGCTCCATTCTCGATGTCGCTCGATCGAATCGCCCGACTACCTGTTCTTCGACCTGGATCCGTTCCCTCCGATCACGTTCGACGACGTCCTGGCGGTGGCGATGCACGTCAAGGCGTCCCTCGACGCGCTCGGTCTGGTGGGCTATCCCAAGACGAGCGGGGCGACGGGGATGCAGATCTACGTTCCGGTCGAGCCGGGCTACTCCTACGAGCAGGTCCGCGAGTTCGTCGGCGCGGTGGGCCGCATGATCGAGCGGGCCGACCGCGATCGGGTGACGATGGCCTGGCAGGTGTCGAAGCGGTCCGGGAAGGTCTTCATCGACCACAACATGAACCGGGCAGGGGCGAACATCTCGGCCGCGTACTCGCTCCGGCCCGAGCCGGGGGCCACGGTCTCCACCCCGCTCACGTGGAAGGAGGTCCAGAAGGGGGTTTCGCCCCGGGACTTCACCATCGAGACGGTGTGGAAGCGGTTCGCCAAGGTCGGGGGCCTGTTCGAGGGGGTCCGGACCAAGCCGCAGGACCTCGGCGCCGCGCTGGAGGCCATGGGACTCCCTCCGGAAAAGGCCCTGGACACGAAGGCCACGAAGACCGGGAACGCTCCGAAGGCGATCCAGAACGTGACGAAGGCCGCGAAGGGTTCGAACCCCAAGAATCGACGAACCAGCGAGCAGGTCATCGCCGAATCGAAGGACCCCAAGCTCGCCGAGTACCTCCGCAAGCGAGACTTCGAGGGGACGCCCGAGCCGGCCCCCGGTGTCGCGGAGGGCACGGGCAACTCGTTCGTGATCCAGAAGCACCGAGCTACCCGGCTCCACTACGACCTTCGGCTGGAGAAAGACGGCGCGCTGCCCTCGTGGGCCGTGCCTCGGGGGCTTCCGATCGCCTTCGGCGACAAGCGGCTGGCCGTTCGGACCGAGGACCACCCGCTCGAGTACGGCGGCTTCGAGGGCTCCATCCCCGAAGGCCACTACGGGGCCGGCGAGGTCCGCATCTTCGACAACGGCACGTACGAGCTCATCGAGTGGACGGATAAGAAGGTGAGCTTCCGCCTCCTCGGCCGCCGGTACCGCGGCCTCGAGTACCACCTGGTGAAGACCCGGACCGACTGGCTTGTCTTCCTGGCCAGTCATCAGGATGCACCGCTCATCGACCAGCCGCCCTCGCTCCAGCCGATGCTGGCCGAGGGCGGCTATCAGCCCTTCGACGATCCGAAGTGGCGGTTCGAGCCCAAGCTCGACGGGATCCGGGCGCTCGCCTTCCTCACGACGGACCTGACCCGGCTGATCACCCGACGGGGCCGCGACGTGGCGACGCAGTATCCGGAGCTGCACATGATCCACGAGCTGGTGGATCAGGTGAACGCGGTGATGGATGGGGAGATCGTGGCATTCGACGAGGACGGGAAGAACTCCTTCGAGGCCCTCCAGCAGCGGATGAACCTGGCGAACGAACGGGAGATCAAACGGATCGCCAAGCAGATCCCGGTGGCACTGGTTGCGTTCGACCTCCTGTGGCTGGACGGCCGGAACCTGACGGAGCAGCCCCTCGAGGAACGCCGGGAGCTGCTCCAAGCCGTGGTGGAGGAGGACGAGCGGCTCCAGCTCGTCACCTTCGTCGAGGGCGAAGGAAGGCAGCTGGTCGCGGCGGCGCGCTCGCACGGCCTGGAAGGCGTGGTGGCCAAGCGCCACGGCTCCAAGTACCTCTCCGGTCGGCGCTCGCCCGACTGGAGGAAGATCAAGCTCACCAACACCCAGGACTGCGTGATCCTGGGCTGGACCCCGGGCCAGGGCGGGCGCGCGGGGACGTTTGGGGCCCTCCTGGTCGGGGCCTACGACGATGGGATGCTCCGGTGGATCGGCCAAGTCGGCACGGGGTTCACCGACAAGATGCTGGCCAAGGTGATGGAACTGCTCACACCGCTCGTGACGAAGGAGCCACCCACCGACGACCCCGACCTCAAGGAGTTCAAGGGCGCGACGTTCGTCCGCCCGGAGATCGTATGCGAGGTCGAGTACTTGGAGCTCACGAAGAGCACGAAGAAGATGCGAGCACCCTCGTTCAAGGGCCTGCGGACGGACAAGGCGCCCGAGGACTGCATCCTCGAGCCGCCGGCGGTCATCCGAGCGTCAGGAACGCGTTCAGCAGGATGACGGCTACGACCGCCGCGAACACCAGCAGCAGGGATCCGACGATCGCACCGGTCCAAGCCATCCAGGCCCTGCGGGGACGGTTCCGACCGGCGAGGCCTGCGAGCAGCGCGAGCAGGCCGAAGCCGGGGACCGTTCCGTACAGGCCCGAGGCCACCCCTTCCGGGAGCGAGTCGAGGAACGGCGCGCTGAACGTGCCGGCGATGATCACCCCCACGGCTGCCAGTCCGAGCGCCGCGAACGCGACCGAGGCGACGGCCCACGGGTTGCCCTGGGCGTCCCCGGTCGCCGCCCACCGATCGCTCCGCCGCGGCGCCTCGGTCTCCGCCACAGCAGCTTCGTACACCCCGGATCGCACCACTTCAAGACTCGTCAGCGCGGAGGTGGGCCCGATCCCGATCGACTCCCCTCGGGAGGACAGGACACGATCAGAACGGCTCGTAGCCCGCCCGGACCAGGAGCGAACGGACCTCTCGCTCGTCGATCCCCCGAGCCAGGAGCTCCTTGTACAGCCGCAGCGCCGCGAGGGACCGGCCGCACTTCGGGCAGAACTGGAAATCCTGATCGCAGGGCGTCTCGCACCACGGGCAGCGCGTGATCTGGATCTGACGGTCGGGCTGCAGCCCGGTGTCGGTGAGGGCGTCGATGTAGCCCTTGCCGTAGTCCCACTGGATGTACTCGTCCTCGTGAACCTCGAAGGCGGGCTCATGCATCCGGGGCTCGCCGGTCCTCAGCATGTGCTCGAGGTTCTCCCGAAGGAGGTCCCATTCGTAGAAGTGGTTCTCCCCGCAGTCGGGGCAGGCGATCACCACGCCCTTCACTCCCTGCGGGCCGAACACCTCTCGCATCCCGTGCAGGTCGTCGAGGTCCGCGCGGACGTTGTTCGCCTCGTCGGGATCAAGGCCGGCTGGGGCCTCGTCCCCAGGGTCGACCGGGTCCTCCATCATCGTTCCTCTTCTTCTTCCTCTTCTTTCAGCGAGAACGCCAGGAACCCCTCCGCGAACTCCATCCCGCCCTTCTCGCCCAGCTCCTTCGCCCGGTCCCGAACCCACTGCAGGTCGTCCTCGACGCCCTGGGACCGGTGCTTCGTCAAGGCCTCCACCTTCAGGTCGATCGTCTTGGTGATGTCCACGTACGTATCGGGTTCCTCGGTGGACAACCAAAGGTTCGGCACCTCGTACGGCTCGAATCCCCCCTCCAGGAGCTCGGGGAACTGGGGCCGCGAGGGGGCGTCGGGCATGACGGCGCACAGCGCGAGCTCGCCCGCGGCCCGGTGGTCGGCATGGTTGATGTATCGCCGGCCGAACCACAGCCTCGAGGGGTCGGGCGCTAGGAGCACTTCGGGGCGGAGCCGGCGCACCTCCCGGGTCACTGCCTTGCGGGTCTCCAGGTTCACCTCGAGCATCCCGTCGGGGAAGTTCAGGAACGTCACCGTTCGGACGCCGAGGACCCGCGCGGCCTGCTCCTGCTCGGGCTTTCGGATCCTCGAGATCTCCTCCCTGGTCCTGCCGGGCTCGTTCGAGCCCGCCGAGCCGTCGGTGACGACCACATAGTGGACCTCGGTCCCGTTGCGAGCCCACTGGGCGACGGTCCCGCCGCACATGTACTCGGCGTCGTCGGGATGGGCGAACAGGACGAGGGCGCTCGCGAACCCCATGCAGATGAGCCTACTGGACCCCGCCGCGAACAGGGAGACTGGCGGGATGAGCGGTGGCGAGCACGGGGGAGTCCAGCCCGGGCGGTCCGAGGGGCTGCGGGACGAGTACCCCCGGACGTCGGGGCTGGCCGCGACGGCCGGTCTCGGAGCCGTGTGGGGGTTCCTCGGCTACACCGTGTTATGGCAAGGCGTTCCGTTCGGGGTGAATCGACAGTTCGTCGAGTCCGTGGTCGGCACGCTCGTGCTGTTCCCCGTGCGAACAGTCCTGTGGGGCATACATACCGGGGAGCGGTTCGCCGGTCGATCCTTCGACTTCGCCGACGAGAATTGGTGGATCGGGGTGGCGGCAGCCCTGATAGGCGGAGCCATCGTGGTCATGGCGTTCGTGGCCGTCCGGACGGCCGTCCGAGCGTTCCGACGCTGACGTCATCCCCGTCGATCGGCCGTCATGGCCATGCCGTGCTTCGGCCGGAGCGTGACGACGGGTTGGAGCTCGACGCGATGACCGGGCACGAGGTCGAGGCGCCACCGCTGGGCGATGGTTGCCAGGACCAGGACGCCCTCCAGCCTGGCGAAGTGCTCGCCGACGCACATCCTCGGCCCCGCGCCGAACGGCAGATACGCGTTCCGCGGTCGCCTGGACCGCTCCTCGTCCCGCCATCGTTCCGGGACGAACGCCTCTGGGTCCTCGTACCAGCGAGGGTCGTGGTGCACGAGATACGGGGACACGATCACGACGCTGCCGGCCGGGACGACGTACGAGCCGGCGTGGTGGTCCACCAGCGCCCGCCGGCCGATGGCCCAGGCCGGCGGGAGGATCCGCATCGACTCCGTGAGGACCATCTCGGTGAGCCGCAACCGCGGGACGTCGGCAACCGTAGGCAGTCGGCCCCCAAGGACCTCGTCCAGCTCGGCGTGGAGCTTCGCCTCCACGTCTGCGTGCTGGGAGAGCAGGTACCAGGTCCAGGTCAGAGCGTTCGAGGTGGTCTCGTGACCGGCAAGGAGCAGCGTCATGGCCTCGTCGCGAACCTGTGCATCGCTCATCCCGGTACCGTCCTCCTGCGCCCGGATCAGGAGGGACAGCACGTCCTCGCCGGTCGCGTCTGTTGAACGGCGCCGGGCGATCATCCGATCGATCACGTCATCGAGCGCCGCCTTGGACCGCTCGAATCGCCGGTTCGACGGCAGCGGTAGCCGCATCGATAGCCGGAACAGGGGCGAGAACACTCTGCCGAACATCGAGAGCTGGAGGGCCAGCGCCTGGCCCACCGAACGCGTTTCCTCGGCCTCGATGTCGATTCCGAACAGCGTCGCTCCGACGACGGCGAGCGTGAGCCCGGCCATCTCCCGATGCATGTCCAGGATCTCCCCCGCCTGCCACCGTTCGGACGCTCGGGCCGCGCGCTCCACCATCGCATCAGCGAAGCCCTCGATCCGGTCGCGGTGGAAGATCGGCTGGATCATCCGCCGCTGCCGCCGGTGATCGTCCCCCTCGCTGGTCAGCAGGCTCTCCCCCAGCACGAGCTTGGCCGCCTGCATCGTCGGCCCCTTCATGAACTTCTGGCTCCCGGTCACCAGTACGTCATGGACGAGGTCGGGGTGGTTCAGCAGGTAGGCAGGGAACCGGGGGAGCTTGAGGTACGCGACGTCGCCGAAGTTGGCGGCTTGGGACAAGAGCCCGATCGGATCACGTCGGAACGCCCGAAGCGCTGCAAGACGAGAGAGCTCAGGTCCCGGTGGAACCGAATGGCCTCGGCTGATCGTCGACATCGTCTCCGACGAAAGGACACGCCTCATGACCGGATTCGTCAAGCGGGCCTCACGAGATCCGCGTGAGGCTCTCGGGGACTGTCCGCCGATTCCTGGCTAGGAGCCGTAACCGCCGTATCCGCCGCCACCACCGGACGAACCGCCACTCCCGGCGGCCGACGTGGTGGAGCCGGACGCCGACACCGCGAACCACACGCCTTGGATCCCCTGTCCGGTGGCCTGGCCCGATGCCGAGTCGCCCGAGTACGTGTACAGGGGCATGCCGTTCATCGTGAGCTGCGTGGAGCCGTCGGGGCGCATGATCGTCCCGAACGTCCCCTTGATCATCCCCGTGTCCTGCGGGAGCGAACCCGTGACGACCACCGGCGGCCAGACCGAAACGCATCCTCCCGTGCACACGATCGTGCTCCCGGTCTCCCTGGTGTTGTGGTACAGCGTCAGACCGGCGCTGTTCGCGAGTACCGTCCCGAGGCCGGAGACCGAGTCCGTCTGGACGGAGGCCGCCGTTCCCGACGGCGAGGGGGAGCCGCCCCCCGACGCGCTGCCACTGCTTCGACCGCACGCGGCCAGGAGCAAGGCAGCGAGCGCGATCGCGGGCAGACCGGAGCGTCGGCGTCCGTGGTTCAGCCTCATCACGCATACCTCCTGCATCTCGATGGTGACCTGCGAGGTCTACGGCCGAGCGTGGGATACGGCTTCGTTCCCACCGAGACTTCTACGATATCCGCGCACCGTGGTTCCGGGACACCAGCGCGGCCTCGATCGCTTGGGCCTGCGCCAGCACGCTCGCCGGCGAGGGCCCACCGGGCATCGACCGGGCCCGGACCGAGCGGTCGGGATCGAGGAGCGACCCGCCCCCGGGCAGCCCGAGGTCGCGCCACTCGTCGGGTCCGAGCGATCGGAGCGAACGGTGCTCGGCGTCGAGTCGGTTCAGCATCGCGCCGATCCGCCGATGGGCCTGGCGGAACGGCACGCCGGCCCGGACCAGCTCCTCTGCCAGGTCGGTCGCGTACAGGGCCTCGGCTTCGGCGGCCTCCCGCATCGCCGCCTCGTCGAAGCGGAGCGTCGCCACGCAGCCGGTCAACGCGCCGAGCGTGATCTCGAGCGTGTCCGCCGCGTCGAACGCCGGGCTCTTGTCCTCCTGGAGGTCTCGGTGGTAGCCGAGGGGCAGACCGGCGAGCATCGACGTCAACGCGACGACGTTGCTGCCCAACCGTGCCGCCTTGGCTCGTGCGAGCTCGGCCACGTCGGGGTTCCGCTTCTGAGGCATCATGCTCGAGCCCGTGGCATAGGCGTCGTCGATCGACGCCCACCCGAGCGACTCCTCGGTCCACCGGAGGACGTCGGCCGCCAGCCGAGACAGGTGCGTTCCGAGGATGGCCGCATCGGCCACGAACTCCTGAACGAAGTCCCTGTCCGACACCGCGTCGATCGAGTTGGCGAAGGCCCGGTCCAGACCCAGGCGGCCGGCGGTGGTGACGGGATTCAACCCGAGCATCGAGGTGGCCAGGGCCCCGGCCCCCAGCGCGGACACGCTCGATCTGGCCGCCCACTGGTCCAGCCGGTCGAGGTCCCGGAGCAGCGCCCAGGCGTGCGCCAACAGATGGTGGCCGAGCGTGACGGGCTGCGCCGCCCGGTCGTGGGTGGTCCCCGGCATGACCGTGTCGGCATGATCACTCGCACTCGCGATGAGCGCCCGCATCAGGAGCACGGTACCCGCGTCGATCCGTCGTGCCGCGGCGAGGAGCCACAGGCGTAGGTCCGTGACCACCAGATCGTTCCGGCTCCGGCCAGCGTGCAGCTTGGCGCCCACGTCACCCAGGCGCTCCGTCACCGCCCGCTCGATGGACGAATGCACGTCCTCGTCGGCGGGATGGAACGAGAAGCGACCGGCGGCGATCTCCTCTCCCACCTCGCGGAGCGCCTTCTCCAGGGCCGCAGCCTCGCCGGAGGAAAGCAGTCTCGCGTCCTCGAGCGCGCGCACGTGGGCAACGGAGGATTCGATGTCCTGCGGCGCCAGGCGGATGTCGATGGA
>DASPWN010000023.1:0-2247 GCA_035637835.1 Actinomycetota bacterium | reverse complement strand
CCTGATCGGGGAGCGGGCCTTCGAGTTCCTCCCGGAGAAAGAGGGCTGATCATGATCCGACGCGAGGACCTCTTGCGATCCGAGGATCGAGGTTGGACCGACCTGCGCTCGCAGTTGGACGCCCTGTCGCGTCAGCAGGTGATGGAGCCTGGGCTCACGCCCGAGGGATGGTCGGTCAAGGACCTGCTCTGGCATCTGGGCGCTTGGTGGGCCAAGGCCGGCGTCATGCTGGAGCGGATCCGCGTAGGGACATACGACGGGGGGGACTACGCTTCGAACGTCGATGAGCTGAACGCGCGGTTCCTAGTGGAGGGTCGCCGACTAGACCTGGCGACGGTGACGGCCGAGCTGTATGCGGCGAGGAATCATGCGCTGGTCGAGTTCGCCGCCATCCCGGAGGTGACCCCCGAAGCCGAGGAGTGGTTCCGGGAGTCGGGGCCCGAGCACTACGACGAGCACCTGGGCGACCTACGAGCCTGGGTTGGCAAGCTCACGTCCGCCAGCTGAAATGCGAAGGAAGGCCGGGTACCGGCCGTAGGATTACCGGCGTGGGACGACGCCTGGGCGTCATGGGCGGCACGTTCGACCCGATCCATCACGGACACCTCCTGACCGCAGAGGAGGCCGCCGTTCAGTTCGGCCTGGACGAGGTGGTGTTCGTGCCGACTGGACAGCCGTGGATGAAGGAGGAGCGGGACGTGTCCTCGCCCGAGCATCGGTACCTCATGACGGTGATCGCCACCGCCAGCAACCCTCGGTTCTTCGTGTCGCGGCTGGAGGTGGATCGGGAGGGTCCAACGTACACGGTCGACACCCTTCGCGAGCTGAAGGAGCAGCGCGGCGGGAACGTGGATCTGTTCTTCGTGACGGGTGCCGACGCCGTGCTGGAGATCTTCCAGTGGAAGGACCCCGACGAGATCCTCGAGCTCGCGCACTTCATCGCGGCCACCCGGCCCGGCTACGACCTGGCACGGTTCGAGGCGGAGGAGCCCAGCCGCCATCCGAACGTGAGCGTCATGAACATCCCGGCCCTGGCCATCTCCTCCACGGACATCCGCGAACGGGTCGGGGAGGGCCGCCCGATCCGGTACCTCGTGCCCGAGGGCGTCGAGAGCTACATCGAGAAGGCGGGGTTGTACCGATGAAGCGAGCGCACCATCGCGGCGAGGTCGACCTGTTCGTCCGGCCAGGTCGGCACGCGCGGCTCCGAGCCATGGCGACGGGGTGGCTGGCGCCGGTTGCGGCGGCGCTCCTAGTGGTCGGAGGGGTGGGGGCCTGGGGCATCGTGTCGGCTCGCGACCAAAAGGCGGTGCCCGCATCGGGAAGCTCGACCGCCCCCTCGAAGCTCCTGCTGCTCGAGCTGCGGTCGAGGGACGCGGTCATGATCGCGGTCGTTGGGTCCTCGGGGACCCCGGCGCCGGCCGCGCTTGCCATTCCCCCGAACGTGGTGATGACGATCCCCGGCCAAGGTGACGGCATGGTCAAGGAGGTCACGCTCCTGGACGGATCCGAAGCCGCCGTGGCCATCTCCAACCTCGTCGGCGCGTGGATCCCGCACTACGCCGTGACCGATCCGAGCCATCTCGCCGCCGTCGTGGACCGGGTGGGAGGGATCCAGCTGTTCGGGTCGGAGGCGAGCAGCGCCGAGGTGGCCGCGGCCGTGACGAAGCCCGGGCCGGCCCGAGCGCTGACGTGGCGAGAGACGCTCATCGGATTACTTCAGGCCGGTCCTCGGTGGGGCCCCGGGGACTTCCTTCGATCCGACGATGCTGCCGCGGGCGCCCGGCTCCTCACGGCGGCGAAAGGCGCGACCTTGCAGGTCCTCCCCACTGCCACCGTGACCCCCGGATACCTCCGGCCTGACTATTCGGCCGTGGCCGCCTTGATGGAGGACCGATTCGGGATGGCCGAACAACCGCCGGTCCGGGTGCTCGTGCTGAACGGAACCGGCGCGCCGGGCGTGGGAGAGTCAGTGGCGGAGCGTCTTATCCCGGAGGGCTACCGGGTGGTGCTCTCGGAGAACGCGTCGAGCTTCGATCACCGGGAGACGCTGGTCGTGGCGGCCTCGGAGGGGTCCCGAGAGGCGGCCGAGCAGATCCGACGGCTCCTGGGGGTGGGAGCGCTATCCGTCTCCGCGGTACCCTCGGGGCTGGGAGAGGTCACGATCCTGGTAGGAGAGGACTACACGAACGGATGACGGTGGAAGAAGGCAGTGCCCGGTAACGCCGCCGGGATCCCGGGGAGCAA
>DASPWN010000022.1:0-4815 GCA_035637835.1 Actinomycetota bacterium | reverse complement strand
GTCACGGCCAGGGACATCGGTCCGGTCCTCGAGGCAGTTCGGTCGGCCGCCGACGTCGTGGTGTTGCACATTCCCCGCGGGATGGACGACACGGTGAGGTTGGGGCTGGGCCTGGCGGATGTGGTGGTGATGGTGCTGGGGCTCGATGTGCTGTCGTTCCGTGCCGCCAAGCGGGTCGTCGATGCTACGGGCCTCGACGATCGCTGCTCGTTCGTCGTCAATCGCGCTACCAGGCGGGAGATCTCGCCGGAGGATGTCAAGCGGGTTTTCGGGCGCTCCCCGGTCGCGGTGATCCCAGTGGACCGAAGGGTGCCGGCCGCCCAGGACCGCGGTCGCCTGCTCCCCCCGCGAGGGAAGGCCGGCCGCTCGGTCGATCGGTTGACCGCGAAGCTGCTCGAGCGGCTGGAGGAAGGATCCTGATGCGTGCCGATGCGCTCGTGGAGGTTCGTCGCGGCCTGCACGAGCGGCTGCTTCGCCGGGTCGATGCTCGAGGACTGGGGGAGGTGTCGCGAACCGAGCGGCGCCTTCGGGTGCGAGAGGAGGCGCTCGCCATCCTCCGCGAGGAGCGGCACATCCTGCCACGGGGTGTGCTGACGAAGGTCATCAACGAGGTTTCAGATGCGGTCGTCGGGCTGGGACCCATCGAGTTCCTGCTCAAGGACCCCGAGGTCACCGAGGTGATGGTGAACGGGCCCGACGACGTCTACGTGGAGCGGAAGGGGCGGCTCGAGAAGGTGACGGACGGTCTGTTTGAGGGGGAGGAGGCCGTCCTGCACGTGATCGAGAGGATCGTGGCCCCGCTCGGCCTTCGGGTCGATGAGTCATCACCTTGGGTGGATGCGCGACTGTCGGACGGCAGTCGGGTGCACGCGATCATCCCGCCCCTTTCGCTCTGCGGTCCCACCCTGAACATCCGCAAGTTCTCTCCCGTGCCCTTCACGCCGGAGGAGCTCCTCGCCAGAGGAGCACTTGGGCCACGCACGCTGGGGTTTCTGGCGGCCTGCGTTCGAGGCCGGGCGAACGTGATCGTCTCGGGCGGAACGAGCTCTGGCAAGACGACACTGCTCGGCGTGTTGTCCACGTTCGTCCCGGACGAGGAACGATTGGTGACCATCGAGGATGCTGCGGAGCTCCGCCTGGCCAAGCCGCACGTCGTCTCGCTGGAAGCGCGTCCTGCGAACGTGGAGGGCAAGGGCGAGGTGACCGTGCGCGATCTCGTGAGGAACGCGCTTCGCATGCGGCCGGACAGGATCATCGTGGGAGAGGTTCGAGGAGGAGAGGCCATCGACATGCTCCAAGCCATGAACACCGGCCACGATGGATCACTGTCGACAGCCCACGCGAACTCACCTCGCCATCTGCTTTGGCGGCTGGAGACCATGGCGATGATGTCGGACGTCGGACTGCCGGTCGGTCACGTGCGCGCGCAAGTGGCATCGGCCGTCGACGTCATCGCGCACATGGCCCGATTGCCGAGCGGACGACGAGTCGTTCTCGAAGTGGCGACCGTCGATGGGATCCACGAGGGGCAACCGGTCCTCACGCCGTTGTTCCGGTTCCGCCACCGGCTCGGCACTCACGGCCTCTTCGAGTCGACCGGGGTCGTCCCCGAGCTGGCGCTCGAGCTCGCCGACGTCGGGGAGGACGTCCCCGGGGAGCTGTTCGCCCCAGGGCCCGATGAGGACACGTTGGAGGTCGAGACCGGAGAGGGCGGATGAGGCCCGAGGTGACCGCCATGGTTCTCGCCTCGTTGCCCGGCCTGTTCGCCGCAGTCGCTGCAGATCTGGTGAAGCGAGAGCGCGTCCGAGCGCGAGCAGGAGTCATAAAGCGCGAACGGAGCTCGGGTGGCGCTCGACGTCGGCTTCGTGCGTCAACCCTTCGATCGGTCGGCGCGCTCGGAGGCTTCGTCGTGGGTGCATCGATGGCCGGCCTCCCGGGTGCCGCGATAGGAGGGACCGGGGCGATCATGATCCCGGTCGTTCGGGCTCGGCGGATGGTGGCTCGTCGCACGGAAAGGATGCAGGAGCAGCTCGCCGAGGCGGTGTCGGTGATCGCCGCCGGTCTCCGGACCGGCCAGTCGTTGCTCCAGGCCATCTCGCTTGCAGCGGATGAAGTCGGTGCTCCGGTGGGGGCAACGCTCCGCGAGCTCGCCGACCGTGTTTCGCTGGGGGTTCCGTTCCCACGATCCCTGGGCGGTTGGGTCGCCGAGGTAAGCGTCCCGGAGGCCAGGCTGATCGCGGGAGTGCTCAGCCTTCAGCGCCGGACGGGTGGCGATCTGCCCGTGGTTCTCGATCGACTGGCCCGCACGCTCCGAGATCGGCAGGCAGCTGCGCGCGAGGTCCGATCCCTGACCGCACAGGCACGACTGTCGGGCGCGATCCTGGGCTTCCTGCCGATCGGCTTCTTCCTGTTCCTCTCGGTCACGTCGCGACGGGACATCGCCGCGGCCTATCACTCGTCGACGGGGGCCACCGCCATCGTGACCGGTCTCCTCATGCAGGGCGCGGCGTTCCTGTGGATCCGGCGGCTGCTTCGAGTCGAAGGGTGATGGAGACGTACCTGGCCCCTGTGGTGGCCGCCGCGGCTGCCTTGCTGGCCGTCGCGGCGGCCACCACGACCGTGGACCGAACGCTCGTTTCCCGCCTGGGAGCTCTGCCATCCAAGGTGTCGGGCGGGACGCTTCGGCGCGTGGCTGGGCGCCTCGGCGCCGCCCGCCTCATTCGTCGCCTTCCAGGCAGGGCGGCGACCGTTCAGCGGATCGCCAATGCCCGCGTGGCTGTCACGGAGGACGAGGTGGCGGGGGCGAAGGTCCTTACTGCCGGCCTCTTGGCCTTGACGGCGCTGTCCGCGCCCTGGCCCGCCGCATTGCTCGCTCCGGTGCTGGCCGGATGCGGCGCCGTGCTCCCCGACGTCCTGCTCGTCCAGCTGGCTCGCCGCCGGGTTGAGCGAGCCGACCGAGAAGTGCCGCTGTTCCTCGATCTCCTCGCCGCGGCCTCCTTGGCCGGGCTCTCGGGTCAGCTCGCCCTCCGCCGCGCGGTCGAGTCGACGGAGGGCCCCCTCTCGGAGGAGCTTTCCGATGTGATCCGCTCCGTGGACCTGGGCGCGCGGTGGCGCGACGAGCTCCGGAGCGCCTCGGACCGATTGCCCCTCCCGGACCTGCGAAGGGCGGTGACCACGATGACTCGGGCCGAATCCCTCGGGTCGTCTCTGTCCGACGCGCTCTTGGAGCTGGCGTCCGAGGTCCGCGATGCACGACGTTCGGCCGCGACCGAGCGTGCACGGAAAGCGCCCGTCAAGATGCTGTTCCCTCTGGTGTTCCTTGTCCTCCCGGCGTTCCTCCTCCTCACGGTGGTGCCCGTCCTGATCAGCGCGCTGCGATCGATCGGTTGAGGGGAGGTGAAGTCATGTTGCTTGCGCTCTACATCCGCATGCGAGCGCGGGTCGCGCGGGAGATCGGCCAGACAACTGCCGAGTACGCCTTGGTGATCCTGGCCGCTGCGGCGATCGCCGTCGTTCTGATCGCCTGGGCTCGCTCTTCGGGCAAGCTCCCAGCCTTCTTCGACAACATCATCGACCAGGTGGCGGGGAGTGCGCAGTAGCGGCTCGAGACGTCGGCTCGAACGGGGTTCTGCCGTCGTGGAATTCGCGCTGGTCCTGCCCGTCCTGCTCTTGCTCTGCCTGGCCTTGGTGCAGATCGGAGTGCTCGGCCGCGATCAGCTCCTCCTGGTGGAGGCAGCACGAGCGGGCTCGCGACAGGCGGTGGTGGATCCGGAAGATGGTCCCGTTCGGTCGGCCGCGCTCGAGGCCGCGCCGGGACTCGATCCGACGCGGGTGGAAGTCACGGTGGATCGAACCGGCGGCCTTGGCCAGCCGGTCGAGGTGACCGTGGGCTACAGGGCGAGGATCGCGGTCCCGTTGGCCGGGCTGTTCTTCCTCTCGGAGGTCCGGCTGGAAGCCTCCACCGCAATGCGCCAGGAGTTCCCGTGAACCGAGAGGGAGGGTCGGTCTCGATCGTGGTCGCGGCGCTCGTGGCCATGATCCTGGTCCTCGGGCTGGGAGCGGCGGACCTGGCCAAGGCGCTCGTCGCAGTGTCCAGGGCTCAATCCGCGGCCGACGCGGCTGCCCTGGCTGCCGCGCAGGAGCTCGCGTTGCCTTCGGGGCGCGAACCGGCCGACGCCGCTTCGGAATACGCTGCCCGGAACGGCGCCGAGCTGATCGAGTGCCGATGCAAGGCTGGGACCCTGGAAGCGACGGTGCAGGTGCGGGTACCCGTGGGGTACCTGTCGACCCTCGGAGGCGATCGGAGCGTCGACGCGCGAGCCCGCGCCGTCGTGGATCCCGGCGCCTGACCGCCCGCGGTTCGCGGACAAGGCCCCGGAGGATCCTCGAACCCCTCACGTCAGAGGTCGGGCGTACAATGCCCGCACCATGCAGAACCCACGGCAGATGGCCAGGGGCCGGAGGGCCCTCCTGGGGGTCGTGGACTACACGCTGGCCAAGCGGGCGCTCCTGCGGGAGGTCCGGGTCGGCCTGCGGTCCCGCGCCGACATCTGCGACGCCCACCCCGAGCTCATGCGGGCGGCCAAGCATGTGGGGGAGGAGACCCGCCGAGACTGCCCGGTGTGCGGCAAATCCAAGCTCGTGCTGCTGGCTTACGTCTACGCCGACGGCCTCCGGGCGAACAACGGCCGTGTGTGGACCCTGGACCAGGGGCTGACCCTGGCCACCAGGCATCGGAACGCCTGGTGCTACGTGGTGGAGGTGTGCCGCGACTGCGCCTGGAACCACCTGACCGAGGCCTTCGTGGCCCGCGAG
>DASPWN010000021.1:0-2042 GCA_035637835.1 Actinomycetota bacterium | reverse complement strand
GCACCCGCCCAGTGTACCCCCGAATACCCCTGATTGTAAGAGTTATTTAGCTACAGACTCTTAGGAAACAAGTCGATGCTCGAAGATGTCTCGGACGGAGTCGGCGCTCGAGGCCGGGAGTGCCTACCGAATCCTGTGGGGATGCTCCTATTGTTCGTCAAGCCCCACGAGACGGCGATAGACCTCCCTCGCCACATATCGCTTGAGACACCGGATGATCTCCTTCTTGGACAGCCCCTCCTTGGTCCGCCGCTCCACGTAGTTCCTGGTCCTGGGATCCCCGCTCATCCGCACCAGGACGATCCGCCACAGCGCGTTGTTGGCGATCCGGTCCCCGCCCCGGTTCAGCCGGTGCCGGTTGGTCTTGCCGGAGGAGGCCGGAAGCGGTGCCACCCCGCAGAGCCTGGCGAAGGCCGCCTCGCTCGAGAGGCGTTCCGGGTTGTCCCCCGCGGCGACGAGCAGTGCTCCAGCGACGTCGGTCCCCACCCCCCGAAGGGCGAGCAGCGCCGGGGCGGCCTCCGCCACCACCATCGCGAGGCCCCGGTCGAGTTCGGCGATCTCCGCGCTGAGGGCGGCATACCGCCGAGCGAGATGGCGAAGGGCGAGTTTCGTCGCGGCCGCGGGACTCACGAGTGGCCCGGGCCGGAACCGGGCAGCCGCCCGGACCAGGCTGGGCACCGACAGACCGCGGAGCGATGCGCGGAGTTCTTCAGGAGACGTGAGCACCAGCGCCAGGAGCTGGTTCGTCGCCTGGGTCCTTGCCTTGAGGGCCGATCGGCGCGCCACCCGCAGTGACCGGATCATCTCGACGCGACCGTCGCCCGTCTTGGGACACCCCTTGGCCGTTCCAGCCAGCACCGCCCTTGCCGCCGCCTCGGCGTCGACCGGGTCGCTCTTGCCCTGCAAGCGCCGGGTCCTGCGATCGGGGCGGACGACCTCCACCACGGTATGGCCTGCGGCTCGCAGGTGCCGGGCCAACGCTGCCCCGTAGCTCCCGGTTCCCTCCACCCCGAAGCACCGGACCGGGCCGAACCCTCTCGCCCAGTCCGCAAGCTCGCGGAACCCCGCCACGGTGGTGGCCACAGCTCTCGATCCGAGCCGCGCTCCGAGGCTCGACAGGACGACCGCCACGTGGAGGTCCGCGTGGGTGTCCACCCCCACCACGACCTCCTCGGGTTCTGCCACGATGGACGTCGCCATCCGTTCCTCCCTTCACTCGAGGGGCACGGGTGGCACCAGCCGGCCGGGAGGGCGGACGGTACGGTGATGGGGCGTGTTGGCCGCGCTCCTATGAGGTCACGGTCCGCCCGACCGGTCGGTGCGAAGGAGGCTCGCTCGCCGGTCGACGGATCCCCACAAGGACACGAGGTCAGTAAAGAAACGGGTCAGGCCGGCGAGCAGAACCCTCCGGCCACATCATCACCGTAAAGAAACTCGATCGTGACGGGGACCTGGAGGGGATGGCTCGGATCGCTCGTCATTCTCCACGGGCGAGCGCTGGATCTATCGTCATCTGATCCTGGAGCTGGCCGGTCGACACGACGGAGCAGGGGTAGGAAAGACCGATCGGAGGTTGCCTCCCCTTACGCACCCAGAGAGATTCAGGCGGCGATCGCGGGCCCGTCGCGAGCCCGAGTTCCGGCGCGCGACGGAACTGGCGTCGCGGACGCATCGGGGGAGGGGGCCCACCGTCGAGATGAGATGTCCGTTCGGTACGACGGCACGGCACGGATAGGTTCGTCGGCGGTGGGGGGGCCGTCGCTGAGCGGCCGGTGCGGGATCGCCACGAGCTCCTCGGGGCCCTCGTTCTCCTCGGACGGCGCGCCGGGGGAGAGCAGGCCGTATGCCTGCAGCCTGAGGAACTGCGTCCAGGTCGGTCCGATCCGGCGGGGGGCCGGGCCGAGGCCGCTTCGGCGAAGCACCGTGGCGATGGTCGGGGCCGAGACGTCGACGCCGAGCTTCAGGAGCTCGCCTCGGATCCTGAGGTAGCCCCACCTGGAGTTCTCCCGCCCCAGGCGAAGGATCAAGCTCTTGATCGAGGG
>DASPWN010000020.1:0-6454 GCA_035637835.1 Actinomycetota bacterium | reverse complement strand
GGCTCCGCCGGTTCAGGGAGCGTCGACGATCGGGAGCAACTGGCGCCAGGCGCCGACCGCCGTGGTGTACTGCTTGGCCATTGTCTTGACGATCTGCCCCAGGTGGTTCAGGTCGTGGACGACCCACGTCGCCAGGAGTTGCCGGAGCGTGACTTCCCCAAAGGTGGGGTGGACACCCCGTCGCTCCAATGCCGCCGCATCGGCCAGGGTATCCACCGTGGCCAGATTCGACCCCCGCACGGAGGCGAATGGGTCGAGCAGCGCGCCGAGCGTCCAGACCTTGAACCTGGTGAACCCCGCCTCCCGGTCGACGGGTCTTCAGGACCACGAGCGCGCCTTCGGGTACGTCAGGGGAATGGAGGAGCCGGCTCCCGCTGTCGTTTCACTCAACGGCACCATCGCCTCCGTCGCCCTCAACGAATTCGCGATCTATACGTCCGGGCTCCGGCCGATCTCGCACTTCCTAGATCTCGACTTGCTGGGAACAGGGAGGAGCGTGAAGAGCCAGTGGCTCACACCACGAGAGGTCAGGTAGCGGCCGGTTGTTTCGAGTGCGCGGCACGGGGACTCGGAGATGAAGCCGAGATCCATCGTTTCGTCGGAGCAGGGACGAGGCAACAGGAGTAGGTTCGAATCCGAACGGGTGTGGGTGCTGGAGTGACTGAAGAAGGACACCCGAAGAGGAGGTGATGCCTGGACAAGTCTTGAGCAGGCGCTGGACAAGTTTTCGAGCCCGATCCAACTTCACAAGTCTTTGCAGGTTCGAGGACGGCGCCTGAAGACAAACGCCCTGGTCACAGAGCTGAAGGAAGCAAGAGGGCCGGACCTACCTTCAAAACCGGTGTGCGGGCGAGAGCTCGCAGGCGGGTTCGATTCCCGTCCGCCTCCGCTAGGCTTGACCTGCGGTTCTAGGCTCTCGACCTTGCGCCGGCCGGTTAGCTACTGCACCGGTCTCGAAAACCGGTGGTGATAGCCTCCCGCCCCATCGGGCACTGTCGGTCTACCTGCGGATTCGTCCTTTGACAGGGCGTTCAAGATCCCTCCGCATCGAAGCATGCAACCCGCTCGAGGAGCGACGTCCGCAAGTGGTTCTGCTCGGCCCAGGTGAGGAATTCACGGCGATGGGGGCTACTCCGGAACCAATTCATGCCCCTGGCGGGTCGGCCATACGGAGAAACACCCGCGTTCAACGGGACGTACCCGGGTTAGCGATGCGCACGATCTCGGCGTGTACTGAGGCGTCAGGTTTCGGAGCGGTCAGGCACCCCCTGCAGGGACCAGCCGTTGCCGTCGGGATCGCTGAACTGGGCGAAGGATTCGTAGGGGTCCTTGCTGACGCCGGCCACCCATGACCCTGCATCGAGATGCTGCACCTCACCTACCTCCACGCCCCGCTCGACCAGCTCCGCACGCGCCGCCTCGATGTCCGTTACGACGAGGAGCAATCCCCTCACTGAGCCCGGAGGCATCGTCTCGATGTCGAGGCCGATGACGATCGAGCAGGCGGAGCCTGGAGGTGTGAGCTGCACGATGCGCCCCACTCCGTTCACCTGCCGATCGACCTCCAACGTGAACCCCAGCTTCTCCGTGTAAAAGGCCTTGGCCCGGTCGACGTCGGAGACAGGCACCGGGACTAGCTCGAGCTTCATGTCCATGAGAGCTCCTTCCTGCCGATGAGCCATCATCATCCAGCAGGGCGGACGAAAGGTCGTCGTCATGCGGAGTTTCCAGTCCCCTGCCCGACGCTATTACGTCGGGGTGGCCGCTCGCGCCTTGCAATCTATGCAAGAGGTCGCCGACGAACTTCTCAAGGCCTCGCCCTCGCGTAGATCGGCATCTGCCACGCTCGCGCATACGAGCGTTGACGAATCGCTACTACGATTAGCCGCGCCTTGTCGCGGAAGGAGTTGCGCCATGGCCAAGGTGGTCGCAATCATGTCGATGTCTCTCGACGGATACGTCGCCGACGCGAACGACGGGGTCGCCGAAGTTTTCGACTGGTACTTCTCGGGCGACGTCGAGGTCTCCACAGCGAGCACGAGATCGGCATGACGTTCCATGTCTCGGCGCCGAGCGCCGACCACCTGAGGGGCTTGCAGGCTGAGGTCGGCGCCATGCTCACCGGTCGGCGCACGTTCGAGGTCGCCGGCGGCTGAGGCGGCCAGCACTCGTGGGACCGGTCGTCCTCCGGCATCCCGCTCGCGGTCCTGGTGAGCGCCGCGAACGTGCACGATTCGAAGATGATGCTCGCCACCGCCGACGCCATCGAGCCCATCCGCGCCAAGACGCGCGGCAGGCCCCGTCGCCGACCGCACAAGCTCCATGCCGACAAGGGTTACGACTACCGTCACCTCCGTCTGGCCCTGCGTAAGCCCCGCATCATCCCCCGCATCGCCCGCTGTTGTGTCGAGCGCAAGAACCGCCCGGGACGCTACCCGCTGGGTGGTCGATCGGACGCTCTCCTGGCTCAACCGCTTCCGGCGCCTGAAGATCCGCTACGAGCACCGGGCTGACATCCGTCTGGCCTTCTCGCAGCTTGGCTGCGCCCTCATCTCCCTGCGTTTTCTAGGCTAACCACGGCCTCTGCCAGACTAGGGACATGACGATCAAGAGATTGGACCACGTCAGCGTCGTCGTCGACGACCTTGCAGCCGCTATCGCTTTTTTCACCGCGCTCGGCATGACGCTCGAAGGCGAGATGCCGGTCGAGGGCCCGTGGGTGGACCGCGCCAACGGGCTCGAAAGTGTTCAAGTCGACATCGTTATGATGCGGACCCCAGATGGGCACGGGCGGCTTGAGCTGGCGAAGTTTCGCAATCCAAAACTGGTCGAGATCGAACCGGCGATCGCACCGCCGAACACGCTGGGCCTCCGGAGCGTCATGTTTACAGTCGAAAGCGTCGACGACACTATCGCTCGCCTGCGCGCCAACGGCGCCGAACTCGTCGGCGAGGTGGCCCAGTACGAGGACAAGTACAGACTCTGCTACACGCGAGGCCCTGCGGGCATCATCGTCGCGCTGGCCGAGGTACTCTTCTGAAGCGCTCACCGCCTTCGGAGAAACCGGTGTAGCGCGGCAGGAATTAGGTGTGGCGCTCCATCCAGTCCTTCCCCCACCACTCGGCGGACTTGCTCAGCGGGAGCAGGAACGCGTTGGCGATTCGTGTCGCCGGTTGCTGCACCACTCGGTTCGCGTAGGCGAAGTTGTGCATGGCGTTTCCGGAATAGGACGGCCCCCGCACCACGCCACAGATGACCCGGCAGCTTCCGGCCGGGCGACGAGCTGCACCTCCTTGCAGAACGCCTCGACGGCATCGGCGGTCTCCGCCGCAACGCGGATGATCCCCCGGGCGTGCAGGATCCCCTCGTCCTGGATGTCCGCGTCCGACGCGTCGAGGCGACGCACGTAGGCGACCGATCGAGGCGGGTCGCCGCCCTGGGAGAAGAACTCGTTCGTGAGACCGAGGCTGGCCGCCATCTGCTCGACTCGGACCGTGGCCTTCGGTGCATCGAGCGGCTCGGTGAGGCAGAGATACCGGTCATACCGCAGCGGGCTTCCGTCGCGTACGTCGTGCGCGTGGATCGCCATGCGACAGACGATGCGGGCGACGACGCTGCCTGTCGAATGCATTGATTTCGGATCAAGATGCAAGAAGCTGATCGCGTGACGCTCGATCAGATCCGAGCCTTTCTTGCGGTCGCCCATCTGGGCGGCTTCAAGCCGGCCGCGGCGAGGCGGTGCCCAGTTGATCAGGCCGCCGGCAGTGGCCCCGATCCTCTAATCTCCCCAGGCCGATCGAGAGGATGTTGCCATTCACGGTGGTGACCCAGACATGGCCCAACGCGACGGAGGGGGAGTATTCGACGGGCCACCACCGTGAGCTGGCCCAGACCTCGCCGATGGGGCGCGGCATGTCCTCCACGCGACCATTCGTTGACTCCACCAGCCGTCGAGCGGCTCACTAAACTGGTGATCGTGGGAGGGTCCTGCTGTCCGGGCGATTACCACCGATTCTTCGGTCAGCGGTTCGCCCGGAGGCTTGCAGGTAAGTACCGGAAGCGCGGGCTCGACAGGGCCGCGCGGAAGATGGCGGGCTACCTGCGGGGTCGCGGCATCGAGGGCGCCACGATCCTCGAGATCGGCGGTGGCGTCGGTGAGATCGAGGTCGAGCTCCTGAAGGCGGGCGCGGCCCGGTCCCAGAATCTGGAGCTCTCGCCCGGATACCAGGAGGAGGCGCGCACCCTCGCAGAGGAGGCGGGTGTGGGGAGCCGGGTGGACTGGCGCATCCACGACATCGCCCGGGATCCGCAGGGGATCGAGCCGGTCGACATCGTGGTCATGCACCGGGTGGTGTGCTGCTATCCCGACTACGAGCACCTGCTGGCGGCGGCGGCCGAACACGCGCGCCGCGCGCTCGTTTTCAGCTACCCGCCCCGGAATGCGCTGTTCCGCGCCTTCTACGGCGTCTTCAACCTGGTGATGCGGCTAATGCGCAGCAACTTCCGCGGCTTCGCCCACCCGCCGGAGGCGATGCTCGCCGTGCTCGAGGGGCGCGGGCTGCGGCGAGCGTACGCAGACCGTGCCGGTTTCTGGCGTATCGCAGGGCTCGAGCGCACCCCGTAAGCACAAGACCCTCAGCCGGCCGTACCGATCCAGTCCGGAAACTCCGGCTCACCAACTGCTACATCGAGAGAGGTGAGTCCGGATCCGTCCGGGCGAACGATGTTCAGTCCCGGGGAGAAGACCAGGTACTCGCCATCCGGCGACCAGTCGACGAATTGCGCGAACGTGTCCGTCACCCGCCGCACCCCCGAGCCGTCCGCGTTCATCGTGTACAGCGTGTGGTACGGACCGATGTCTCCAGTCGTCCTGCAGTCCGGGGCTTCCGAGATCGAGCAGTCGTCCCTGGTGGACGTGAAGGCGATCTTCCCGCCATCTGGGGACCATGATGGGAAACCATCCGAGGCGGGCGAGTCGGTGAGGCGCCTGAGCCCGGTGCCGTCGGCGCTCATCACGTAGATCTCGTAGTTCTCGGTCCCTTCTGGTGTCTGCCCCATGAAGGCGATCCGCGTCCCGTCGGGAGACCAAGCAGGATATTCGACCCAGACGTCGACGGGGATCCTGGTCGCACTGGACCCGTCGGGGTTCATGAGGAAACCGTGCAGCACGCCTCCTCCGGGGTCGTCCCGGTCCGAGTTCCAGGCGATCCTCGAGCCGTCCGGGGACCAGGCCGGGCCCCAGTCCACCGATCCCGCGCTCCGAGTGAGGATGGTCGCGCCGGAGCCGTCGGCGTTGGCGAGGTAGATATCCGTGGTCATGAAGTCGGTGCCCTTCTGGTACCGGTAGGCGATCCGCCTTCCGTCCGGAGACCAGGTTGGGTCGAACTGAGCCTCGGGATCGGTGGTGACCCTCCTCAAGCCGGTCCCGTCGGCGTTGACGACGTACACATCCTCGGCGCCAGGGGAACCCCCTGAGAAGGCGATCCGGCCGGTGAGAGTAGACAGGTCGATGGCTCCCGAGGCCGCCGCGGCCGGAGTCCCATTCGCGGGGAGCTCCAGCGAAGGTCGGGTGGACGGCGCAGAGGCTGTTGCCTGCGATTCGGATGGTGCCACTCCGCCAGAGGTGCAGGCGGTGAGAGCCACGGTTGCCACTGCGGCGAGCCGGCGGATCACGGTGGCTATGGAATGCATCGGCCCCTCACTCCTTTGCCCTCGCTGACTTCCTGTACGCCCGTGGTGGGTTAGCGGTTCCCAGACCATCCCGATCGAGAGCGGGTCAGGCGAGCGCATCACGGAGTTCGCGACGCCGGACCTGGGCGTACATCGTTGAGTTCGAGCGGTGGCGGGGAAAGATCGGCAGCGTCGACCAAATGGTACCGATGGCGCTCCGGGTGACGACGGTCTACCGACGGGAGGACAGCGGATGGAGGATCGATGGGGAACTCGTCCTTCCGACGGGTTGTCGACCGGTGAGCACTGCCAGGTCGTCCTGATGAGCATCCCGCCGGGAGGGGCGGACGTGATCCGCCAAGCGCTGCGCGCCGGACACGTCGAGGAGCTCGCGATCTCGATCGCGCCGGTCATCCTGGGCGGCGGGAAGCGCCCTGTTCGAGGGCTTTGACGAGACGGTGCACCTGGAGCACGTGGGACTCCTCCAGTCACCGTTCGCCACGCAGATCACCTACCGCATCGTGTCCTGAGGGTGGGCCGGCAGGCCACCGGCGCGGGGGGCGCGATTCGCCGGCGGCGGATGCCTTCCGATCAACTCGGCCGGTACGACAAGATCACGACGCCGGTCGTGGATGTCTTGCAATCGAGGAGCGTGAGTTGGAAGGGCTCGTGGCCTTCGTTGAACAGCCGCCGGCCGCTGCCGAGCACGATTGGGTGAATCATCAGCCGGTACTCGTCGACCAGGCCGTTGTTCATCAGGGTCTGCGCGAAATTGCCGCTCCCG
>DASPWN010000019.1:0-7144 GCA_035637835.1 Actinomycetota bacterium | reverse complement strand
GGGGATGTCACGGAATCGCCAAACCCTTCCGGCGAGGCCGGCGGGACCCGAGGGTACGATTCGGTCACATGCCCCTCTACAAGGAACAGGGCGTCGTCCTTCGAGCGATCAAGCTGGGCGAGGCCGACAAGATCGTGACGGTCATGACCCAGGGCTCGGGCAAGGTCCGGGCCGTAGCCAAGGGCATCCGGAAGACCACCAGCCGGTTCGGTGCCCGCCTCGAGCCCTTCACCCACGTCTCCCTGATGGTCTACCGGGGCCGAAGCTCACTGGACACCATCAGCCAGGCCGAGATCATCTCCCCGTTCCGGGCCCTCCGGGACGACCTCGGCTTGTTCGCGGCGGGGGAGACCATGCTCGAGGCAGTGGACAAGGTGGCCGAGGAGCACGAGCGGAACGTTCGCCTGTTCCTCCTGCTCCTCACCGGCCTCCGAGCGCTCCAGGCCCGACCGGCCGATCCCGCGGCCGTCGCCGAATCCTTCCTGCTGTCGCTCCTTTCGCTGTCGGGGTTCCACCCCAGCCTCTCGGCATGCGCGGTGTGCGGCCGGCCCGATCCCGACCTGTTCGCCAGCGGGCAGGGCGGAGCGGTATGCCGTTCCTGCGCCGAGCCCGACGCGGGCCCGGTCTCGCGAGAGGCTCTCAGGCTCCTTGCCGAGCTGGGCGCCGCCGGCCCAGGCAAGGCGAGCGCCGTGATGATCGATCCAGATCCGTACGTGCGGAGAGAAGCCCGCGGGTTGCTGTTCGGGTTCGCCGAGTACCACCTGGAGCGGCGGATGAAGAGCCTTCCCATCCTGGCCCGGAGCCTGGCGCCGTGAGCACCTACCTCACCGACATCGACCGCGATCGCGTCCCCGCCCACATCGGGATCGTGATGGACGGGAACGGCCGGTGGGCCACCCAACGCGGGCTTCCCCGGACGGAGGGGCACGCCGCGGGGGAGCAGGCCATGTGGGACACGGTTCAGGGCGGCGTGGAGGTTGGCCTTGGCTGGCTCACGATGTTCGCTTTCTCCACGGAGAACTGGAACCGGCCCAAGGCCGAGGTCCGTTACCTGATGGAGTTCAACCGGGGGCTCCTCCGACGGCGGCGTGAAGAACTCAACGGCATGAACGTGTGCGTGCGGTTCCTGGGGAGACGCGACTGGAGGGTACCCCGCTCGGTGCTGAAGGAGATGGAGGTCTCCGAGGAGCTGACGGCGGCCAACACGGGCATGACACTCACGATCGCGTTCAACTACGGCGGCCGCACGGAGATCGCCGATGCGGTGAAGCGGCTGATTGCCGATCACGACGCCGGCCGCCTCGACGGCCGCAAGCTCACGCCGGAGAGCATCGCGTCCCGGCTGTACCACCCCGACACGCCCGATCCCGATCTCATCATTCGGACGAGCGGTGAGGAGCGCATCTCGAACTTCCTGCTGTGGCAGGCGGCCTACTCCGAGCTGTACTTCACCCCGGTCCTATGGCCAGACTTCAACCGCGAGTACCTGTACGAGGCCATCCGGGACTACCAGAAGCGATCGCGCAGGTTCGGCGGCCTCGCCGACAGCGACGAGTAGCGGACGCTCACACCTTCCACATCGGCAGGAGTTGCCGGGATGAAGCCTGCCTGCCGGTACACTTGGTCCCACGCCAGCGGCCGCTGCCAGCGGCCGGGAGAGGAGGTCCAACGCAATGCCCGACCTCATGGAGGTCATCACCGCCCTGGCCAAGCGCCGGGGCGTCGTGTTCCCCTCGAGCGAGATCTACGGCGGGCTCCGCTCCTTCTGGGACTACGGTCCCCTGGGGGTCGAGCTGAAGCGCAACGTCAAGGCGGCCTGGTGGCGGACCATGGTCCAACTCCGGGACGACGTCGTCGGCCTGGAGAGCTCGATCATCATGTCCCCTCGGGTATGGGAGGCGAGCGGGCATCTCCAGTCCTTCACCGATCCCCTGGTGGAATGCCTGAACTGCCACCAGCGGTTCCGCGCCGATCACCTCCCCGGCTTCCACGCCCCCCAGTCCGGACATGAGGAGGACGAGAGCACGGTCGACATGGCCGCCAAGCCGACATGTCCGAACTGCGGACACGATCGGTTCACCGAGGCGCGCAACTTCAACCTGATGTTCAAGACGTACATGGGCCCGGTGGAAGAGGAGGCGGCCGTCGTCTACCTTCGGCCGGAGACGGCCCAGGGGATGTTCGTCGACTTCGTCACGGTCCAACAGGCCAACCGGAAGAAGCTCCCGTTCGGCTTGGCCCAGCAGGGCAAGTCCTTCCGAAACGAGATCACGCCGGGGAACTTCATCTACCGGACGCGCGAGTTCGAGCAGATGGAGATGGAGTTCTTCGTGGAACCGGGGACCGACGAGCAATGGCATGAGTACTGGATCAACGAGCGGCTCCAGTGGTACGTGGACCTGGGGATCCGGAAGGAGAACCTCCGGCTCCGCGAGCACTCGATGGACGAGCTCTCGCACTACTCCAAGCGGACCGTCGACGTCGAGTACCGCTTCCCGTTCACCGATTGGGGCGAGCTCGAGGGCATCGCCAACCGGACGGACTTCGATCTGAGAGCACATTCCAAGGCGAGCGGTGAGGACCTGACGTACTTCGACCCGGATCGGGAGGAACGGTACTTCCCCTTCGTGATCGAGCCGGCGGCGGGGGTCGACCGGGCGCTCCTGGCGTTTCTGCTCGACGCGTATCGCGAGGAGGAGGCCCCCAAGGCCTCGGGCGGGACCGAGAAGCGCACGGTCCTCGCACTCAACAAGGACCTCGCGCCTGTCAAGGTGGCAGTGTTGCCGCTGTCGCGGAACGAAACGCTCACCCCCGACGCGCGCGCGGTGTTCGACCTGGTGAAGACGCTGTGGATGTGCGACTACGACGACGCCGGCTCGATCGGCCGTCGGTACCGCCGACAGGACGAGGTCGGCACGCCGTTCTGCGTGACGGTGGACTTCGACTCGCTCCAGGATCGGCAGGTGACCGTCCGGGAACGGGACTCGATGCGCCAGGACCGCATCCCCATGGACGGTCTCGTCGAATACCTCCGAGAGCGTCTGTGACCCGCGCCGACCACGTACCCGACGATGCCCCGGCCGTCCGATCCCGCCGCGGATGGGTGAGCCTGTACGCGGTGGCCTTCGCTCTCATGGGCGTCGCCGGGATCATCCTGGTCGTGGCATCCCTGGGGTCGCTGAACTCGATCGGGCTGCTGTGGGTCTCGGCCGGCTTCTCGGCCGCGGCGGTGGTCGCGGCGGTGGCCAGCGTGGCGGTGCCTCGCCGGTGATCGCGTGGGCCCGCGCACTTGCCGCCGCCCTGCTGACGGTCGTCCTCCTCGGGTCGGCATGTACCGGGTCGGGGTCCGAGCCCTTCGGGTCGGGGACCGGCGCGCCGGTCCCGTCGGCGCCGGAGACGGCGTCACCGGCCCCGACCGGCCCCCGCTCCGCGCAGGCCGCGATGGAGCGGCTGTGCCGGCGTCCGCTTCCCCAGCCGACTTCGACCGGCTCCGAGGGGCCCACGCCCCTGGCCATCAAGCAAGTCGAGGGCCAGGTCCAGCAGATGCGCGGCCTCGAGTTCACCGAGCCCGTCCCGGTCGACGCGGTCTCCCACGACGATCTGGTGAAGGGGTTGAGGCAGTCCCTCGATTCCTCGTACCCGGCGAAGCTCTTCGATCGCCGCAGCCGGGCGTGGCAGACCATCGGGGTCGTTCCACCCGGTACCAGCATCCGCCGGTCGATCGAGCGGTTCGCCGGTTCCCAGATCATCGGGTACTACGACCCGTTGTCGGGGCAGCTGGTGTTCATCGGTACGGAGAACCCGACCCCGGTGCAGAAGGTGACGCTGGCGCACGAGTTGACGCACGCGCTCGACGACCAGCACTTCCGACTGGATCGCCTGAACACGCTGGAGAGCGACTGCGCGGACGAGGCTTACCAGGCGGCACTGGGAGCCGTGGAGGGCGATGCCACGTACTTCATGATCCTCTACGCGCAGCGATTCCTGACGCTCGACGAGCAGCTGCAGCTGGGATTACAGGCGGCGCCCTCCACAGCAGGCATCCCACCGTTCGTGATGCAGCTCCAGACGTGGCCGTACACGGCGGGGCTGTCGTTCATCGAGGCTATGGACCGCCGGGGCGGGACGCAGGCCATCGATCGCGCCATGGCGAACTTCCCCGTTTCGACGGAGCAGGTCATGCATCCCGAGCGGTACCCCAACGACGCCCCCACGCCAGTGAACGTGGGTGACCTGGGGCCGGAGCTCGGCCCCGGATGGACCGACCTCGACGTGATGGGCGTGGGGGAGGCGTTCCTCTCGATCATGCTCGGCCTCCGACTGCCGCGCAGCACGTCCGACGCCGCGGCCGCGGGGTGGGACGGCGGCATCTACCGGGCCTGGTCGGACGGCGATCACGTGGCCGTCGTGCTCGCGACGGTATGGGACGGGCCCAGGGACGCGGCTGAGTTCGCCTCGGCGATGCGGCAGTGGCTCGGGTCGCGTGAGGGGCGTTCGGCGAGCGTCCTCCCGGTCGAGGGACAACGCGTGCAGGTGCTGTTCGCCTCCGATCCGGGGACGCTCACCCCCCTGGAGGCCGCAGCAGCGTGACCGGCCCCGGCTAGCTTGGCTTGGCGTACCCCGCGATCTCCTCGGAGAAGTCGACCGCAACATAGGGCTTGTCGCCCACAACCCAGGCGTCGTGCCCGGCGGAGATCTCGTACACGTCTCCCGGGCCGGCCTCGCCTTCGGCGCCGTCGTCCATGACCACGTGGAGTCTTCCCGATATCACATAGCCCTTGTGGTGGACCTGGCACGAATCTGTCTTAGCGATTGGCTTCACGTCGTTGGACCACCGCCAGCCGGGCTCGAAGGTTGCCCGCCCTACCGTCACGGAGCCGGCCTTCGCAACCTCGGCTTTCCCATGCTCGAAGGCCCGGACGTCGGCGTCCTTGTCGATGTTCCTCACCTCGAAGGTCACGGCTCTTCCTCCTTTTCGGTCGGCGGTGGAACACCCTAGTCGGATGGCCTCGATCGTGCCAGCCGGACGGCCTTCGGTTCCGGCCCAGATAGGTCAGGCTTTGAGATTCCGTAGACTGGCGGCTTCCGAGCCGCGGCCGGAGGCTGGCGATGACCAAGTACGTCTACGACTTCTCCGAAGGCAACAAGGACATGAAGGACCTCCTCGGCGGCAAGGGGGCCAACCTCGCCGAGATGACCAACATGGGGCTCCCGGTTCCTCCCGGCTTCACCATCACCACGGAGGCGTGCCTTGCCTACCTGGCGAAGGGTGACTTCCCCGAAGGCCTGATGGAGGAGGTCGAGCAGCACCTCCGCCGCTTGGAGCAGGCCATGGGGAAGAAGCTCGGTGACCCGGAGGACCCGCTCCTCGTGTCGGTCCGCTCGGGGGCGAAGTTCTCCATGCCGGGGATGATGGACACGGTCCTGAACCTCGGGCTGAACGAGGACTCGCTCCAGGGTCTGGCCAAGCAGTCGGAGGGGGATTGGCGGTTCGCCGACGACGCCTACCGCCGGTTCATCCAGATGTTCGGCAAGATCGTCATGGGCGTACCTGGTGAGGCCTTCGAGGATGCGCTCGACCGGGCGAAGCACCGGAAGGGTCCGAACGCCCAGGACACCGACCTCGACGTCGACGACCTGAAGCGGCTCGTCGAGGAGTTCCTCGGCATCTACAAGGAGCACACGGGGAAGGAGTTCCCGAGGGACCCTCGGGAGCAACTCCGGCTCGCGGTCGAAGCAGTGTTCAAGTCCTGGAACGGGAAGCGGGCCGTCGACTACCGGCGCCAGAACAAGATTCCCGACGACTTGGGGACGGCCGTCAACGTTGTGGCCATGGTGTTCGGCAACCGGGGGATGGATTCGGGAACCGGGGTGGCCTTCACCCGTGACCCCGCGACCGGCGAGAAGCGCCCCTACGGCGACTACCTCCCGAACGCCCAGGGTGAGGACGTGGTTGCCGGGATCCGGAACACGCTGCCCCTCGCCGAGCTCGAGCACCTCGATCCCGTCTCATACACGCAGCTCCTGGACGTCATGGACACCCTGGAGCGCCACTACCGGGACATGTGCGATATCGAGTTCACCATCGAGAAGGGAAAGCTGTGGATCCTCCAGACCCGGATCGGCAAGCGAACCGCGTTCGCCGAATGGGTCATGGCCCACGACATGCTGGACGAAGGCCTGATCGACGGGGATACTGCCCTACTCCGCGTCGACGCCAACCGACTGGAAGAGCTGTTCAAGCGAGTCGTGTCGTCCACGGCGAAGGCGGAGCCGATCGCGCGAGGGCTGAATGCGTCGCCCGGCGCCGCCTCGGGCAAAGTCGTGTTCAGTGCGGACGAGGCGGAGGAATGGGCGAAGCGAGGCGAGCGGGTGATCCTGGTCCGCCGAGAGACCACGCCCGACGACTACCACGGGATGATCGCGTCGCAGGGCATCCTGACCTCAGCCGGCGGGACGAACTCGCACGCGGCCGTGGTGGCCCGAGGCGAGGGCATCCCCGCGGTGTGCGGGGCCGACGCGATAAAAATCGACATCGGCTCCCGTTCGTTCAGGGTGGACGGGACGACGGTCAAGGAGGGCGACCTCATCACCATCGACGGATTCACCGGCAACGTCTACGTGGGCGAGCTTCCGCTCGAGGAGTCCGTCCTGGAGCGAGCCCGGGCAGGAGATCCCGCCGCCCGGAAGGAGAAGATCTGGAAGGCGTTCGAACGGGTCATGGCCCTCGCCGATGCGGCAAGGCGGTTGCGCGTGCGGGCGAATGCCGACACCCCCGACCAGTCCGCGAACGCGCGCGAGCGCGGAGCCGAGGGGATCGGCCTGTGCCGGACCGAGCACATGTTTCTGGGCGAGGAGCGGGTGGACGCCGTTCGCCAGATGATCTTCGCCGAGACGTCCGAGGAGGAGGAGGCGGCATACGACAAACTCCTCCCACTGCAGCGCAACGATTTCGTGGGCATCTTCAAGGCCATGGACGGGCTGCCCGTGACGGTTCGGCTACTGGACCCGCCGCTCCACGAGTTCCTGCCCAACCAGGTGGACCTGGCGGTCGAGGTGGCGGAGCTCGAGGAACGCGGCGAGACCGGACCGGCGCTGGATGAGAAGAAGCAGGTTCTGAAGAAGGTCAACGAGCTCCACGAAA
>DASPWN010000018.1:0-4374 GCA_035637835.1 Actinomycetota bacterium | reverse complement strand
CGGTCGACCCCGTTCTACGAACTGCTGGGGTTCACCAAGGTCGCCGAGCTCGGCGGGGCCATGGCGTTCTTCACCGCGACCGGAGAGAACCATCACGACTTGGCGCTCCAGGCGGTGGGAGACGGCGCACCCAGCCCGCCGCAGGGTGCGGTCGGTCTCTACCACGTGGCCATCCGGTATCCCTCCGACGACCACGTCCGCGCCGCCTTCCGAAGGCTGGCCGGCGCCGGAGTGGACATCGTCGGGGCGAGCGATCACGGTGTCTCACACAGTCTGTATGTCCGAGATCCCGACGGGATCGAGCTCGAGCTGTACGCGGATGTTCCGGACTGGAAGGAGCAGGGGGAGCACGTGGCGACGATCCGTCCCTGGGATCCCCGGTAGGGAGGACGGAGAGGCCGGGGCTTGGTTCGAAGCCTCGCCCCCTCCTCACTCCGGTCGGGTCCTACCCCACCACCCTCACGGTCACCGATGCCTGGCCCTCCACCATCATGTCCTGCTTCTGGATGAGCTGGCGGCCCAGGCCGGTGGCGATCAGGTCGTTGGGATGCTCGCCGCCGTTCAGGATCCCCAGGAGCCGCTCGAACCCCAGCTGGCCCGTATTGATTCGTTGACGGACCTGTCCGCCGCGGAAGGAGACCCGCTCGAACCCGGTGGCCCGGTGGGGGACCCGCATCCGAAACGTCGCCGTTTGAGCCTGTCCGCCTCCAAGAGGCCGCAGCATGACCTCGAGGGTGATCACGGTCCCGCGCTTCGCCTTCAGGATCGGCCGGTCCCGGAGGGTCCGCTGGAGCGAGCTCGCCGTTCTGACCCGCACGATGTCGGCGATGAGCTTCTGATCCGTGATCTCTCCGCTCGCCTCGACGCTCGTGAACGTGATCTCTTCCGTCCGGTTGAACGCCAGCTCGAACAGCGCGTTCTGGAGGCGGTAGGCGGCCTTGAAGGCGTGCTCGGACGCGAGCATGTTGGTGTTGTGGACGGTGAACGGCGTCACGCCGTCCTCGCGCAACCCCTGGATCGTGTAGGACAGGCTGAGTGTGCCCTTCCCGAGGTGGTCGAACACGAGCAGCAGGTTCTGGAACACGTGCTCGTAGGCGATCAGCGGACCCCAGAAGGCCTTCTGGTAGAAGATGTCCGTCTGTCCGGTCCGCGTCCTCCCGCTGTCCGTGTTCGTGAACGTGGTGGTGACGGGTATCGATGCCGGCACAGCCCCCGTCTGGCCCATCAGCCCGGCCAGGCGGTCCTGGACCACCGTCCCTCGCAGGTCGGTGGGGACCAGGATCTTGAACGGCCCGAACAGCCCACTCACGTCGTTCACGATGGTGATGACGCTCGCGCCCCCCATGGCGAGCGAGCTCGGGCCCTGGAGAAAGAAGGAGTGGCCCCAGCCGACGTTCAGGTCGCCGCAGGCGAAGGTGGCCGTCCCGATGCCGGCGAACGTCACGTCGCCGGTCGACAGCTCCGCGGCCAGCGGCTCGCCAGGCTCGAGGGGGGTCGGATTGATCGTCGCCGCCGACGTGGAGGCCGCTCCACCGGCCGGGTAGACGTGGAAGGGGAGGCCGTGCTGGTCGATGATCGACTGCAGCCGCTGCGCTCGCTGATCTGACAGCCCCGAGACGCCGAGCGGTATGGCCAGCCGCTGGACCGTGGTCGGAACCGAGCTCACCGGGACCCTGGCTGCTTCAGCCACGGCGACCCGGGCCCGATGCGTCACCGCGACCGAGCTCGGTAGCGAGGTGGCCGCCGCGCCGGTCGGCAACGCCGTCAGATCGACCATCTGTTGGGCCGGTGTGAACAGTCCGATCATGGGGTCGGCGGCGAAGCCGAAGGTGTAGGAGACGGCCCCGGCCAGCTGCCCGCCGATGTAGATGGGGGAGCCAGACATCCCCGAGGCCACCCCGTGGGCCTGGTCCAGGAACGCCGGCGGGCCGGTGATCTTGAAGATCACGAGGTCGAAGCTGGGCAGGAGGGCGTTCGGCAAGATCCCGATGACCTGGATGTCGAAGCCGACGGGGGCGGTCCCCTGGACGGCGGTGAGCCCCGTGCCAGCCATCCCGGGGGTGATGGAGCTCTCGGGGAAGACCGCCGGAGGGCTGGCGCACGGCGTCGCGGCCGGCGCTTCGGCGAAGGTCAGGCTGACCGCAAGCAGCGCAACGGAGACTGTCAAGGCGCGCAGGGCTTTCCGGCGAGAGGAATTGGATCGCGCGTTGCCCAACGGGACCACCCCCCTGGATTGGCTCATCCTACGCCTCAGACGAAAGCGCAGGGAAAGCGGTTCCCGAGAGAGAAACGTCACACGCTCAGACGGGTTGCGGCAGCCGCTCTCGGCAGATCGCCAGGTTCGACACGAGGACCCTTCGGAGGGCGGCGTCGTCTTCCATGTACCGTCGAAGGTCGAGCTCGAGGGAGACGTTGCCCGAGAAGCCCTCGGTCCCCAACAGGTCGAGGAACTCGGGGATCGGCAGGACCCCCTGGTCGAGCGGCAGGTGCGAGTCCCAGCCCCGGCCGGCGTTGTTCGACAGGTGCACGTGGACCAGGCGATCGCCCAGGCGCCGGACCGCCTCGAAGGGGTCGAGGCCCGCCACCGCGGCGTGGCTCGTGTCCAGCACTACATGGGGGTACGGGTCGAGGTCGTGGATCGACTGGCGGGCATGGAGCCGGACCCCTCGTCCCCCCCGCAGGCGCACGGGGAACATGTTCTCCATTCCGACGCGTGTTCCCGTTTCGCGGGCGAGATCTGGAAGCCGCTCTTCCACCCACCTCCGGTACTCCGCCTGCCACCGATAGGGAGGGTGCACCACGACGAGCGAGGCCCCGGTCTCTCGGGCCAGCTCGACGGACCGGTCGATCTTTCCGATGGGATCGGAGCCCCATACCTTCCGTGTCATGAGCAGGAACGGTGCGTGGATGGCCCTGATCGCAAGGCCGTGCTGACGCGAAAGCTCGCGGAGAACGTGGGCCTGCTGGGTCGCCGGGTCCCGGGTGACCATGACCTCGACGCCGCCGAACCCCGCGTCCGCGATGTGGCCGAACGCTTCGCCGAGCGGCCGGCTGAAGAAGCCGGCGGTCGAGCAGATCAGGATCGGTCTGTTGGAGTGCGGTTCGTTCTCCACGGTCGTGGATTCTATCGGCGGGAAGCGAGGGGTCCGCGTATGCTGCTTCCCCCATGTGGGCCTTCCCGCTGGCGGCCGCCCTGATCGCCCTGGTCTTCGCGGCGTCCCTGGCTCGGCAGTTCGTCACCCGAAGGAGGCCGTACCAGGCAGTCTGGGCGGTGGCGCTCGCGATGTACGCGGCGGCCTCGTTCGCCATGTTTCTCGGCGTTCTGGACGGGTGGACCTCGGGTGAGTACCGGGTCTACTGGCTCTTCGGGGCGATCCTGAACGTCCCGTTCCTGATGATGGGTGAGCTGTACCTGCTGATCAAGCGACGGACGATCACCGACCTGGTGCTGGTGGTTCTACTTTTCCTCTCGGCCTTTGCCACCTCCCAGGTCCGCACGGCCTCGCTGAACGTCGACGCCCTGACGAAGGACCTCCCACTTGGGAAGGACGTCTTCGGCCACGGCGCGCTGCCGTACCGGCTGGCGCAGCTCTACGCCTATCCCGCCTACGTCCTGCTCGTCGCGGGTTGCCTGTGGTCGGCGTGGCGGATGCGGGGCCGGGCGGAGCTCACCGACCGGTTCTTCGGGACCCTCGGCATCGCGGCGGGGGCGACGATCGTGGCGATCGCGTCGGGCGTGGGAGCCGGCCTCGACGTCGTGCCGCTGTTCTCGGTGGGGCTCGCCCTCGGCATCGCCGTGATGTTCTGGGGATTCCTCCGGGTCTCGCGGCCGGTCGACGCCTCGAGCTCCACCGCCCCCCGTTGACCCGCGGCTACGTCGCCCGCGGTCGTTCCAGGAACGCTTGCCACGTATGGCCGGCGTGCGAGGGGCTCGCTGGCGCGTCGCCCATCCGTTCCTCGGTGACCAGGATCTCGTCGTAGCGAGCCGTGTCGACCGTAACCTCCAGCAGCACCAATCCGTCCTCCGGGACGAACCGGCCGTCCTCCACACGGACGAACGTGCCGTTCGTTCCGAGCCACAGCTGGTACACGCGGCCCGGTGACGGCATCGGCACGTCCGTGCCGATGACGTACATGCGCTCCAGGCCCGGCCCCGAGACCTCCACCAGCCCGGCCGCGGTCTGCCCCTGGCTCTCCAAGCTCACCGGGCTGGTGCCCGGCTGCTGGAGGGCCTCCATCGCCGCCAGCAACCGACCTCGCTGCTGCTCGGTCCGGGACACCCGGTCCCCGAGCTGCACGGACAGTCCGGCCAGGCCGACGATGGCCGCGAACCCCGCCGCCACGGCAACCAGGGAGGCGCGATGGCGCCGCCGA
>DASPWN010000017.1:0-6868 GCA_035637835.1 Actinomycetota bacterium | reverse complement strand
GGACCGAGTACATGAGGGGTGAGGCGTGGCCCTTGGACAGGACGAAGCGGTCGTTGGCCGTGTTCTTCGGATCGGACACGTCGTACCGGAGGTGGTCGGCGTAGAGCACGGCGAGCAGGTGCGCCGCCGACATGGACGAGGTGGGATGGCCGGACCCCGCCTCGGTGGACGCGCGGATGCTATCCACCGCGAGCTGTGCCGCGAGCTCGTTCCACTCTTGGAACTTGTCCATCCCGCCCTCCTGTTTGACCCTTGGTTCGACTCCTCGACTTCGGCACTCCAGCTTATCGAGCGGGCAAGAGAAGGTTGCCCGTGACCTCCTTCGTCGAACCCCGACCGCACCGAGGGTGACATTCGAGCCCCCTGGGAAGTCGCCACTCCACCCCAGGGCAGAGAAGATAGACCCATGCGCCTGCCGGTCATGCCGCCCGTCGCCCCCATGCTCGCCAAGCCCATCGAGCACATCCCCACCGGCCCGTTCAGCTTCGAGCCGAAGTGGGATGGCTTCCGCTCGATCGTCTTCCGTGATGGACCGGAGGTCGAGATCGGCAGCCGCAACGAGCGGCCCATGACCCGCTACTTCCCGGAGGTGGTCGACGCGATCAAGGCGCACCTCCCCGAGCGGTGCGTCGTGGACGGTGAGGTCGTCGTTCCAGATCCGGCGGGTCGGCGTCTGGAGTTCGAGACGCTGCAGCAGCGGATCCACCCGGCCGACAGCCGGGTCAGGCTGCTCGCCGAGCGGACCCCCGCGCATTTCGTGGCCTTCGACCTGCTGGCCCTCGGCGACCGTGACTACACCAGCGATCCGTTCGCAGGGCGGCGTCGCACGCTCGAGGAAACCCTCGCCGGCGCCGCCTCGCCGATCCACGTCACGCCCGCGACCACCGACAGAGACGTGGCCGACCAGTGGTTCCGCACGTTCGAAGGTGCGGGGCTCGACGGCTTGATCGCCAAGCCGCTCGACGGGACGTACCAACCGGGCAAACGGGTGATGTTCAAGATCAAACATGGTCGGACCGCTGATTGCGTGGTCGCCGGCTACCGCGTGTACAGGAACGAGAAACAGGCGATCGGGTCGCTGCTCCTCGGCATCTACGACGAGCAGGGTGAGCTTGCGAACGTAGGCGTCGTCGGCGCGTTCCCCATGGAACAGCGCCGGAGGTTGTTCAAGGAGCTTCAGCCGCTCGTCACGACCTTCGATCAGCATCCCTGGGATTGGGCCAAGCTCGAGACCGGCGTACGAACCCCCCGGAGCGCCGAAACCAGCCGCTGGAGCGCCGGAAAGGACCTCTCGTTCGTGCCGCTGCGGCCTGAACGTGTCATCGAGGTCCGCTACGACCACATGGAAGGGTCGCGCTTCAGGCACACGACCCAGTTCGTCCGGTGGCGCACCGACCGCGACCCGCGGTCCTGCACCTTCGCCCAGCTCCAAGAGCCGGTGCGCTTCGACCTCGCGGACATCCTGGGATCGTGAAGCCTCCCAGGCCCCTGCTACCCTGTGCGCCATGGCCGAGTTCAAGGAAGTTCGCGTCGAGCACCTGTACGTGAAGGTCCCGAACACCGACAAGCTTCGCAAGACGGCAGCCGGCCGGCATCGCCATCTCTTGGCATCCGGATGGCGCGAGCTGGAACGGAAGCTAGAGTTCGATCACATGAGGGTCCGCTACGAGCGGACGGGGCATACTCCCCTCAAGTCCCGCCTGCCCAAGGGCGAGGCTGAGGTCCCACGGATGGATCGGCGTCCCCGCGGCCAGTTCGGCGGAGGAGGCCGGGGCTTCGGCGGACGCGGTGGCGGGCGCGGGGGTCCTCGAGGAGGAGCCGGCGGTCCCGGTGGACGAGGTGGTCAGGGTGCCGGGCGTGGAGCCGGAGGACGCGGCGCCCCGACACCGGCGGGCCCCCAGCCCGGCGGCGCCCCGACGCCCGCAGGCCCCCAGCCCGGCAGCGCCCCGCCCCCATCCGCCCCGCCGCCCGCCTCGGCTCAGAAGTAGGCTGCAGGCCGAAGATCATTCGGCCATTCTCTTCAGAAGCCGAACAGAACCTCCCTGAGTTAGGATTGAGTGTCGTTCCGTTCGCCGCTCAGGTTTCGCTGAAGGCGGCCGAGTAGGGAATGTAGGGAGGTCGGGTGAGCGACGAGCAGGCCGTTCACGGCAAGGTGGAGCGGCCCAGGCACGATTCGGGCAGGGCGCATGCCGCGGAGCAGCCGTTTCCCTACCCGCTGAAGCGCGAGTTCGTCGAGCCCGACTGGACGCGCTTCCCTGCCTATGCCGCGGTCACCGCCGAGGAGTGGGAGAGCGCCCAGTGGCAGCGCGCCCACACGGTGAAGAACCTGGCGGAGCTGAAGCACGCGCTCGGCGATCACCTCGACGACGAGCTATGCGCCGACATCGAGCGGGACCAGCGGCAGCGAGCCACGATGTCGATGCTGATCCCGCCCCAGATGATCAATACGATGGACCAGCGCGACCTGCGGAACGATCCCGTCCGGACCTACATGGCGCCGACGTATTCGGACCGGCATCCCGAGTGGGCCTCCCACCCCATGGCCGTCCGCGACAGCCTCCACGAGGCCGACATGTGGGCCGTGGAAGGGCTCACCCATCGTTACCCGACGAAGGTGCTGGCCGAGATGATCTCGACGTGCCCCCAGTACTGCGGCCACTGCACCCGGATGGATCTCGTGGGCAACGACACGGCGCAGATCCTCAAGTACAAGTTCGAGGCGAAGCAGCAGGAACGATGGGACGCCATGCTCGAGTACCTGCGGCGGACCCCGTCCGTGCGGGACGTGGTGGTCTCCGGCGGCGACGTGGCGAACATCCCGGTCAAGCGCCTCGAGGCGTTCGTCCTCGGCCTCCTCGACATCCCGAGCATCCGCGACATCCGGCTGGCCACGAAGGGGCTGATGGGCCTGCCCCAGCACTTCCTCCAGGACGACGTGCTGAAGGGCTACGAGGTGATGGCCACGCGAGCTCGCCAGCGCGACGTCGACATCGCCATCCACACCCACATCAACGCGGCCCAGCAAGTCACCCCACTCGTGGCCAGGGCCGTGGGGAAGCTCCTCGACATGGGGTATCGCGACGTTCGCAACCAGGGAGTCCTGCTCCGAGGGGTGAACACGACACCTCAGGCGCTCCTCGAGCTCTGTTTCACGCTCCTGGACCACGGCAGGGTCATGCCCTACTACTTCTACATGTGCGACATGATCCCCAACTCCGAGCACTGGCGGACATCGTTGGCGGAGGCCCAGGACCTCCAATACGCGCTGCTCGGCTATCTGCCAGGATTCGCCACCCCGCGGGTCGTGTGCGACGTTCCGTTCGTCGGCAAGCGGTGGGTCCACATGGCGAAGAACTACGACCGAACGCGTGGGATCTCTTCCTGGACGAAGAACTACCGAACGGGGATCGAGTTCGACGACCCCGACGCGCTCTCGCGCGAGTACCCGTACTACGATCCCATCTACACCCTGCCCGAAGAGGGGCAGGAGTACTGGCGCGAGTTCATCCGCAAGGGCCGGCGCGAGCTCCAGCCGGTCTGACCCGGCTCAGGCCTCCGTGACCTGGTTGAACAGGTCGAAGTACTGCTGGAACTCCTCCTCGGACAGGGCCTTGTACTCGTACAAGTTCGCCTCCGACGGGTCGACAGGCGGGAACAGCAGCGGGCTTTGAGACAGGGTCTCGTAGTAGCGTCGGTTGCCACCCTTCGAGTCCCGCGCCTTCTGCGCCATGAGCCCCTGCACGCCCTTGACCGGCGTCATGTACAGGACCCAGTCGGTGACCTGCATCGCGATCTCGGGCCGGTAGAACCAATCCAGGAACAGGTGGGCATCCGTTGGGTGCTCGGCCAGTCGAGGGATCTCCATGGGAGTCACCCAGATGACCCCACCCTCCTCGGGCACCACGAACTCGAGGTCGGGGGCCCCTCCGAGGTACTTGTAGTAGAAGACGTCACCTGACCAGGCCATCGTGGCCCACGTGTCCCCGCTCACCATCGCGTCGGTGTAATCCTGCCCGTAGTACTTCCGCAGGACTCCAGAGTCGCGCTGCTCGATGAGTTTCTGCTGGGCCCGGGTGGCGTCGTCGATGGTCGCCTCCTGCGGATCCACCCCCAGCATCAGCAGGGTGAGGGTCATCGTGTCCACCATCTCGGTGAGCATGCCGACGTGGCCGGCCAGCCGCTCGTCCCATAGGTCGGCGAAGCTTTTCAGCTCGAAGCCGGTGAGCTTGGGGTTGTAGGCGATGCCGGTGATCCCGCCCTGCCACGGCACGCTGTGCGCATTGCCCGGATCGTAGATGGGGTCCGTGAACGCCGGCAGGAGGTTGGCCTCGACGTTCGGCAGCCGGTCGTGGTGGAGCTCCTCGAGCCACCCGCCTCGGTTCATCCGCGTGACCACCCAGTCGGAGAGCGTGATGAGGTCCCACCCGGTGGGTTGGTTGGCCTGGAACAGCGGGACGAGCTTGGCGAAGAACTCCTGGTTGTCGTTGATGATCTCCCGATACGTCACCTCGATGTCGTACTTGGACTGGAAGGCCTCGAGCGTGGGCCGATGGCCGCCCTTCGCCCGGTCGATATACAGCGGCCACTGGGCCACCGTGAGCTGGTGGCCGAGGGGCGGGAGCGAGCTGGGGGCGGCGGCCGGCGCCTGCTTGCCGGCGCACGCCGCGAGGAACGCGGCCGCGGCCATCCCCATCCCTCCCCGCCCGGCGCCTCGAAGAAGCTGCCGGCGCGAGAACGATCGATCCATCCATTTCCTCGAGCGGTCCGTCACCTCTCCCCCCTCGTGATCCCACGCCGAACGTTCGGCGTATCCTGCCACAGCGTCGGCCGGAACCGGGTCCGGGGCGATCAGGGCTCCAGCGGGAGCTCGAACACGAACCACCCTTCCACCGAGACAGCCGGCACCGATGCGAGCGGCGAGCCGGCCGGAGGGGTCGTCGGAAGCACGACGAACAGCCGCTCGCCCGGTGGAACGGAGCTTCGGAGCGTCGCCAGGGACGCTGCATCGCTCCCCGCCAGGCCTCGCCCGGCGCATCGCGAAGCGAACGCCACCTGAGGGAAGGCGCCGGCGCTGGCGACCACGCACGGCCGGCCTGCAGCGAGCCGCCCCACATCGCCGCCGACCGCGGCGACCTTCTCGCGGGCGGCCGCCGCGTCGGTCCCGATCCTTCGAGCCGTCCCGACCTGCCACAGGGTCAATCCGGCGAGGACCGCCACGGCGGCGCCACCAACGATCCGGAGGGCGGCGCCGCCGGTCAGGACGGAGATCAGGCCGGCCGCCGTCGGGAGTGCGAGCAAGGCGTACGCCGGGAGCAGGAACCGGGGCGCGATCCCCGACACGAACACAACGTACTCAACAGCTAGGGTCGAGCCCACCAGGACGGCGCACAGGACCGCGCCTCGACACGGAGAGGAGCGCGTTCGCATCACGGCGGCGACGGCGAGGGCCGCCGTGGTCCCCCACCACAGTGCGCCGGCGAGTGGCACGTGGGGGTGCGCTTCCGGGCCGATGGTCGGCCCGTTCGTGAGGGCGAGGTTCTGGAGCACCCGCTGGCCCACCCCGAGCGCGGTCAGATGGCCGAGGGCGGCGGCCTCGCGCAGCGCCCGTACCGGGCCGCCGAAGCGCACCGACATCTCGACGAGCCAGGCCCCCCACCCGATGGCCAGCCCGGCGCCCAGCGACACCAGCGCGCGGCTGGACGACCGCCGGAACAGGAGAACGTATAGCGCCAACGCCCCGCTCAGCGCCAGGGCGTCACCCGGCCGGACCAGGGCCATCAGGCCGACCAGCACCCCGGCTCCGATCGCGCCCCACCGCGCACCGTCTTCCACTCGCCGAACGAGCGCGCCGGCGGCTCCCACCGCCAGGATGGCGGCCCACAGGTTCGGCATGACCTCCGAGCCGTAGAACAACCCGAGCCACGTGAACCCGAAGAGGAACCCCGCGACCGGCGCGCCCAGGCCGAGGGCCGGCACCCACAGGAGGAAGCTTGCGACGAGGGCGACCGACGACAGGGCGGCCAGGAATACTCGGACCGTCGGGAGAGATCCTCCGGCGAGGGTGATGGGGGCAACCAGGAGCGAGATGCCACGGGCGCGCGAGGGGGCGAACGCGATCGCGGGGACGTCCGGTGTCACCTGCGAGAGGTAGATCGCCTCATCCCACGACGGCGCCCGGTCCGGGGAGAACAGCAGGAGCTGTGCAACCAGGTAGGCCGCACCCACGATGACCAGGAGACGCCGGGCCATCCGCCCGTCCCGGGATCCCGCGCGGCCGGCCATCCGCACCATCATGCCCGACCCCCCAGCTCGGGTCCGAACCTTGCTCCGCCTTCGGTCGAATGACAGCCGAATCCCGTGGGATCCCTCCGCCGTTTCGCGCTCGTGGCCGCCCTCGCCGTCGTGGCCGGGGCCTGCGCGGCCGTGGCCGGGGGTCACCTTCAAGGCCGGGCCGAAGCGACGGGCGGCATCCACACGATCCGACACGTGATCGTGATCATGCAAGAGAACCGGTCGTTCGACTCGTACTTCGGGACGTATCCCGGCGCCGACGGCATCCCCATGGAGAACGGACGGCCGACCGTGTGCGTCCCCGACCCACGGGTCGGCGGGTGCGTCTCGCCGTTCCACGATCCATCCTTGATCAACGAGGGCGGCCCCCATGGCTACGAGGATGCCGTGGCGGACATCGACGGCGGTCGGATGGACGGGTTCGTCGCCAGCGCGTTGGAGGGGCGCCACAGCTTCTGCGGGCAGAACCCGTTCAGCCCGGACTGCACGCAGTTCGTTGGGCGGAAGGGGCAGCCCGATGCCATGGGATGGCACGACGCCCGGGAGATCCCGAACTATTGGGCGTACGCCCAGCACT
>DASPWN010000016.1:0-3001 GCA_035637835.1 Actinomycetota bacterium | reverse complement strand
GCCGTCTCGATCAAGGAGGTAGGGGTCCTTCAGCCCATCGTCGTTCGACGGGGTGACACCGGGTTCGAGCTCATCGCCGGGGAGCGGCGCCTTCGGGCGGCCAAAGCAGCCGGTCTGGCCACCATCCCGGCGGTCGTCCGGGAGAGTGACGACACCGAGTCCCTCCGGGAAGCGCTCATCGAGAACATCCACCGGGAGGATCTGAACCCCATCGAGTTGGCCGAGGCGTTCCGTGAGCTGCTCGAGGAGCTCGAGCTCAGGCAGGAGACCTTGGCCGAGCGCCTAGGAGTGTCCCGCTCGCACGTGGCCAACACCGTCCGGCTGCTGGGCCTGCCGGCCGACGTCCAGCAACTCCTGGCGCAGCGGAGGATCCAGGCCGGCCACGGCCGGGCCCTCCTAGCCCTGGGGGACGGTAAGGCCCAGCGGTCCCTGGCCCTCCGGGCGGCCGCGGAGGACCTGTCCGTCCGCGAGGTGGAGGAGGTCGTGCGCAGGTTCGTCGACCAATCGCCCATTGAGGCAACGACCGCCCGTGTGACGCCGCGCAGCGACGCGATCTCCCTCGCCGAGGTGGAGGAGATCCTGTCGGAGCAGCTCGCAACCCGGGTGTCGATCCAGATGGGAAGGAAGCGGGGGCGGATCGTCATCGAGTTCGGCTCGGCCGACGACCTCGAGCGGATCGTGTCGGAGATCATCGGCTCTGGGCCGGGGTTGGCTCCGAGCGACTAGCCGCTCACGTCGTCCGCAGGAGCGGCCCGCGACAGCGCAAGTTGGATGATCCGCTCGCACAGATCCGGGAATGCCTGGCCGGCGGACTGCGCGGCCATCGGCAGGAGGCTCGTGTCGGTCATCCCCGGCGACGTGTTCACGTCCACGATCCAGGGGATCCCTTGGGCGTCGACCATGATGTCGGCCCGTCCGACGTCCCGCAGGCCGAGCGTGACGAACGCCCGGGCGGCCTCCTGGTGGCAGGCCGCGGTTACTTCCGGAGGCAGGCGGCCGGGGGCGAAGTACTCGGTCGCCCCCGGCGTGTACCTGGCCGCATAGTCGAAGACGCCCGACTTGGGGACAACCTCGACCAGGGGAAGAGGGTCGTCCGGAGAGCCCACCATGGCCGCGGCGACCTCCGTCCCATCGATCCTGCGCTCAACGACGACGGCCTTAGCGAAGGCGAGCGCGCTCATGACGGCGTGAGGAAGGTCCGCCTCGCGATCCACGAACGATAGGCCCATGGCGGACCCCGCCCTGGACGGCTTCACCACCGCCGGCAGGCCGACCCGCTCGGCCACCTGATGCAGGATGGGGCCCGCCGCGAGGTCCCGGAGCGCCGCGGCCTGGACGGTCACCCAGGGTGGCGTGGAGACGCCGGCCGCTCGCATGGCCTCCTTGGCCAGGACCTTATCGAACGAGACCTGGCAGGGGAACGGCGGTGTACCCGTGTACGGGACCCCCAGGAGCTCGAGCAGGCGCTGAACCGTTCCATCCTCGCCGTCCTTGCCGTGCAAAGCCACGTAGCACGCGGAAACCCTTGCAGCGGAGAGCGTTTCGAAGAAGGGCTCCTCACCAGGGTCCAGGACGAAGGCGTCGTAGCCCTTGGACCGCAACGCGGTCATCACCCGGTGTCCCGAGCGGAGCGACACCTCGCGTTCCGGCGAGTGGCCCCCGGACAGCACTGCGATCCGCTCGCTCATCCCGACAGCGACCGGTACAGCTCCTGCTCGTCGGTGAGGAGAAGTCCGAGCCGCCGCACCCCCTCGGCGATGTCGTCCTCGCTCGGGTAGCAGAACGCCAGGCGCATCTTGTTCCGGCCGCGTCCGTCCGGATAGAAGGCCGTGCCCGGCACGTAGGCCACCCGACGCTCCACCGCGGCCGCAAGCATGGCCTGCGTGTCGAGGTAGTCGGGAAGGGTGACCCACACGTAGAACCCGCCGGCAGGGCGGGTCCAGGACGCGTCCGCCGGGAAGTGCTCGACCAGCGCGGCGAGCATGGCGTCCCGGCGGGTTCGGTATATGCCGACCAGGCGCTCGAGGTTAGGGCGCCACCGCTCGCCGGAGAGGTACCGCTCGGTCACCATCATGGTGAACGAGCTGCCGCACAGGTCGGCCGCCTCCTTGGCCAGGATGAGGCGCTGCAAGAGGCCGGGTTCGGCCACGGCCCAGCCCACTCGAACGCCGGGCGAGAACACCTTCGACACGGTCCCCACGTAGATCACGTTGTGCGGATCCAGGGACCGAAGTGTCGGTTCGCGGCCACCCTCGAAGCGCAGGAGCCCGTACGGGTTGTCCTCCACGATCGGGATCCGGGCCTCGCGGCACAGGGCCGCCAGCTGTTCCCGTCGCGATCGCGACATGGTCACGCCGGCCGGGTTGTGGAAGTTGGGGACCGTGTAGACGAACTTCGGCCGGGCCCCCTTCACAAGCGCGTCCTCGAGCTGCTCGACGATCATGCCATCGTCGTCGAGTTCGATCTGCACGTAGCGAGGCTCGTACGCGCTGAAGGCGGAGAGCGCGCCGACGTAGGCGGGAGCCTCCACCACGATCTCGTCACCGGGGTCGATGAGGACCTTGGCGATCAGGTCGAGCGCCTGCTGCGCTCCGGTGGTCACGACGATGTCCTCGGGGTCGGCCTCCGTCGCCTCTTCGCTCATCAACAGGGCCAGACGTGTGCGGAGGGCGGGCGTGCCCTGGCCGGCGCCGTACTGGAGCGCTGCGTCGGCGTGTTCGGCCAACACGGACTCCACGACTTCGATCACGTCATCGGTCGAGAGCGCCCGCACGTAGGGCATACCGCCGGCCAGCGAGACCACCTCGGGCCTGGAGGCCACGGCGAACAGGGCCCGGACCTCCGATGCCGACATGCCGGAGGTACGTCGGGCATAGAGATCGACATAGGGGTCGACGTTGAACTCGGCCATGGGCCGCCCATGGTAGCAACGGCCCGGGCCGCGGTGGGGGAACGACGGCGACGAACGAGGTCAACCGGTCACGCGGGGGAACACCTCACG
>DASPWN010000015.1:0-1517 GCA_035637835.1 Actinomycetota bacterium | reverse complement strand
ACCCCGTGCGTCTGGGATCGGTGACCACCGATCCCGATCAGTTCCGGATGCTCCGCGCCCTCGCGGACTCGGGATAAGGAGATGCAGCCCGCCCGACGGCGTGTGCTGATCGTGGGGGGCGGCTACGTCGGCATGTACGCGGCTTTGGAGATGCAAGGCGAACTGTCGCGCGCGGGCCACGAGCTGACCCTGGTGAACCTGGAGAACTACATGCAGTACCAGCCGTTCCTTCCCGAGGTGGCCTCGGGCAACATCGAGCCCCGCCACGTCGTCGTCCCCCTCCGGCAGATCCTCAAGAAGACAACCGTGCTGGTCGGCGAGGTGCGGCGCATCGACCACGAGCGGCGAGTGGCCACCGTGCGGACGCCGAACGAGGAGGACATCGAGGTCCCCTACGACGTCCTCGTGCTGGGCGCGGGGTCTCGATCGAGGGTCCTGCCCGTCCCGGGCCTGGCCGAGCACGGGGTGGGGTTCAAGACCGTGGCCGAGGCCATCTTCCTTCGCAACCACGTGCTGTCCCGGCTCGACGCCGCCGCCGAGGAGCCCGACGAGGACCATCGGCGGGGCGCCCTCACCTTCGTCTTCGTGGGGGCCGGGTACGCGGGGGTGGAGGCCCTGGCGGAGCTGGAGGACATGGCCCGCTCGGCGCTCCACTACTACCCAAGCTTGCATTCCGACGACATGCGCTGGGTCCTGGTGGAGGCCACCTCACGCATCCTGCCCGAGCTGAGCCCCGACCTGGCGACCTACGTGAACTCGCGGCTGCGGGTGCGGGGGATCGAGGTGCTGGTGAACACGACGCTCGAGTCGGCCGAGGGCGGGGTGATGCGCCTGTCGAACGGGATGCACTTCGCCGCGGACACCCTGGTGTGGACGGCCGGAGTGAAGCCGGAGCCGCTCGCCGCCCGCTCGAACTTTCCCGTCGACGAACGGGGACGCGTGGTCGTGGACGAGTTCCTGCGGGTCCGCGGCGTCGAGGATGCCTGGGCCGCAGGGGACAACGCGGCGGTGCCCGACCTCGCGACGGGCGGCGTGTCTCCCCCAACGGCGCAACACGCGCTCCGCCAGGCCCGTCGGCTGGGCACGAACGTGATCGCGTCGCTTGGCGGGGAACCGGTGGAGCCGTTCCGGTGGCGGAACCTAGGACAGCTCGCCTCCCTCGGCCGGTTCAAGGGGGCGGCCATCGTGCTCGGGGTGAAGATCAAGGGGTTTCCCGCGTGGTTCCTCCACCGCAGCTACCACCTGTGGATGATGCCGACCCTCAACCGGAAGGTCCGAATCGTCATGGACTGGACGGTGGGGTTGCTCTTTCCTCGCGACGTGGCGCAGCTCGGTTCGATCCACCACCCACGCGACGCCTTCCAACGGGCGGCGGAGGGGAGTAGCTCCGGCCAGCCCCTCAGCGGTTCCGGTTGATCTCGGCCGCGGCAGACAACGTGGTGTGGCTACGCTCCAGGTCGGGCAGTTCGTGGCCGCTGGTGATCTCCTCGACCGCCCAGTTGGTCAGGTCGCGGATG
>DASPWN010000014.1:0-9154 GCA_035637835.1 Actinomycetota bacterium | reverse complement strand
GTCATCGCCATCGAGCCGAACGACGAGCGGCGGGCGCTCGCCTCGAAGATGGGCGCCGACCTGCTGGTCGACCCGAAGGTGGAGGACCCGGTCGAGGCGGTGCTGGAGGCCACGAACCGGACCGGGGCCGAGGTCGTGTTGGAGATGTCCGGCAACGCGTCGGCGATCGACCAGGGCACCAGGATGCTCGCCCGAGGCGGGCGGATGTCGCTCCTCGGCCTTCCCGACCGGCCGGTGACCCTTGACCTGAACGACCAGGTCATCTTCAAGGAGGCCCGTCTTCAGGGCATCACCGGACGCGAGATGTTCCGGACGTGGCAGCAGACCACGACGCTCCTGTCGACCGGCCGGGTGGATGTGACGCCGGTGATCACTCACCGGTTCCCGATGGAGCGGTTCGAGGAGGCGTTCGAGACCACGGCCTCGGGCCACTCGGCCAAGGTCATCATGTTCCCGGGCGACTAACCGTCAGAGGTAGCCGCCTCCACCTGTGGCCTGCGCGCGCTGCGGTGCGAATTGCTCGACACGGAACGGAAGCGTTTTCATGTCAACGCCGTCCACCGAGATGACGAAGCGGAAGGTGCTCGGGCCCTCGAACGCCATGCCGTTCAGGTTGATGGCGATCGGCACGATCTGTTCGACGTCGCGCGCGACCGGCCCTGCCCCGAACTCCCCGCCGATGCGAGTGATCTTGCCCGGTGACTGCGGGCCAGGAGGCGCGTCACCGAGGGGCATCTCGTTCCCCTTTGAGTCCTCGAGTCGCAGCTCGAACCGGTGGGGTTCACGTACCCCCGGGACCTCGAAGCGGAAGAGCAGCCCGATTCCGATCCGATCGTGCACGACCGGAAACGTCGCAGCGGAGATCCGATTCCACCCCGCACCCTGGACATACAGCTTTCCGTCGGAGGTGACGACGGAGTCTGCCAAGAACCCGTCCACATCGATGGAGGTCACGTGATCTCCTCGTGTCCGCTGGCCCGCTCGCTCCAGCCTAATGCGATAGCGTCTCCGACCGATGGCGGGCGCGCTCGACTACCTGGGAGAGCGGCTGGAGGAGCTCCGAACGCAAGGGCTGGTGCTCCACGAACGGGTCTTGGAGGGCCCGACGGGGGCCAGAGCCCGGTTCGACGGCCGGGAGGTCATCAACCTCGCGTCGAACAACTACCTGGGCCTGGCCAACCACCCCCGGATGAACGAGGCGGCCGCGCGCGCCGCCTCGATCTACGGGGCCGGGACGGGCGCGGTCCGCACGATCGCCGGCACGATGGCGATGCATCGGGATCTGGAGCGGCGCTTCGCGGCCTTCAAGCGCGCGGAGGACGCGCTGATGTTCCAGTCGGGGTTCACCGCGAACGCGGGGACGGTGGCGGCCATCCTGGACAAGGAGGATGTGATCGTCTCCGACCAGCTGAACCACGCGTCGATCATCGACGGCGGGCGGCTGTCACGGGCCGAGATCAGGGTGTTCCCCCACAAGGACGCCGGGGCGGCGGACGAGCTGCTCGGACAGACGAAAGCGCCCGGCCGCCGCCAGCTGTTGATCACCGACGGCGTGTTCTCGATGGACGGGGACATCGCGCCGCTCCCGGACCTGGTCGAGGTGGCCGAGCGGCACGGCGCGATCATGATGGTGGACGACGCACACGCCTCCGGGGTCCTGGGCACCGGTGGCGCCGGGACCGTCGATCACTTCGGCCTCCACGGTCGGGTGGACGTCCAGGTGGGGACGTTGTCGAAGGCCATCGGGGTGCTCGGTGGGTTCATCGCAGGGCCGACGCATCTGATCGAGTGGTTGCAGAACCGGGGCCGCCCCTACCTGTTCTCGACGAGCGCCCCGCCCGCCGTGATCGCGGCGTGCATGGCGGCTCTCGACATCATTCGGGACGAGCCCGACCGCCTCGAGCGGCTGTGGGCCAACACGGGCGTCTTCAAAGATGGCTTGGAGGCCCTCGGCTTCGACACCGGCGAGAGCGAGACCCCCATCACGCCGGTGATCACCGGCGACGAGGAGACGACGCAGGAGTTCGCCAGACGGCTGTTCGATGATGGGGTGTTCACGCCGGCCATCGTGTTCCCAACCGTGGCCAAGGGCCGGGCCCGTGTCCGCACCATCGTGACCGCGGACCACACGGAGGAGGACCTCAAGGAGGCCCTGGAGGCGTTCCGGCGGGTGGGAGGGGGGCTCGGCCTGCTCTAGCGAGCAGGCCGAGCCCCTCTCTCTCGATCGTGGAGCTGGCGAGCTAGGCCTCGTCCGGCGTCAACAGGAACAGCTGGCCATCCTCGACGGTCCCTGCAGCAGGCGCTGCCGTGGGCGGATGCGCCTGGACGTCCGACAGCCAGGTGTTCGAGCCGAACAGGAGCGAGGCGTCGATGATGCCGCTCGTCTCCCAGATCCCCGGTCCGACGGGCACGCCGTCGCGTCCGGGCGGGTCGAGCTCCGCGATGCGCGTCGCCGTCGAAACGTCGACCCCCAGCCCGCCGACCCGACCCGTGAGGTCGAACCGCCAAACCGAGCCGTCGCGGCCCTTCGAGGCCATAACCAGGCGGCTCTCCGTGGTGCCGTCCTCGTTGATCATGAGGTACTGGCTGCTCGCGTCCATGTTGTCGGGGCTGATGGCGATGTCGCCACCGGCAGCCACGACAAGGTCGGCGTTGTAGACGATCCTGAGTGTCGCTGGCCGGATCGGGTCGACGGGATTGAGTCGGAGTGAGTACAGCCGTCCAAGCTCGTTCACGCCCTCGGCTGTGCCAGTCGAGGAGCCCGTCGTGTCGAAGAAGAACTCGTTCGGGTTGTTCGGGTTGAATGCGCCGTCCTCAGGACGCACGAACGTCATGGCGTTGATGGCATCACTCGCCGCCTCGAGCGCCACGTCCGTCATGGCATCGGCGCCCGGGATCTCCACCCACTTGCCGGTCACCGACCCCGTGACGAACGTCCGCTCGCTATTCCTGTCTGCGTCGAGCGAACGGAAGACGTACAGCTTGCCGTTGTCCAGTCCGTTCTTCGCCAGGACTGATGCCGCCGATGGATCCTTCGTCCCGACGTACATGTACAACTGGTTGTCCAGGGTTGCCGGGCCGTCCTCCGTCGAGAAAATCACCGTCCGAGCGCCCTGGGTTGGCTGGACGACCGAGTTTTCCTTCGAGTAGTGGCCGAGCTTCGGCAGCGTATGGATTTCCCCGTCGAAGATGGCGACGGAGGAGCTTCCCCTGCTGTCGAACGTGTTCGAGGCAGCGGCTTCCTCCTCATTGGTCATGTAGATGTAGCGATCGAACCCATTCGCGGGGCCAGCCAGGAAACCAGAGCAGAACCGAGCGAAGGCCCGCGTCGAGTTGTCTGTCTGTGCAGCGGGGCCCACGAAGGTGTTCTCGTCGTAGACGGTGTCATAGGCCCTGCGGCCAGCGATCGGGTTGCCGTCCGCATCGAGGATCCACTTGGACACGATGGCGCCTCGGTTCTCCACGCCACCAACCACTGGTTCGGACATCGAGTTGAAGTTCAGCTCGTGGTTCATGTACAGCGTGCTCGTTCCGTCCCCGTTCGGGTGAGCTCCCAAGCCGTCCGGGATCCCAACCATTCGGTACTGCTGCCCCTCCGTGCCACCGAGAAGGGGCACGGTGTCGTCGACGCTGAAGAGCGGCGTGACGTCGTACTCGGTGCCGATCGGCACGGCATATGGCTTGACCGACGTGGTGGCCAATGCCGGCATCGCGGTGGCCAGCGCGACAACGGCCGCGGCTGCAAGGCCCCGGATCGTTCTTCGTGTGCCTCCCATGGTCCCCCCTTCGTCCATGGCCGTCAGGTTCGCCGGAAGGTCTCCCGAGATGTCGTGGTGCACCCGGCCACCAGGCGCCCGCGAAGACAGGGGCACGTGGGGGTGTTCCGTCGCCAGGCGGGGAAGGTGGTCAGGGGGGACCTCCTCGGACGTTGACCCCCAATTTGACCCCATCGCGGGGGGGCGGTGTCAAACCCGCCGCTCGGCGCGCAGCGAGTGGATCAGGCGTCGGAGGCCGGCGAAGCGTCCACCTTGGCCCGGAGGCCGGCGATCAACAGGTCCAGGCCGAACTCGAAGTCGACTTCCGCGTCGCATTCGGCCATGAGGGGCAGGAGCCGAACGAGGTTCGGGAACTCGGTCGGCGGGAGCGCACCGGCGAGCTGCTCGTGCTCGGCTCTGTGGTCCCGGTCGCCCATCCCCGGCACGGGGTTGGCCACCTCGTTCAGCACCGAACCCATGATGTAGCCCCCGATGGCCCGAAAGGCGTGGACGACCTCGTCCTCCGACAGCCCGCCCCTGCCGAGTATTTCGAAGGCCCACTCCATGGGCCGCAGGCGCTCCGGCGACGAAGCCGGGTGCTTGCTCTCGGCGAAGAGGGCGATGACCGTGGGATGGGCGATCATCAGCCGGCGCCAGGCCCTGGCCCCCGCACGGACGTCGGCTTCCCAGTCCCCGGTCTCCTCTGGGAACTCGAACTCGGCCATGACCACCTCGAGGATGCCCTCGAGGATCGCCTCCTTGTCCTCCACGTGGTTGTACAGGGACATGGCCTCGACGCCGAGCTCCCGGCCCAGGCGGCGCATGGTCACGGCCTCCAGCCCTTCCTGGTCCATGACGTTGAGGGCGGCTCGCAGGATCCGCTCCCTGGTCAGGGGCTCCCGGCGGTGGCTGGTCGGGCCCTTGTCGTCGGCCCCGTCGGGCTCCAGGCTCACGTTCTCCAGATGTTCAACTTTCTCGGGCATATTTCCTCGTTGTCTGGGTTGACACCTTACATCGTAGGGATAGACTACCTGACGCCGTAAGCATATGCCGTAAGCATCCCCGGGGCAAGGACCGGGCCGAGCGGGTAGGGGGAAACATGAGGCTAAATCCGGAGACCATAGCGAGGGCGAGTAGCCGTCACCCCTGGCGGACGATCGGGGTGTGGCTGGTCCTGATCGCGGCCATGGGGGCGCTCAGCTCCCGGCTGCTGTCAGACGTCCTGACCCAGGACATTCAGTTCACGAACTCACCGGAGTCCGTCAAGGCCCAGAACGTCCTGGACACGAAGTTCGGCCAGAGTCGCACGGAGGACACCGAGTTCCTCATCGTGCACTCGGACACGTACACCGTCGATGACCCGCAGTTCGGGGCGTTCGTCAAGCAACTCCAGGGGCGGGTCAGCGAGGTCGACGGGAGCATCCTGGCAGGGCCGCCGACCACGTACTACGACATCGTCCAGCAGGCGCCGGATCAGGCCGCGGGCCTGGTCTCGCAGGACAAGCACTACACGCTGATCCCAGTCACCCTCAAGGACTTCGAGGACGCGACCATCCAGAAGCTCCGGGACATCGCTGCCTCGACCGAGGCGAGCGGCTTCTCCGTGCAGATGGCGGGCACGGGGTCGTTGAACGTGGACTTCACGAAGATCGCCGAGGAGGACCTCCGGAAGGGCGAGTCGATCGGCATCGGCGTCGCGCTCATCGTCCTGATCATCGTGTTCGGCGCGATCGTGGCGGCCATCGTCCCGATCGTCATGGCCATCTTCGCCATCGCCGTGGCGCTCGGCCTGGTGGCCCTCATCGGGCAGCTCTTCAGCTTCAACCTGTTCGTGGAGAACATGGTCACGATGATCGGCCTCGCCGTGGGCATCGACTACTCACTGTTCATCGTGTCTCGGTACCGGGAGGAGCGGAAGAAGGGCTTCGCGAAGCTCGACGCGATCGGCGCCGCGGGGGCAACGGCGAACCGAGCCGTCTTCTTCAGCGGCCTCACCGTCGTGCTCGCCCTGCTCGGGATGATGATCTTCCCGGCCACGATCTTCAGGTCGTTGGCGGGCGGCGCGATCCTGGTGACGATCGCCGCGCTCGGGGCGTCGATGACGCTCCTTCCCGCCATCCTTGCAATCCTCGGCGACAGGGTGAACTGGCCACGACTGGCCAAGCGGGCCCGGGTCGACTCCGACTTCGACCCGCGGGGGGGCATGTGGGACCGGCTCACCCGTGGCGTCATGGCCAGGCCCGTGGTGTTCCTGGTGGCCAGCCTCCTCGTGCTTGGCGGCCTGGGGAGCTTCTACTTCCAGCTGCACCGGGGGACGTCCCAGAACGTCAGCACGCTCCCGGACGACTTCCCGTCGAAGCAGGCGTTCGTCACCCTGCAGCAGGAGTTCTCCGGTGGGCTGACCGACCCGGCCAAGATCGTCATCACTGGGGACGTCGAGTCGTCGGAGGTTCAGGCGGCGATCGCGCAGCTACAAGAGGGGATCGCGAGCGACCCGGCGTTCGCTCCCAAGACCAACGTCACCACCAGCAAGGATGGAACCGCGATCGAGGTCGACGCCTACTTCCGAGGTGACCCCTCGAGTGACGCGGCCTTCCAGGCGATCCGCAACCTTCGCGACCAGGTCGTACCCTCCGCCTTCCAGGGGGTGAGCGGGGTCCAGGTGCTGGTCGGAGGGAACCCGGCCTTCTTCACGGACTTCCTCGACACCGTGGGCACGTACCAGTGGATCGTGCTGGTGTTCGTGCTGGGGCTGTCGTTCGTGCTCCTCACGGTGGTGTTCCGATCGATCGTGCTGCCGCTCAAGGCCATCATCATGAACCTGCTCTCGGTGGGTGCGGCCTACGGTGCGCTGACACTCGTGTTCCAGAAGGGCGTCGGCATCGGCTTCTTCAACGCGCTGGGGTTCCAGTTCCAGAAGACGCCGGCGATCGAGGCATGGCTGCCGCTGTTCCTGTTCTCGGTGCTGTTCGGCCTGTCGATGGATTACCACGTGTTCCTGCTCAGCCGGATCCGTGAGGAGTACGACAAGACGCACAACAACACCGAGTCGGTGGCCTACGGGCTTCGCACCACGGCCGGCATCATCACCGGCGCGGCGCTGATCATGGTCGCGGTGTTCGGAGGGTTCGCGGCGGGTCGCCTCGGTCCACTCCAGCAGATGGGGTTCGGCCTGGCGGTGGCCGTGTTCATGGACGCGACGATCGTCCGGACCCTCCTCGTTCCGGCAGCGATGCGCCTGCTCGGTGACGTGAACTGGTACCTGCCGAAGTGGCTCCAGTGGCTGCCGCAGATCCACGTGGAGGGCCACGAGCCGACCATGGAGCCCGTTCGCGTGCCCGAGAGCGATCGCGAGGTGGTCAGGGTCCCGGCCGACGACTGATGCCCGCCGGGAGACCCGCGGACCGGACGGAGGGGGCGCCCGCGCCCCCTCCGTCCTTTTTCACAAGGTGATCCTCAGCCGTGCTTCCCTGCCGGGTCGACTGCGCAGCGCTGCTGCCCGAGGAGGGAGCCCAGTCGTTCTCGGTGGCGGCTGATCCAGTCGTACAGGCGATCGATGGTCTTGGGAAACGATTCGGCGACGACCGCGAGCGGCGTGCCGGCGGGGAGGAGCCGAAGGAGAGGTGCGACCGCGCGTCCGGCCGACCGAATGCGTCCATCCAGGTCCACCAGGTGCCACGAGGCCATCCGCCGACCGCGGTCCATCCCCGTCAGGAGCTGTTCGGCCTCCGGGTCTTGCAGCGCGACGAGCCGGAGGCGCCCTCGCCGGTCCCAGGCGAGCAGCTTCCCCGCGGCCCACCGGCAGAACCCGCAGTCCTCGTCGAACAGCACGACCGCGCGGTCCATCGCGGTACCAGGCTATCGCCGGCGGGAATACTCGCGGCCGAGCACGCCAGCCCGTTTCGGCTTGACAAGCGCACCCTCGAGCGTTACGTAGGCCAACGGACGACTCACGATTGGGGGTCAGCCGTGGTCGCGAACGCCAGCAGGACCTCGCTCGCCAGGGAGGCCATCGGCCTTCGCGAGGTGATCTTCCAGTCGATCACTCACATGGCGCCGGCCGCTGCCGTGGCCTTCTCGATCCCCTTCGGAATCGCGTTCGGCGGCGGGGCGACGCCGCTCGCGGTGATCTTCGCCCTGGTCGGATCGCTGTTCGTGGCGCTGTCGATCGGACAGCTCGCCAAGCACCTACCGTCGGCGGGCTCGTTCTACACCTACGCGTCAAAGTCGTTGCACCCGTCCGTGGGGTTCCTGGTCGGCTGGGGATACGCGTTTGTCGAGCCGTTGGTTGCCCCCCTCCTGTTCCTGAACTTGGGCTTCGCCGCGGCCGACGTCTTCCACACGGAGTTCAACTGGGCTGCGGACCTGTGGTGGCCATGGGCCATCGCGGGCGCCATCGTGGTCTTCGTGATCGGCTACCTCGGGATCCGCGTGTCGGCGGGCGCGGGGACCATCCTCGGGATCTTCGAGATCGCCGTGTTCACGCTGATCGCCCTCACGCTGATCGCCAAGGCCGATCACAACACGCTCGCGGTGTTCACCACGAAGTACGCGAACAACCCGAACTTCAAGGGGTTCTCCGGGGTGGTCGCGGCCTCCGTGTTCACCGTCCTCGCGTTCATCGGTTTCGAGGCCGCTGCGCCACTGGCGGAGGAGGCCAAGGATCCCAGGCGGACGGTCCGCCGGGCCGTGGTGGGGTCCGCCGTGGTGATCGGCTTGTACTACGTGCTCACGACCTACGCGGTGACGGCGTTCGTGGGGCCGGGCAAGGCCAAGGACTTCGCCACCGGCGCCGGATGGCTCGGCCTGGGGCGAAGCGCGTGGGGCGCGTTCGGGTTCCTGATGATCTTCCTGGCTATCGTGAACTCCACGATCGCCAACGCGAACGCCGGAGCGAACGCCGCGACCAGGACGTGGTTCGCCATGGGACGGATCCGGCTCCTGCCCTCGTCAATGGCTCAGGTCCACCCCCGGTACCGATCGCCATACGTCTCGGTGGTCGTGCAGCTGATCGTTGGGCTGGCAGTGGCGCTGTGGTTGGGGCTCCAGTACGACCCGATCACGGCGTTCGGGCTGATCGCTACGATGATCGTGGTGGCGTTCGTGCCGCTCTATATGATCTGCAACCTCTCCTGCCTCGTGTACTACGCCAGGTATCGGCGGGATGAGTTCAACTGGATCCTGCACGGGTTGTTCCCGATCCTGGGGATCATCGTGCTCGTTCCGGCCTTCCTGGCCGGCGCGGGTATCCCGTCGTTCAAGTTCGTCTCCCGCCTTCCCTATCCCCTGTCGATCGCCGGGCCGGTCGTGGCGATCTGGATGGTGGTCGGGCTGATCTACCTCGTGTACCTGATGGTCAAGGACCGCCGCCGGGTTGATGAGACGGCGAGGGTCTTCCT
>DASPWN010000013.1:0-8249 GCA_035637835.1 Actinomycetota bacterium | reverse complement strand
GTCCTCCTAGAGCTCCTGTACGAAGCGCTCGAGGTGGGCTTTCACGTCAGGAGGGATCTCCTCCGCCTCATTCGAGGCAAGGAAGCTCCGGAGCTCCTTGGCGAACTCCAGCTCCCCGCAGCACGTGCGGCAGAACGACAGGTGCTTCTCGACCCTCTCCTGATCCTCGGCCGAGATCGACTTGTCGAGGTAGTCCCAGAGTTGCCTCACGGCCTCGGAGCATGGGATCGAGCTCTGCTGGTCGGTCATCTGTCCGCCTCCCCTATGAGGAGTCCCGTCTCCTCCGCGTACGCCCACATCTCGGCCTCGAACCGCTTCCGACCTCGGTGCAGCCGCGCGAGAATTGTTCCGAGCGGTGAGTCGAGCATGCGGGCGATCTCCTTGGTCGCGAATCCGTCCATGTACCGAAGTACGAGCGGCGCCCGGTAGAGCACCGGGAGACGCATGAGGACCTCGCGTACGTCGTCCTTGCCAAACGCCCTGAGGAAGTCCAGGTGCAGGGTGTCCGAGTAGGGAAGCGGATCCACCTCCACCAGGGTCCGGTACAACGAGAAGTCTTCGACCTCCTCGACCGGAAGCTCCTCCACGGATCGGGCGCGCTTTCGAAGCTCATCCCGGAACACGTTCACCAGGATGCTCTTCAGCCACCGGGCGCCCGCCTCGTCCTCCTTCAGTGCCCCGAACGACCGATACGCCCGGATCAGTGTCTCTTGCACGAGGTCCTCCGCACCGTCCCAAACGAGCCGGCGGGCCAGCGAGTAGAGGGCCGGCAGTTCGCCGACGGCCATGCTCTGGAACGCTTCCTTGGTCCGGTCCTGGATCCCGATGTCCGCCATCCCGAAGGCCCGTCTCACTGGCGTGCTCACCTCTCAAGACGCTTGGGTGGCCGACCTTATTGCATCGCCAGGAAGGTGCAATCGGCGTCCTCGGTCGGACGTCTGTCATGGGCAAGAGGAGGTGCTGGTACATGACAAGCATCACGGTGCAGGACACGACAGCGGACAAGTCGGCGACCGCTCTTCGAACGGGCTCCTGGCTCATGGGGATCGCTGCCGCGGGGTTCATCGGCTACGCGGTGATCTTCTTCGTCCGCAACTTCACGGACTCGTTCCTGGAGCTTGGGATCGGGCCCAACGAGGTCAACGTGGGGAAGGAAGAGATCCAGGCGTTCAGCCCGGCGCTGTTCCAGTACGTGAGCCATCTCCACCTGGCGGTCTCCGGATTCATCGCGGCAACGGGCCTTGCGGTGCTGTTCCTGGTGGCGTACGGGGTTCGGCGGGGCGAGCTCTGGGCGTGGGTCGGAGCGGTGACCGCCCCGGTCCTGGGACTCGCGGTAGCCCTGCCGGCGCACTACCTGAACGGCTTCGACACGCTCGGTCACCTGGGGCTGATCTACCTCGCGGTGGTGATCTTCGTGGTCGGCGCGCTCGTGTCCTTGCGGGGCATCGTCGCGGCGCGCAACAGTTGAACTGGCGCAGGCGGCGGGTTCGCGTCGATGACCTCGCCCCCTGCCCTCGGTCTCGAGATCCAGAAGGGGTGATCCGGCGATGGCACAGACAGAGGCGCTGATGTGCGCAAAGTGTGGAGGCCCGGGTGACGGCTGGAAGTGCGCCATCTGTGGGTCGGTGGCGGGCGAGCATGACGCCGGGCATCTGCATGTCGGCTCCGATCGTTACTGCACGATCCGGTGCGCCGGGTGCGACCAGGCCGACGTCCTCTGCACCTGCGTGTGATGGGATGACGAGGCACGGCGTCCCTGAGAGCCCCGTCTCGTAAAGCCCCGGTCTCATTTGAGGCGGCTCCGAGCAGGTGCGCCGGCGATGTCCACCCGTGGAACCGGTATGTGCAGGGCGATGAAACCAACCAGCGCGACATGAGCGCCGCACTGGGCGTCGCCTCCGATGGCACCTCTCGTGCGCCACGGCTGGCCACGTTCGTCTCGCATTCGTCCCGCGAACGACCGGGAGATGTCAAGAAATGACGGGGACGGCTGGAGCATAGAATCCGCAGGTCGGGAACCGGATTCGGGTATCGCCGCAGGTAGCGAAATCAGCCCCGAGAACACTCTCAAGGTGGAGACACGGGTTCAAATCCCGATGGGACTACCAGTCAACCCCAAGGTCAGGGGGACAGCGCGACGATGCACAGATCGGTCCGCCCCGGGCTTTCTAGACGCCAACACACCCACAACCGATCACGCCAGCTGCTCGAGCAGTGCCCCAGCCACCCCGGGGGCGTCCATGGACCGCAGCCGCGTGCCGTTCCGCATGGCCGCCTCCCGCATCTGACCATCGGAGAAGACCCGATCGATCGCTGCCGACAGCTCCTCTGCCGACGCGTCGTCTCGAGGAACGACGGCCGCGACCTCCAGTGCCGCCGCGCGCGCGGCTACACCCGGCTGATCACGACCCCACGGAACCAGGACCATAGGGACTCCGAACCAGAGCGCCTTCATCACCGAGCCATGACCCGCGTGGCTCACAAGCATCGCAGCGCGCTCGAGGACTGCGGCGTGTGAGATCACGCGTTCCACTCGCACGTTCGCGGGAACCGCCGACAGTTCGGAGGGATCGTGGTCCGGCCCGATGGTGAGCACCACGCGGACCGGTTTGTCCTGGAGTGCATCGGCGGCCGCCCGCGCGAGCGGGACGTCGTCTTGGATCTGGGAACTGATCGAGACCAGCACCCATGGATCGCCCGATTCGCCGAGATAGTCGGGCGGACCGCTCGGCGGTTCCCACGTTCCGAGCGGTCCGACGTAGTGATGACCCGGAGGCAGCCCCTCGAACGAGAAATCGAACACCCGATCGGTCGCGTGCAGCACGAGATCCGCCGATTCGAGAAGGGAGGCGTATCTGGCGATGAGGGGAATCGCCCGAGGGCCGAAGTCCTCCTCCAGCATCCGAGGCGCGTTCGGACCCACGTAGAACGTGCTGTTCACCACGGCCCACGGGCAGGAGGGCGAGACGAGATGAAGCACCTCGACGCCGAACAGCGAGGTCACGACCGCATCCGGGTGATCGAGCCGGACCGCGGCGGCGACCGGATCGGCCAGCGCTCGGGCCCAGATCGTCATCCGTTCTTGCACGAGCGGCCCCGCAGCCTGCAGGTCGCCACCGGTCTGGCTCATCGCGGCGCGGATCGCGCCGGCGAGCGTCGGGCCGAGGTCCAGTTCTGGGGGAAGCGTCTCGACGTGGACGTCGAGAGTCCCAAGTGCACGTGCCACCGTCCCGTCGCCGAGAACCAAGATCTCATGACCTCGTGCCCGCAGGGCGAGCGCGGCGGCGGCGAGGGGTTGGAGGTCCCCACCTGCTCCGGCGGTGGCTACGACGAGCATCCGACTCACAAGTGTGACGATAGCGTGTGGCGGGATACCTCTGCCTTTATCGTTCTGCGTCGGCAGCCAGCGAGGTGCGACTGGCATTGGGCAGTCGAGTATCGCTACCCGTGAAGATCCCTAAGATCTCCGGTTCAAGTCGAGCGCCTCCTGCGCGAGTTCGAGCTACGAGACCCAGGCCTGTCGAGCCCACCGCTCCTCGCACAAGACCGCAAGAAGACTCGCTCGAACTGGTGCACGGGTTGCCCGTTATGTAGGGAGTCGTGGCCCCAGGTCCATAGTTGAGGGCCGGGTTGGATATCGTCCCAGCCGGTAAGACCAAAGACACATCTCCCGATGGGAATGTCTCGTTGAAGCCCCTCCAGTGACGCTTTCGCTCAGCCGGTATCCGACGACTTCCGCAGGCCCGGCCGACAGGTTCAGTTCGTCACAAACGCGTCGCGTCAACTTTTCGTCAACTTTTAGGCTCGGAGTCCCCGATTCGCCCAGCTCCGCTGAAAGGGAAAGGCCCTGTGACCAGGTCCTCCTGTTGTGGGCGCTAGAGGATTTGAACCTCTGACCTCTTCCGCGTCAAGGAAGCGCTCTACCCCTGAGCTAAGCGCCCAAGCCCGCCGATTCTACGTGCCCGAGAGGGGTCTCGAGGCGGGGACCGGAATTGAACCGGTGTACAGGGTTTTGCAGACCCTTGCCTAACCACTCGGCCACCCCGCCGAAACGGCCCCGGTGATACGGGCCGTGGCTAGTCTACGCGACCTGGTGTGTGGAGCGGACGACGGGATTCGAAACCCGCCACCCCACCGTGGCATTAGCAGGCTGAGTTCTCTGACCCGCGGCGATGTCCCCATCTGGCCCGTGATGTACGTTTGGGTACGCGTTCGATCCACCTAAGAGCCGGATTCGACCCGCGGCGGACAGCACGAGCAGTGAGCCAGCGTGGTCCTTCTAAGATGCCCCTGTGGAGAAGAAAAACCTCAAGCGTCCCGAGGGATGGCAGTTTCAAACCTTCGAGGTACTGCCAGGGCTGTTCATTGCCAAAAGGCTGGTTGAACCACACGGCTTCGCCTCACTGGGAGTTGACGCGATCGTAGCGCTCGACGACTGGGAGTACACGTGGTCCCCGCCTGTGTCGGAGAACCATCTCTACGTTCACTTCCCCATCGACGACGCGGACACGGTCGACCACAAGACGCGGCAGGTCGCCAGGCTCGTAGCGGACCTCGTGCGGGGCGGGCATAGGGTGCTGGTTCACTGTGTGCAGGGTCTAAACCGCTCGGGCATCGTGGTCGCTCGGGCCTTGATGTTCCTGGGCTACTCGGCTGCGGAGGCCATCGACCTCGTTCGGCTGCGCCGGGGTCTGGACGAAGGATTCGGTGCCCTGGGGAACGAGCGGTTCGTGGAATGGCTCTTGTTGGAGGAAGCCGGCGTGGAAGGAGGGCCAGCCCAACCCGACCAGCCCCGATCACAGCGGCGGTAAGCCGTCCCGAGGCTCGATCCCGGTGACGTCAGTCGCTTCGGTTTCTGGACCTCACGAGCCTCGATCGGCTCGAACGGATCCTCGTCGGCGCGGAAGACTGAAGAAGCTCGTCGCCCCCGCCGGGTAGTCTCTCCGCGTGCCCGACACCGTCCGCCTCTCCCGGCAACGCGCGCGCAGGCTCGCGGTGACCGGGCAGCTGCTGGCCGCCCCCCGAGCCTCGTCGCTCGTCGAGACCGTCCATCGGCTGGGCATGGTCCAGATGGATCCGACCTCGGTCGTCGCACGCACAGAGCATCTCGTCCTGTGGAGCCGGCTGGGGCGCCGGTTCCGCGTCGCCGAGCTCGAACGCCTGAAGTGGCGCGACCGCCAGCTCTTCGAGTACCGGGCGCACATCCTGCCGACCGCGGACCTGCCGATGCATCGGATCTCGATGCGGCGCTACCCGCACGGCGATCTGACGCGCCACGCCTACGTCCGTGCGTGGCTCCGCGCCAACCATGCGTTCGTGCGATACGTGCTCGGCGAGTTGAGGCGCCGCGGTCCGCTGCGCGCGCGGGAACTCGAGAATCGTGCCGCGGAGGGGTGGCACACGGGCGGCTGGAACGACGAGGGCCAGAACGTGCCGATGCTGCTCGATATCCTGTGGTGCCAGGGCCGCGTGATGATCGTCGGACGTGACGGTCAGCAGCGCCTCTGGGATCTGGCCGAGCGATCCCTGCCCGCCCCGAACGGCCGGCCGGGGCTCGAGGAAACGCAGGACCTCGTTGCCCGTCAACTCCGTGCACGCGGTATCGAGGGCCTCGAGCGCATTGGCATGCTGTTCGACGGACCTCCGCCGGGCAGGACGAGGGCGATCGATCGGCTCACTCGTTCCGGGGTGATCGTGCCCATCGAGATCGAGGGCTTGCCGGGGCGGTGGGTGACCCACCGCGATCTGCTCGACTCGACGTTCCGAGGACGAACGACGTTGCTCTCGCCGTTCGACGACCTCATCTCCGATCGGGATCGCACAGAGCAGCTGTTCGACATGCGATTCCGCCTGGAGATCTACGTCCCGAAGGCCAAGCGCCAGTTCGGGTATTTCGTAATGCCGATCCTGCGCGGCGACCGCCTCGTCGGCAGGATCGACCCGGCGTTCGACCGCCGGGCGAGTGTGCTCCGAGTGCATGCGGTGCACGCCCAGCCCGACGCGCGCCCTGACGATTGGCCCGCCGCGCGACGTTCGATCGAGGAGCTCGCTTCGTGGCTCGGCGCCGGTGAGGTGCTCTGGCCGGAGCTGCCGGGTGTGTGGCGCTAGCCCACTCGGGTCCCCGCGATGTCGTATGCCACGTTTCCGGCGATGCGGAGGCATTCTCGTTGGAAATGGTGCAGCACGTGCCAAAAGCTGGCCTTCCGCCGGCCACGTCGGCGTGGCCGCCGGTCCCGTGGTGGCCAACGGCGGGGACTACTTCGGCAGGACGGTGAACCTCGCCTCGCGGATCGCAGGACGGGCAGGCACTGGGCAGGTCCTAGTGAGCGAGAGCGTGGCCAACGCGGCGGTACCAGACGTGAGATTCGTGGAGCTGGGTGAAGTCAACCTCAAGGGCTTCACCAAACCGGCAAAGGTGTTCGAGCCCACCGCACCTGAACGGCTGCCTAGACCCTTTGGCCGATGGCTCGATCCCCGAGAGTGCGTACGCTGGAAGCATCGGGATCGATCACAGTAGACCAAGCTTCGGGACCGGAGGAGCCCAGGGATACTCCTGGTGGCGGGCTATGCGAGACGAGAAGGCACGAGACATGAGCGAAGATACCGACCGAAAAGATGCTCTGGTGCCGAACCCCTGCGCGGAGGAGCATCCGATCTTGCTTTCCCTCCTCATCGAGACCCTCGCGGAGGGTGACGTCTTCGTCGACGTCGGGGCGAACACTGGCTACTTCGCCGTGCCCATCGCGAAGACCGTCGGGAGCACGGGACGGGTCCATGCGTTCGAGCCGGCGGCAGACGTCGCGGAGCAGCTTCGGAGAGCTGCACGCATGCAAGGGGTCGAACCACGGCTGACGGTCCACGAATTCGCTCTGGGAAGCGGGGACGGCTCCACCAACCTTCGTGCCGATCCGGAGCATCCCGAGGATTCGACCAAGCGATCCCTGTTCATGTGGAACGGTCCCACCGTGGGCGAGGTCGCCGTCCGTTCGTTCGATGGATTGGTCGCATCCGGGGCCGTTGACCTCTCGACCGGTCTGCACGCGGTCAAGATCGACGTCGAGGGAGCGGAGATGCACGTCCTTGCGGGGATGCGGCGGACGCTGGAGCGTGATCGCCCGCGGATGATCGTCGTCGAGACCATTGAGACCCACCTCCGTCGCGCGGGTTCCACCGTGGCCGCCATCAATGCATTTCTGCGAGACCTCGGGTACGTCGCCATGAACGATGCACGGGTCGCTCGACCGCTCGAGCTGAACGCCGTGTTCGTTCCCGCATGAGCTCTCTTGGTCGCGCCTGAGCGCCGGCTATCGTGGTCGCTGCGCTTCCGCCTCGTGGGATCGTCGGATCCGTTGCTCGGCCTCCGCGTGGTCGCCGCGCCGTTCGGAGACCCGGGCGAGCGCACGCCACGTCCAGCTCGCCAGCTGGCGCTCGCCAAGCTCCTCCGAGATGCGGATCGCCTTGCGGAGATCCGCCTCGGCCTCGTCCAGTCGGCCGAGCTCTCGCTTGGCGATCCCGCGCTCGGCGATCGCGTCGCCAAGCTCCCACTTCGCTCCCAGGTCCTCGAAGACGGCGATCGCGCGGTCGAAACCCGGGACCGACTCCTCGTACCGGCCCAGGTCCTCGAGGATCCGGGACCGCTGCACCGTCGTCATCGCGATGCTGAACTGGTCGCCGATCTCCTCGGCCAGCGCGCTCGCCTCGTCACTCAGCTCGAGCGCCTTCTGAAGAGCGGCGCCGGCCGCGGGACCCGACCGGCCCGGGCCACCGGTCTGGTTGATCGATAGCGAGTTGAGCGCCCGGACGCGCGCCAGGCCATCCTCGGCATCGGCGACCTCGAGCGCGCGGCGCCAGATCGCTTCGGCATCCTGGTGGTCGCCTCGCGTCCACGGCACCCACCCTGCGAACAGCAGCGTGCGGGTGATCGCCCACGGATCGGTGCACTCCTCCGCCGCGGCGAGTGACTCGGCGAGCAGTTTCTCAGCCTTGTCGACATCGCCCTCGACGTTGATCGCGACGTCGCCAAGGAAGCGCAGTGAGAGGGCGAGAGCGAACGGGTCCCCGACCTTCCTGCCGAGCTCCACGGCACGATCGAGGACCTCGGTTGCCGCGGAGTACTCGCCGAGCCAGTAACGCGCCTCGCCGATGCCGGCCAGCGCTCGAGCCTCGCGGACTCCCCACCGCTCTTCGGGACCCGCCAGGGCGAGCGCCCGGTCATAGTAGTCGGTCGCCGTTCGGCTTTCGGTCCGTCG
>DASPWN010000012.1:0-4997 GCA_035637835.1 Actinomycetota bacterium | reverse complement strand
TCGGAGCTGCCCACGTTCAACGGGCCGGTGATCCGTGCGGCCGGCCCCATGATCACCGCACCCGGGGGCTATCCCACCACCGATCGGTGGGCGCCGCCCGGGACCGGGCTGGAGATCCGGAGCGCCGAGGAGGCGGCCACGGCCGTCGAGACCCTGGCGGACCGGGGAGCCGCGGCGATCAAGGTATCTCTGAACGCCGAGGCAGGACCCACCCCGACGGACGCAGAGCTCGCGGCCATCGTCCAGGCTGCGGGGGACCGAGGGCTGCCGGTGACGGCCCACGTGCAGGGAGCGGGGCAGGCCGAGCGGGCGCTGGGCGCAGGGGTGAGCGAGTTCGCCCACTGCCCGTGGAGCGAGCGGCTCTCCGAGTCGGTGCTGGAGGCGGCGGCGAAGGCCGTGCGGATCGTCTCGACGCTCGACATCTGGAGCTTCGGCAACGTCACCTCGGAGCTCCGGACGGCCGCCGACAACATGGCTCGGTTCCGGGCCGCCAGCGGCACCGTCGTCTACGGCACCGACCTCGGCAACGGAGCGGTCCCTCCGGGGATCGACGTTCGGGAGGTCCTGCTCCTCCGAGAGACTGTGGGCATGACGGCGGACGAGATCCTCCGGGCCATGGTGGCAGGGCCGCTCGAGCCCGGCGCCCCCGCCGACCTCATCGCGCTGGCCCGCGATCCGCGTGAGGACCTCACGGCGCTCGGCGATCTGAAGCTGGTGACCCGGGCCGGTCGGGTGGTCACGGCGACCTGAGGCTCACAGCAGGGAACGGAGCTCGTCGAAGCAGCGGTCGATGTCGGCCTCGGTGTTGAAGAAGTGGGGCGAGATCCTGAGCCCGTCGCCCCGGAAGTCGGTGCACACGTTCCGCTCCAGGAGGGCGTGGCAGATCTTGCCGGCCTCGGGCCCCACCCCCACGTTCACCACGCCGCCGCGCTCTCCTCGTTCGCGCGGCGTCCGCACGGGGAGGCTCGCCTCGTCCGCCCGGGTGATCACGTAGTCGGTCAGCTCCCCCTGCCGCTCACGGATCCGGTCGACTCCGGCCTCCGAGATGATCTCGAGTCCGCCCAAAGCCACGGGGTAGACGGGCGCCGGCGGCGTCCCGTGCTCCAGTCGCCGCGCCGTGGGGTGAAGCTCTAGGTGCTGGGTGTCGAAAGAGAACGGCTCGCGGGTGGCGAACCATCCCGTGACCGTGGGCGCCAGCTCGGGGAGCAAGCCGCGTCGCGCGTACAGGAACGCCAGGCCCGGGCCCCCGCACAGCCACTTCAGGACGCCGGCGGTGTAGAGGTCGCAGCCCAGGTCGTGAAGGTCGAGGGGGACGATCCCGACCCCGTGGTAGTCGTCCACGATCGACCACGCTCCCGCCTCCCGCGCGATCCGGCAGATCTGCTTGGCGTCGACGAGCGCACTCGACCGGTACAGCACACGGTTCACCATGACGACCGCCGTGTCCTGGTCGATGGCCCGTTCGTATTCCTGGAGCGGGATCGTCAGTCCATCGGGTGACTTCAGGAACACGACCTCGGCCCCACTCGATCGCTGAGCCAGCCAGACGTGCCCGTCGGTGGGAAAGTCCAGCTCCGACAGGATCACCTTGCGGCGCCTGGAGAAGTCCACACACGACGCGATCGTCGAGAGGGCGATCGAGATGTTCGTGGTGATGGCCAGCTCGTCGGGATGGCAGCCGGCCAGCGCCGCGAAGCGATGCTTCAGCGCGCGCATGGTGGGGAAGATGTCCTCGAACCACACGTGGTCCGGCGCGCCTTTGGAGGCCCATGCATCGACGTACGCATCCAGGTAGCCGCGAGACCGCCGCGAGACCGGACCGAGCGACGCGCTGATCAGGTAGGCCTTCCGCTCGAGGACCGGGAACTCCTCGCGCCAGGAGGTCAGGTCCAGGTGGTGCAGTCCGGCGTGTTCGACGGAGTCCGTCAGGTGTCTCCCTCGGCTCCGTCGTCGCGTCCCTCGTGCTTCTCCAGGTACTCGATGTACAACGGACGGAGGGCATCGGCCAGGGTGCCGCGGTCGGCGTCCACAAGGTCGTTCAGAAGGGCCAGCGGGCGCATGATGTCGGTCTCGCTCCGCTCCTCGTCCCCGATGGCCGCCCGGGCCTCGGGGATCGTCTTCACCAGGTCCCACAGGAAGCCCACGTCGAGTCGCCGCCAAGCCAGGCGGGTGGCCCGGTCATGCAGCTCGGCCGAGGACAGCTGCTCCAGCTTGGCTCGCTCGGTCACGGGGTCAGCCTACCGCGGCGCGGCCACCCGCCCGATGGGGACGTGGCCAGGCACGGCGGGGGCTTGTCGGGGCCGCCACTACAATCTCCCCGTGGGCACCGACACGCTCGTGATTCACGGGGCCCGTGAGCACAACCTCAAGAACGTCACGCTGGAGCTACCCCGCAACCAGCTCATCGTGTTCACGGGCTTGTCCGGCTCGGGGAAGAGCTCCCTGGCCTTCGACACGATCTACGCCGAGGGCCAGCGGCGCTACGTGGAGTCGCTCTCGGCCTACGCCCGGCAGTTCCTGGGCCAGATGGAGAAGCCGGACGTGGACTTCATCGAGGGACTGTCCCCGGCCATATCCATCGATCAGAAGTCCACGTCCAAGAACCCCCGGTCCACCGTGGGGACCATCACCGAGATCTACGACTACCTCCGGGTGCTGTACGCCCGGATCGGCCGTCCGCACTGTCCCAAATGCGGGCGGCCCATCGGACGGCAGACCCCCGAGCAGATCGTGGACCAGGTCATGCAGCTGCCCGAGGGTACCCGGTTCATGATCCTCGCCCCGGTGGTCCGGGGCCGGAAGGGTGAGTACGAGAAGCTCCTGGCCGACCTGGCCCGGCGGGGGTTCCCCCGGGCCCGGATCGACGGCGAGATCCGCGACCTCTCGGAGCCCATCCGGCTGGACCGCTACTACAAGCACACCATCGAGGTGGTGGTGGACCGCCTGGTGGCCAGGCCCGACATCCGCCGCCGGATCGCCGACTCGATCGAGACGGCGCTCCAGTTGGCGGAGGGGATCGCGGCCATCGCGGTGCAGACGCCAGACGGGAAGGAGGACGTGCAGCCTTTCTCGCAGAAGCTCGCCTGCACGTACGACGGGATCTCGTTCGACGAGCTCCAGCCCCGGAACTTCTCGTTCAACTCGCCCTACGGGGCGTGTCCGACGTGCGACGGCCTGGGTACCCGCTTGGAGGTCGACTCCGAGCTCGTGGTGCCCGATCCTGAGCTTTCCATCGAAGAGGGGGCCATCGCGCCGTGGGCCGGGACCCGCCTCGAGTACTGGTACAGGGTGCTCGAGTCGGTGGCCGAGGCCCACGGCTTCTCGACCAAGACTCCGTGGAAGAAGCTCCCGAAGAAGGCCCGCGAGATCGTGCTGTCCGGCTCGGACCAGGAGATCCACGTCCGGTACCGGAACCGGTACGGCCGGACACGCTCGTACTGGACCACATACGAAGGCGTCGTCCCGGCCGTCGAACGCCGGTACGAGGAGACCGACTCCGACAGCCAGCGGGACCGGCTGGAGCAGTACATGCGAGAGGTTCCGTGCCGGACGTGCCGCGGCGCCCGCCTTCGGCCGGAGAGCCTGGCGGTGACGATCGACGCGGTGAACATCGCCCACCTCACCGCGCGCTCGATCCGCGACGCGCTCGCGTTCTTCGACCAGGTGGACCTGTCCGAACGAGAGCGGATGATCGCCGAACGCCTGATCAAGGAGATCCGAGCCCGCCTGGGGTTCCTGGTCGATGTGGGTCTGGACTACCTGGCGCTGGCGCGGACCTCGGCCACCCTTGCGGGCGGAGAGGCTCAGCGGATCCGCCTGGCCACCCAGATCGGCAGCGGGCTGGTGGGTGTCCTGTACATCCTGGACGAGCCCTCGATCGGCCTGCACCAGCGGGACAACCGGCGGCTGATCGACACGTTGGTCCGCCTCCGGGACCTGGGCAACACGCTGATCGTGGTGGAGCACGACGAGGCGACCATCCGGGCCTCGGACCACATCGTGGACATCGGGCCGGGGGCGGGCAATGACGGCGGCGAGATCGTGTACTCGGGCGACCTCAAGGGCCTGCTGGACGACGACGGGTCCCTGACCGGCGCGTTCCTCTCCGGCAAGCGCGTGATCCCCACCCCGCAGGTCCGCAGGACCCCCGGCGAACGGTGGCTGAAGGTGCTGGGGGCCAAGGAGCACAACCTGAAGGACATGAACTTCGCGCTGCCGCTCGGGCTCTTTGCCTGCGTCACGGGCGTGAGCGGCTCAGGCAAGTCCACCCTGGTCCAGGAGGTCCTGCTCCGAGGGCTCATGCAGAAGCTGTATCGGTCGCGCGTCCTTCCGGGCAAGCACCGTCGCCTCGTCGGGTGGGAATACATCGACAAGGTCATCGACATCGATCAGTCGCCCATCGGCCGGACCCCGCGGTCGAACCCCGCCACGTACACGGGCATGTTCGACCATATCCGCGCGTTGTTCGCACAGGTTCCGGAGGCCCGGGTCCGCGGGTACCGGCCCGGACGGTTCTCGTTCAACGTCCGCGGCGGGCGGTGCGAGAACTGTGCCGGCGACGGGCAGATCAAGATCGAGATGCACTTCCTCCCGGACGTCTACGTCACGTGCGAGGTGTGCAAGGGCCACCGGTACAATCGCGAGACGCTCGAGGTCAAGTACAAGAACCGTTCGATCGCCGACGTCCTGGAGATGAGCGTCGACGAGGCTCTGGACTTCTTCCGCAACATCCCCGTCATCAGCCGGCACCTCCAGACGCTCTCGGATGTCGGCCTCGGGTACGTCAAGCTCGGACAGCCGGCGCCCACGCTGTCCGGCGGCGAGGCCCAGCGGATCAAGCTGTCCTCAGAGCTCCAGAAGCGCGCCACCGGCAACACCCTGTACATCCTGGACGAGCCGACGACCGGGCTGCACTTCGAGGACGTGCGGAAGCTCCTGGCGGTGCTCCAGCGCCTGGTCGGTGCGGGCAACACGGTGCTCGTGATCGAGCACAACTT
>DASPWN010000011.1:0-3271 GCA_035637835.1 Actinomycetota bacterium | reverse complement strand
AGCCCTGGAAGCTTTCTCCCAGACCACTGTCGTGCTGGCTGGCGCATAGCCGCTTCGGGACCTCCTCGTAGACCCTCTTGTATTCGTCGCCTACGGACCGTGCTCACATCGGTCTCGCTCGCGAGCATGAGCGAGGCCGCGGTATGCCTGAGCGAGCAGTAGCAAGGCGGACCGAGGCGGGACGGCGCTAAAAGATGTAGTACCAGTTCACGAAGAGCACCACGAGGAGCCCGAGCCCGGCGGCCCCCACGGCGGCTACGGCCTTCTGGGGGACGCGCCATCGCTCGGTCAGCTCCGCCAAGGCCCAGAACGCCGGGAACAGGGGAAGAACGAACCGGGGCATCGACATCAGTGGGCGGTCGGCGAACACGAACGAGAGGGGGATCAGCAGCCCGCCCCACAGGTACACCGAATACGAGGGCCGGTACCGGAACAGGGCGAAGACCGATGCGCCGATCACCGGCACAACGATCAACCAGTCGATCAGCCAGTACCCGCCGTTCGCGTTCCCTAGATATCGGAACGCATCCCGGGTACCGTCGGCGACGGTGGCCCACGGCAAGGAGAACGTGCGTTGCCAGTTGGCCTGCTGGTCCACGGGGGCCAGCCAATCGCCGAACTTCGCCCCCCAATACGCGAGGTAGGCCAGCGTGCCGAGTCCGACGCCCACGGCCGCTGCGAGGCCCGGCAGCGCCGACCCGCGACCCTCGGCCCGTTGGTGGAAGGCCTCCGCGAGCAGGGCCGGCACCAGAACAACGCCGACGTTCCTGGTCAGGGCGGCCAGGGCCCCGGCGGCGCCGGCCGCCGCCCATCTCCGGGATCTCGCTGCCCAGAAGGTCGTCACGGCCAGGAGCAAGAACAACGATTCGCTGTAGGGAGCGAAGAAGAAGAAGGAGGTGGGGAACAGCGCGACGAGCAGGACGGTCCGTCGGGCAGTCTCGATCGAGCGCTCCGACGCCGTGAGGGCGTACAGCACACACAACCCGCCGGCGATCGAGGCGTTCGAGACTACGAGCGCAGAGGCGAACGGATGGCCCCCCATGGCCCACGTCACCGCCCGGATGGCCAGCGGATACAACGGGAAGAAGGCAGCGCTCCCGTCTCCCGCCCGGTATCCACTCGAGGCGATCCGCAGGAACCACAGCGCGTCGAACCGTTCGAAGGTGGTGAAGGCGTTCTGCCATCCGGGGTCGGGGAGGGGGTGCGCCCGCCAGCCAGGGACCGAGACCGGCTTGAGCGGAGGGAACAGCTCGACGGCCACGAGCCCGAGGATGAGCAGCCCCAGACGCACCGCGAGGAAGACCGTCAGGCTGTAGCGGATCCCCTCTCGCGACTCGGGCCTCACGCGGGGACGTCCGCCAACGCGGGGGCGGGAGATAGGCGGACATCCTCCGAATCCGGCCGGCGGACCCACGCGACCAGGCACCAGACCAGGATGGCCGCCCGGATCAGGACGGCCATCTCGAACGCGCCGATGGGAAGCCCGCCCACGCCCGTGTACCGGCCGAACCAGGAGAATCGGGTCAGGAACACGGCCACGTCGACCGCCTCGAATGCGGCGAACAGGCGAAGGTTCGGCAGGGCCAGGGCGAACCAGGGGAGCAGCCACAGCCCGTACTGAGGCGAGTACACCTTGTTCGTCAGCAGGAACGTCACGAGGAGAGCGAACCCGAACGTCCATCGGGGAAAGTTCGGCACGACCCTGCGACGGAGCCGGTACAACAGGATCGAGGCGGCCGCGAACAAGACGATCGAACAGATGTTGATGAGAAGAGTGTGGCCGCAGTACAGCTTGCCGGTGAGGCGGTGGCAGCCGATGAACCACAGGCTGTCCCAGTCGGCCGGACGGTCACGGTTGAAGGAGAAGAACTCCCACCAGCTCTTGGGGGCGGCCAGCGCGAACGGCAGGTTCACTGCCACCCACGCCCCGGCCCCGGCCCAGGCGAGATGGATGCCCCGGTCCGGCTCGCGATCCCGGAACCGTCCCAGGACGAACGGCACGAGCAGGAGGGCGGGATAGAACTTGGCCGCGGCTCCCAAGCCGAGCAGCGCACCGGCCCAGACGTCGCGCCGGTTCAGGTACGCGAGCGTCGCCGCCGTGGCGAACGCGACCGCCAGCAGGTCCCAGTTCATGAAGCCGTAGATGAGGAGGGTGGGCGCGACCGCGAAGTAGAGGGCCCGGGACCCCACCAACAGGTACAGGCACACGAGCACGACGAACGCCGCGATCGAGAGCAGCACCACGTTGGCGTAGAAGAACCCGGCGAAACCCACCGACATCCAGGCGGCCACGCGCATGGCGTACATCGAGAGCACCGGGTACTCGTCGCACTCCTGGCCTCCATGTGGGACACACGCGTCCAAGTAGGGGAGCCTGCCTCCGGTGAGCTGCTCGGTGCCGTACAGGGCCACGATGTCCGAATAGCAGTACGAGCGGTACTGGCGGCCGTCGCCCCACTCGCCTCCGGCGCAGGGAGACTTCAGCGCGATCCCCACCGTCAGCGTGGTCGCGAGGCAGGCCATGACCAGCCCCAGTCCGATCTGCTTCGCGGGCAACGCCACGGGGCCGATTATCCCGCCCGGGCACGGTCGAACGGGAGGCCGCCCACCCCCGAACATGGGTGCGGGGCCGCCGAGGGGGAGGCGGCCCCGCGATCACCTGTGGGCGCAGCGCCGAGCCGGCGTCCGCACCTCCAGATGAACGAGAGAGCGATGAGCTCTCGTGGTCCGGATCACCATTGGCTTCGGCAGGGTGGGGGACCCGCTGCATCCCGCGCGACCGGTAGAACCAGGTACCCGGTTTGGGGTAGGCGGCGGGTCGGTGGGCCGCCTAGATCGTGATCCAGCCGTGCTTCACGGCGAAAGCCACGGCCTCCAGCTTGGAGTGCACCCCGAGCTTGGCCAGCAAGTTCCGGACGTGCGTCTGGACGGTCTGGGGGCTGATGAAGAGCTTGCGGGCGATTCCCTCGTTCCGCATCCCCTCAGCAAGGAGTTGAAGGATCTCCCGTTCCCGGTCGGTGAGCTCCCCGAGGAGCGCTTCATCATCGCGGCGAGCCTCCCGTTCCTTCGACACCTGGTGCAGGAGCCTGGTCAGGGTCGCAGGGTCGATCAGCACCTCGCCCTCGGCGGCGGCCTTGGCCGCCGAGAGGACCTCGTTGGCGGCCTCCTCCTTGCCCAGGAACCCCGACGCTCCCGCCTCGACCGCCTCCACCAGGAGCCGGTCGTCGTCGTGGGCCGTCATGATCACGACCTTCGTCGCCGGCGAGACCTC
>DASPWN010000010.1:0-4075 GCA_035637835.1 Actinomycetota bacterium | reverse complement strand
GCCGATGCCTGCTATCTCGCGTACTGCTTCGTGGACGAGCGACATCGTGGGCGAAGCCTGGGGTCCGAACTCGTGCATGAGGTGGCCCGCGACCTCGTGGACCGTGGGTACCGTGCGGTGGAGGCGGTCGGCGACCGGGTGTTCGATGAGAGCTGGGTGCTCCCCACCACGTTCCTGGGCGCCAACGGCTTCGCGGTCGTGTACGACGACGACCGGTACCCGTTGATGCGTCTGGACCTGCACGCCTCGGCCGAGCCGCGCCGTCAACTGGCCCGCGCCGCCGCCGGGCTGGCCTCCTCGGACTAGCCGCTCGCCGAGCGCCCGGCGGCCGCGGACTCGACGGACCCGAAGAACCGTTGGACGCCCGCCGCGATGGCTGCGGCCAGTAGGCGCCGGGAGACCGGGTCGGTGAGCATGGCTTCCTCCTTCGGATTGGTGAGGAAACACGGCTCGACCTGAACGGCGGGCATCCTGGTCTCCCTGAGCATGGCCACCGCCAGACGATGTGTTCGGCCGTCCATCAGCCCCGTTCGAGTCAGCTCCTCCTGGATCACCTCGGCCAGGCGCTGCCCCGCCGGCGAGTACGTCGCTTGGGTGCCGTAGTAGAAGCACGTGGCGCCCTCGGCGGTCGGTTCACCGCCGTTGAGGTGGATGGAGATGCACACGGCCGCACCGAGCTCGTTGGCCGCAAGAGCGCGCGCGCTGGGTGGGGGCGCATCGTGGGCGGTCCGCAGGATCGTGGGGTGCGCGCCGCGCGCTCCGAGCTCGGCAGCAAGGTCCGCGGCGATCAGCATCGTGGCCTCCGATTCGGACAGCCCGCTCGGGCCGACGGTGCCGGGGTCGTCCGGGCCATGGCCCGGGTCGATGGCCACACAGGAGCCGACCAACGTCTGCTCCTTCTCGATGCGTCGAACGTCCTCGGCCTCGCGGACCACGGCCCGGCTGGGGCCCTCCACGGCCGGCCGGAGCCGTTCGATGGAGCCGATCGTGTCCGGCCCGACGATGCCGTCGGAAGCGCTGCCCACGTTGTGCTGGAACTCCGCCACGGCGGCGGCCGTCCGCGACCCGAAGATCCCGTCCTCGCGTCCAGCGTCGAACCCCAGCGCGTTCAAGCGCTTCTGGAGCTCGCGGACATCGTCTCCTTGGAATGTCAGCGAGCGGAGGTACAGGACCCGGTCGCCCAGCCGGTATCCGGCCTCCACGAGTTCGCCCCACGTGTCGACGCCGACCATCCCGTCCGAGGGAAGTCCTCGGCGTTGTTGGAAGGCCTTGACCGCCTCTTCGGTGGACGGGCCGAATCGGCCCTCGAGCTCCTGAGGCTCGATCCGCAGGCCGAAGTCGAGGAGTCGATGCTGGATGTCGCGGACGGCCTCTCCCCGGTCCCCTCGGTGGATGGTCCTCACGGTGGGAGTGTACGGGCGCTCGAGGCCGGTCCGTTCTGGGGTTGCCGGCCCGCCGACCCGCTTACGCGGCCAGGTGCGGATCGATCTCTCTGAGGAGAGCCTCCTTGCCCCTGGCTCCGACCACCCGGGCCTTCTCCTCCCCCCCCTTGAACAGCATGAGGGTGGGGATGCTCATCACACCGTACCGCCGGGTGACCTCGGGGTTCTCGTCGATGTTCAGCTTGGCCACCCGCAGGGACCCGCCCTTCTCCTGGCCGATCTCCTCGACCACCGGCGAGACCATGTGGCAGGGCACGCACCATTCGGCCCAGAAGTCCACCAACACCGGTTCGTCCGACTTCAGCACGCGTTCCTCGAAATCCTGGTCCGTCACGTCACCGATCACTGCCAATGTCGTTCCTTTCGTCTCTGCTCGTCTCTGCCCGCCCGCCGGTTCCTTGCAGCGTGCCGGCCCGGGCTCGGATCCGCTACCCCTCGCGGCGCCGGTGCGCTTCGACCTCCAGGAACCGCTCGGCGTCCATGGCTGCCTTGCACCCCTGGCCGGCAGCTGTCACCGCCTGACGGTACACCCGGTCGGTGACGTCGCCCGCGGCGAACACGCCGGGAACGTTGGTCGCGGTACTCGGCTCATCCACCACGATGTAGCCGCCGTCGGTGAGCTCCACCTGATCCCGGAACAGGGCCGTGTTCGGCGTATGGCCGATGGCCACGAAGACGCCGTCCGTCCCATGACCGGTGACCTCCTCTGTCTTGACGTTTCGAAGGCGAACGCCCGTGACGGCGCCGTCGCCCTCGATCTCCTCGACCACCGAATCCCAGATCACCGAGATCTTCGGGTTCGACAGGGCCCGGTCCTGCATGATCTTCGACGCTCGGAACTCATCCCGGCGGTGCACGATCGAGATGTTCGAGGCGAACTTCGCCAGGAACGTGGCCTCTTCCATGGCGGTATCCCCGCCGCCGACCACGACCAACTCCCGGTCCCGGAAGAAGAACCCATCGCATGTCGCGCAGGCGGAGACGCCGCGGCCCAGGAGCCGCTGCTCACCCGGCACGCCCAGCCACTTCGCGGTCGCGCCGGTGGCGATGATGAGGGTCCGAGCCCGCCACTCCTCGTCCCCGGCCCACACGCCGAAGGGCCGGGCCGACAGGTTCACCTTCGTCGCAGATTGGTGCAGCATCTCGGCGCCGAAGCGAGAGGCCTGCTTCTCCATGGCGTCCATGAGTTCCGGGCCGAGGATGCCACCGGGGAAGCCCGGGTAGTTTTCGACGTCGGTGGTCAGCATGAGCTGACCACCCGCGTCGAGACCCTTGAGGACGAGAGGCTGCAGGTCGGCACGGGCCGCGTACAGGGCCCCCGTGTAGCCGGCAGGCCCCGATCCAAGGACGATCACGTTGCGCTGGTCGGCCACCTTCGACTCCATTCTCCCATAGGGAATAACCGCTCCCTATTCCCCGAGCTTCCGCGTCCGACTCAGGCCAGCGCGGCCCGGCGGACCTTCCCGGAAGCAGTGCGGGGCAATCCTTCCGGGACCAGGATGAGCTGGCGAGGGGCCATGTGGCGGGGGAGGGACAGCGCCACGTAGTCCCGGAGCGCCTCGAGAGAGAGCGGGGCGGTCGGGTCCGCAGGGACCAAGTACGCAACCACGCGCTGCCCCCACTCGGGGTCGGGCCGACCGACGATCGCGACGTCGACAATCCCCGGGTGGTCGTGGAGGACGGCTTCCACCTCCTCAGGCCAGACCTTCTCCCCCCCGGTGTTGATGAGGTCGTCGAGGCGGCCGGCCACCCGGAGCATGCCCTGGCCATCGATCCATCCCCCGTCTTCAGCCCGAAGCCACCCGCCGTCGGTGAACGCCCGCGCGGTCGCCTCCGGGTCATCGAGGTAGCCTCGCATCACCGTCGGGCCGCGGAGTTGGATCCCCCCGTTGCCGTCGATCCGAACCTCGGTCCCGGGGAGTGGGCGGCCGTCGTACACGACCCCGCCACAGCTCTCGGTCAGGCCGTAGGTTTCGATCACGTTCGCTCCCTCGGCCCGGGCTCGATCGGCCACCCACGCCGGCACTGCGGCCCCCCCCACCAGGATGGCCCGGAAGTGCGACAGGTCGGCGTCGGCGTCTAGGAGGCGGACCAGCATCGTGGGGACGAGCGACACGAACGCCGCGTCCGCCTCGGCGGCGACGGCCCGAGGGTCGAACCGGGGATGCACGGTGACCGGGGCACCGAGCAGGACCGACCGGAGCAACACGAGGAGCCCCCCGACGTGGGCCAAGGGAAGACAGCACAACCACCGGTCGTGGGGCGATGCATCCAGGGCCAGGGTCGAGGAGGCCACGGCGGCGTCGATGGCCGGCCGGTCGAACAGGACGAGCTTCGGGACGCCCCCGGTGCCGGAGGTGTGGACCACCAGAGCCACGCCGTCTCCCACCGGCCGGCCCGAGCCCGGCCGGTGCCACCCGTCGGCGTCGACGACGACCGTGGGGACCGCCCGGTCCATCAGGTCTCGAGCCTGGGATGGAGGGAGTCGGCGATCCACCGGGAACAGGGCCGCGCCGGCCTCCCACACCTTCCCCAGGATGCCGGCCCAGTCCTGACCCGGGGGGAGCGCGACCGCCACCAGGTCGCCCGCTCGAAGGTCCTGGGTCGCAGGGCTGGGCATCTGAGATAGGCTA
>DASPWN010000009.1:0-7598 GCA_035637835.1 Actinomycetota bacterium | reverse complement strand
CCTAGGTTGTGCGTGGATCAGAAAGACAGGAGGGAAGGCATGCGAGTCGTAGAACCAGCAACGAACGGATCGTTTGGGTCGCCACGTCCTCGTGTGGAAAGGGGAGGTAGAGCCATGAGCAATCCAAGATCCACGCAGCGTCCGTCGGTCGGCAGACTTCGAGCGGTCACCTGTGCGCTCGCGGTCGCGGTCGCGGCGGTAGTCACGGCGGGGCCAATTCCCGCGCAGGCCGCTCCACCGGAGCAAGCCGAGCGCCGATTCGAGGTCATGACGTACAACGTGTACCTGGGGGCGAATCTTCAGCCACTGTTCGGGATCAGCGATCCTGAGGAGCTGATACGGCGAGCCGCTGCGGTCTTCGCCCATGTGGACCGGGTGAACTTCAACGTTCGTGCCGTGGCCATCGCTCGACAGATCGCTGAAGCCTCACCCGATGTCGTCGGGCTCCAAGAGCTGTCGCTGTGGCAGACGGCCCCACTGTCGAACCCTGCCCAGCTCACCACGAGGTACGACTTCCTCACGATCTTGCTGCGCGAGCTCGAACGCCAGGGACACCCGTACGAGGCCATCTCGGTCAACGAGAACTTCACCGGGGCCCTGCCGATCAGCTTCACCACGCTCGGCAAGTTCACCGATCGCAATGCCATCATCGCGCGAGGGGACCTACCGATGTCGGAGCTCGAAACCGCGAATCCGATGGAGGGGGACTTCGAGACGACGCTCCCCGTGCCGCTTGGTGGCACCACGATCCAGGTGGCGCGCGGCTGGGCCAGCCTGGACGTCAGGATCAGAGGCAAGTGGTACCGGTTCTTCGACACGCACGTCGAGGCGTTCAACCCGCTAATCCGACTCGGGCAGGTGAGGGAGCTCGTGGCGCTCATGTCCGCCTCGCCATTTCCTGTCGTGTTCGCCGGTGACCTGAACCTCTACCCGCAGGGAACCCGCTCAGAGGACCAGCCGGCCTGGAACCTCCTTCTGGGTGCGGGTTTCGTTGACGCGTGGCCGGAGTCGGGTGGCGCCATGCCGGCCTACACGGCCGGCCAGAGCGATGACCTGGACAACGTGCCGTCGACCCTCAACAACACGGTCGACTTCGTCCTCCACGACATGGACGGCATCATCGATGCCGTCTCCGGCTCCAGCGACATCGTCGGGGAAGAGCTCGACGACCGCACTGACACGACTCCTCCACTATGGCCATCTGACCACGCCGGCGTCGTGGTGAGTCTTCACATCGCGAAGCCGTAGCACGGCGGAAGGGGATGGCCCTCGAAGTGGCACCTTCGGGGGCCTTCTCCTGTTTGAGTTCGTTCGACTGGAGCGCCTTCACGAACCTCGCCGCCGACAGGCGAAGAGCTGTCCCCGGCGATCATCCGCACCCGGGGAGGTCATCCGGGTCCGGCGGAGGAGCATGGCGACCACCGTTGCCGGAAGTACCTAGGGCGAGCTGGTGACTCTCCCTGGCCAGGATGAGTCCGGCTCCCTCTGGCCCGTCGAACTCGGAGGATCGATAGTCCCAGTTGCGCCATGAACCCGTTGACCCCTGTCTGGGACCTCCTTAGCATCCGACCAAAGGGGCGGCGAGCTGCTGCCGACTGTGGACATGGACGTGATCCCGCCGCAGGTCGAGCGGGCCCGGCGAACGCTGTGGGCGGGGCTCCTCGTATTCCGGTGGGTGAGCTTCGCGTGGTTCGCGGCAAACGCCATCCTCTCCGAGCTGACCTTTCGCTACGGCCCGCTCCCATGGATCGCCCTGGCCCTGACGGGGGCCTGGACCCTGTGGCTGTCGGTCCCGCCGGAGAACCAGGAGCGGCCTGAGACACCTTGGATCGACCTTCTGATCGCCGTCGGGCTGATCGTCATCTCGGGACTCGTGGTTCCCCCCGGTGAGGTGATCGGGGAGACGCCGTTCTTCGCGGTGTCCTACCCGGTATGCGCCGCGCTTCTTTGGGGAGCGGCCCGGGGTTTTCGCGGGGGGATCGCGGCCGGCGCGGTCCTTTCGGTGGCCCTCGTATTCAGCCGCCCGGTCAACGGCATCCCGCTCAGGGACCTCTCGCACGGACAGGTCTTCGGGCTCGTGAACGGCGTGGTGTACTTCCTTGCTGCGGGTGCCGCCACCGGGGTGTTCTCGCTCTTGTTCGCCCGGTGGTCCGAGCAGTTCCGCGAGCTGGCAGCGTCAGCCTTCCATGCCAGCGAACGAGCCGCCAGACTCGCCGGACGCGAGTCGATGGGACGAGCGATCCATGACTCCGTGTTGCAGTCGCTCGCCCTCGTGCACAAGAGGGCCCGGGAGCTGGCGAAAGGCCCGATGGTGCCCAGCGACCAAGTGCTCGAGCTGGCGACGATGGCGCGGGATCAGGAGCATGCCCTGAGAGCTTTGATCATGCGGGAGCCAGAGGAGCCCCCGGTCGGCGCAGCGTCACTCCGCGACCGCATTGAGGCCATGGTCGGATCGGTTCAGGAGATGCCGGTTACTCTCAGCGCCGTCGGGCCCGTCTGGCTTTCGGCCGCCCACGTGGAGACGATCGCCGCCGCCGTCGAGCAGGCCCTGGACAATGTGGTCCGGCATTCGCAGGCCACGCAAGCTGTCGTGTTCGCCGACGTCGAGGACAACTGGGTCATCGTGTCGGTCCGGGACAACGGCAGGGGGTTCATCTACGACGAACGGGACCTTCGGGAGGCCGGAAAAGCTGGGCTCCTCAAGAGCATGAAGGGAAGGGTCGAGGACCTGGGCGGTCGCATGCGGGTGAAGACGGCTCCGGGGGTCGGCACGGAGGTGGAGTTCCGAGTTCCATACGACCGGGCCGAAGCTTCGTTCGGGGGTGGAACGGGTGGTTGAGCCTATCGAAGGTCCGGATCGCGACACCGAGCAGCAGCCTGACGCCGAGCGAATCCGGGTGATGGTCGTCGACGATCATCCCGTTTGGCGCGATGGCCTCAAGGCCGACCTCGAGCGAATGGGTGCGGCCATCGTCGTCAGCGAGGCCGCGGATGGAGGCGAGGCCATCGACCGGGCACGCGATGCGATGCCTGAGGTGATCCTCATGGACCTCCGCCTGCCAATCGTGGACGGCGTGGAGGCCACGCGCAGGATCGTCGAGGAGTCACCACATGTGCAGGTGCTGGTGGTCTCGGCTTCGGGCGAGGAGGCCGACGTCCTCGAGGCGGTGAAAGCTGGGGCTGCGGGGTACCTGCTCAAGAGTGCCACCGCGGAAGAGATCACCGACGCTGTTCGCCGCATCCATGCCGGCGAGCCGGTTTTCACACCTTCGCTCGCCGGACTTGTGCTCGCCGAGTTCCGGCGAGTAGCCGGGAAGGAGCCCACCGAGCCCGTTCTCACGGCTCGGGAAAACGAGATCCTCAAACTCGTGGCCAAAGGCTACAGCTATCGCGAGATCGCCGGGAAGCTGTTCATCAGCGTCAAGACGGTCCAGAACCATGTCCAGAACATCCTCACCAAGCTTCAGCTTCGCCGCCGCTACGAGCTGATGCGCTACGCGATCCACAAGGGTCTCGATCGCGCTCCCGAACCTGAGCCCTAAGCGCTCTGCGAGTAGGTATCGAAGCCGACTTCCAGCATGATCAGAACAGGTTGCTGCAGTTCTCGCAGCGAAACGCACCCGTGGGTCCGTATGCGCTGTGACCGCCGCAGCGGGGGCACCGTCGGCAGGGGCCTCCGGTTCCCCCACACGGCACCGGCTCCGTAGTGGTGCCGGGCTCGTCCCACGTCGTCGAGCCCTCGGCCGGCCGCGGAAGCTGGATGGACAGCAGGTACATGGGTTGCGATCCGGACAGGAACCCGTGTGGATGGCGCTCGGCTCGGCCCACCACCATCCCCGGGCCGAGCCCGAGAGGCTCGTCCGTACCGAACCGGGCCTCCCCACGACCGCTCAGCACCATCACCCACTCCTCAGAGTCAGGGTGTGTGTGGGCGTACGCGATCTGATCGGGCGCGAATCCCTGGATCGACAGGTAGTAGTCCTCTCCCGTCGAGATCGGCACGCGACGGAACCCCGACGGACAGAGCTCCACCAGATCCTGGGGCGCGGCTCGGAACACGCCGAGGTTGTCGAGGACCTCGGCCAGATCGCCGATCGAGTGGTGGCCCACGGCCGGCACCTTAGGCGGGCGGATGCTTCTGGCGCAACTCGACTAGGCTCTTCGTTGTCGGGGAGTGATGTCACTCGCGTTCCTTCGGCCTCAGTTGTCAGCGCCGACGACGCGATCCTCCATCAGCAGATGCTTGAAGCGATGGAACAGCAGCGAGCACGCAAGCAGGAGCGCGCCGATCCCTGCGAACGATACGATGCGGTGGACTTGGCCGACGAGCCACAGGTCACTGACGGCCATCTTGATCAGAGTCACCCCGAAGACGCCCACCGCGAACAGGCGCGCGGACCGCAGCCGGAACGATATCCCGAGCGCGAGGAGAAGGCCGGCGTAGATCGCCCAGATCGCCGAGAGACTGAACGCGAGCACACGCGCGAACCGGATCGCGGGAATGGCCATGTCGACTGCCGCTCGAGCCTCGAGGCTCAGCCACACTATCGTGATGAGGTTCGCTGCGACGCCCGCGATGGCCGCGTAGCTGCGCTCACCGGGTAGCCGGGACGTCAGGTAGGCCACCGCGTAGAGAGCGACGATCTCGCAGACATAGACGAGCGCCCCCTCTGAGAAGAGCAGGTGTTGTGGCCTGAAGTCCTCGAATGAGTAGAGCGTCGCGACGGCGGAGAGTGCCAGAACGGCCGCGCCGCCGACACGGGTCGCTCTCGAACGCACACCGTACCCGATGAGGGTAAGCACGAGGCCTTCTCCAGCCCACAGCGCAGGCAGCCATGTCGGGTCGGCCTCGAGGAAGATCCACATCGTGAACAGCGTCCCCGCCGCGCCGAACGTCCCGAGACGGAGCAGGCCATCGTTCCGAGCCACCCAAAGGACCGCCAACCCCTGCACGAGATAGACGCCGCACAGTGCCAAGGTGAGCGCGCCCTGGTTCGAGGCGAGATTGGCGAATGAGACCCCGTAGTAGACGGCGCCGTTCGTTGCCATCTGCACCACGTCCTGGGGCGTGCCGAGACGGCGACGTGCCACGCTGTGGAGATAGGGAACCGAGCCGAAGAGCACGAAGATCGTGGTTGCGAAGATCATCCCCCGGCTTCCAGATGCCTGTGAGAGCGCGTAGAGGGTCCACGATCCAACGAACGCGACCTTCTCAAGAAGCCTCCACCTCCGCACGGATGCCAGGGCCAGGACCCCCAGGTCCAGCGCGATCGTGTACGTGTACCCCCGCTCAACATCCAGGGACTCCCGACCGACGACGATCGGGTTCAGGAAGCCACCGAGCGTTGCGAGCACCGCGAGCGCCATCGAGTCATGGCGGAGGGCGAGAACCGCGGCCGTCGCCGTGATCCCGGTCAGCAGCCCGAACGCGACGAGGTCGGGGAGCATGTGGTACAGCGCGAACGATGCCCAAACGGTCAGGTAGAGAACGGCGACACCACCGCCGGTTACGGCCTGGGCATAGCCGGCCCAGCCGCGTCGCTTGGTCGTCTCTCCTATGAGGAGCATTGCGAGGCCGAGCGCGATCCCCAACCCAACTCGCGCTCCTGGCCCGATCCACCCCCTGTCCACGGCATACTTGAAGCCGAACCCCGCGCCGAGTAGCAGCGCCACCGCCCCCAGCCGGGGAAACCAGGTGCCCACGACATTCTCCTCGAGGTCCATCGTGTCGGGGACCTGTGTGCCAAGCACGAAGGCTTCGGCTGACGCAGGGCCCTCGGTTGCTGGGTGGGCAGTCCCCCGAACCTGCGGGACCGCCGACCCGGTTTGGGGGGGAGGCGGCATCGTCGTGAAGACGGATGAGGTTCGCTTCAGCTCCTCGACGTCTCGTTCGAGACGGTCGAAGCGCTCGGTCAAGCGACCCAACTCCTGTTCCGACATCTGCATCTCCCGAAGTCGTCCTACGAATACTCGATCGGATTGGGCGTCGACGGGTAGACGCAGAATGCCTCTGCCCGAGTGGCGGAAGACCCCATTCTCCGCTGGGTAGAAGTGCCCAGGACGAGGAATGGTCCGGGGCACGAGACTTGCTCAGGAGGGCTCGAATCTTCACGCTCTCCGCCCTCTCGAGCAAGCCCAAGAACTTCCCTCGATGGGAACAGGACCGTTCACCCGGCACGCGATACCTAGCCTGGGTGGGGACAACGAGGCCCGATGCAGTCGCCGGGTTCGGTACGCAGTGGGGCACGATCTGGCGGCGAGGGACGCCGAGTGGGGTCATCGGCGAGGCTGACTGATGAGCCAGGTGCTGAATCCAGTGGTTGAGTCGAATCCGCCCCATGAATTGCGCACGTACCCCAACTAGGCTGTGTCTAACGTGAGCGCGACTGCCGTTGAGCAAGGGACCGTCTCGGTGCGCCGGTGGCGGGTCGGCGGCTCAGAGATCAGCGAGGTCGTCTTCGGCCCCGATGCCCGTCTCTCGTGGCACCACCATCCACGGAGCTGCCTCGCCGTCGTGATCAACGGCGCGGTCCGAAAGAGGTTCCCGCGCGTCGAAGAGGACGCGGTCAACGGCACCGTGATCGAGATGCCTGCGGAGGAGCGGCACGAGGATCTGTTCGGCCGAAACGGCGCGCGGATCGTGGTCGTCGAGTCGGAGCGGGATCACGGGAGGCTGCGCTGTTTCCGCGACTGGAAGGCGACCGTGCTCGCGCACAGCGTGAGCCGCGAGCTCGCCCACCCCGACGCGTACACTGATCTCTCGCTCGAGGGCCTCGCGCTTGAGCTCACCGCCGCCGCCGCGCGAGGCCGCGAGGCCGCCCACCGCGAGCCGCGACTGGACGTCGTCCGAGCGATGCTGGTGGATCGTCTCGCACATCCCCCTTCACTCTCAGAGATCGCCCGCGAGGTCGGCCTTCACCCCTCCCATCTCGCTCGCACCTTTCGTGCCTACTACGGAGAGAGCATCGGCGAGCACGGCCGTCGCCTCCGACTCGAGTGGGCGGCCGAGAGGCTCGTGGGCTCGGAGGAAGGGCTCGCGGCGATCGCCGCCCTCGCCGGGTTCGCCGACCAGAGTCATTTCACGAGGGAGTTCAAGCGCCGCTTCGGGGTCACGCCCGGCCGTTACCGGCTCGCGCACCGTTGATCCAACGGCGGGTTGGCGCGTTCAAGACGAGCGACTCGGATCGACCTAGCCTCCGCCTCGATCCCCCTGGGAAGGAGTTCGAGATGCGGCGGCGTGCGCTCGCTACCACGGTCGTTCTGTCTGTATTGGTCGGTCTCCTTGCTGCGATGGGTCCCGCGGCGAGCGCTGGTGCCGGCCCCTCGGCGAGCGGAGGGAGTCACCTCACGGTGCACGACGTGTTCGGTCTGGATACCCTCGTGCTCCAGGCGTTCGGCTTCACCGCCCAACTCATGAGCGATGGGAGCACCGACGGGTGGTTCCAGTACCGCGACGTCGAGGACGGGACGCCGTTCGCCGCCAGCGGTCCTGTGACCTGTCTCTCCGTGATCGGCACCGACGCATGGATCGGCGGCACGATCACACAATCCAATGACCCGACGCTCGTGGGGCTCGGCGCGTGGTGGCACGTCACCGA
>DASPWN010000008.1:0-1942 GCA_035637835.1 Actinomycetota bacterium | reverse complement strand
GCGCTGAACGAGGCGTCGAAGACCATCCGCGGGATCGAGGGAATGGACATCCTCGGAACCTCGGCCGTGGTCGACGGCAACAAGATCACCGAGTACCACACGCACGTGGAGATCCGGTTCCGCCTGGAGCGATAAGCAGGGCGGTCATGCCGGCCTCGATCGTCGTCGGGACCCAGTGGGGGGACGAGGGCAAGGGCAAGGTCACCGACTACCTGGCCGACCACGTGCGGTTCGTGGTTCGGTACCAGGGCGGCAACAACGCCGGACACACCGTGGTGGCCGAAGGGCACCTGTTGAAGCTTCACCTCGTCCCCTCCGGGATCCTGTATCCCCACCTCACCTCGGTCATCGCCGACGGCGTGGTCGTGGATCCCGGCGTCCTCTTGGGAGAGATGGACACGTTGTCCGGCCTGGGCATCGACGTCTCGCGCCTCGTCGTGTCGGGCAACGCGCACCTGATCATGCCCTATCACCTGGAGCTGGAGAAGGTGACCGAGCGTCATCTCGGCAAGCATGCGCTGGGGACGACCAAGCGGGGCATCGGGCCGGCCTATGCCGACAAGGCGGCTCGGATCGGGCTCCGACTCCAGGATCTGTTCGACCCGAAGATCTTCCGGGAGAAGTTGGGGGTCGTCCTGAAGGAGAAGAACCTCCTATTGACCAAGGTCTACAATCGCTTGCCGCTCTCCGCGGAGACCATCGTCGATGAGTATCGAGCCTACGGCGAGCGACTGCGACCGCACGTGGCCGACACGTCCAGGCTGCTCTACGAAGGCCTCCGAGCCGGGGAGAACGTCCTCTTCGAGGGGGCGCAGGGAACGCTCCTCGATCTGGACCACGGGACCTATCCGTTCGTCACGTCCTCCAACCCGGTGGCCGGGTTCGCCCTGGCCTCGGCCGGCGTGGGGCCGATGGAGGTGGACCGGGTGATCGGCGTGACGAAGGCCTATGTGACCAGGGTCGGGTCGGGACCGTTCCCCACCGAGGATCGGGGTCCCGACGGCGAGCGTTTGGGGGAGTCTGGGAAGGAGTTCGGCACCACCACCGGACGCAAACGACGGTGCGGATGGTTCGACGCCGTCCTGGTTCGGTACGCGGCGCGGCTGAACGGCCTGTCCGAGATCTTCCTCACCAAGCTCGACGTGCTTTCGGGGTTCCGCGCGATCAAGGTCTGCACCGGGTACATCGCGGACGGCGAGACGTTCGAGGACGTCCCATCGCACCAATCGCTGTTCCACCGGGCGCAGCCGGTATACGAAGAGTTGGAAGGGTGGGACGAGTCGCTGTCCGAGGCTCGTTCGTTCGGCAACCTTCCGCCCGCGGCCCGCAAGTACGTGGAACGTCTTCAGGACCTGGCCGGGGTGCGGATCGGGGTAGTCTCGGTCGGCCCCGCCCGCGAGCAGAGCCTTCCCGTCGCATGAGGATCCTCGTCGTCGGCGGAGGGGGGCGGGAGCACGCCATCGTGTGGCGCCTGGCCCAGAACCCGACGGTCGACCGGCTGTTCGCGGCACCAGGCAATCCCGGGATCGCCGTCGATGCCACCTGCGTTCCGGTGGATCCGGACGACGTGCGCGGCATCCTCGAACTGGTCCAGCGCGAGTCGATCGACCTTACCGTGGTGGGCCCGGAGACGCCGCTCGTGAAGGGCCTGGTGGACGAGCTCGACGCTGAGGGGCACCGGGCGTTCGGTCCCACCAGGGCAGCTGCCAGGATTGAGGGGTCGAAGGCGTGGGCGAAGGAGCTGTGCCACAAGTATGGAATCCCCGCCGGGCGTTCGCGGTCGTTCACCGATATGGACGAAGCCGTCACGTATCTGGACGAGCTCGAGCCGCCGCACGTGATCAAGGCCGACGGGCTTGCCGCCGGCAAGGGTGTGGTCGTCGCAGACGATCGGAGCGGCGCCGTCGCCTCCCTGCGAGCGTGCCTCATCGAGCGGGCCTTC
>DASPWN010000007.1:0-3181 GCA_035637835.1 Actinomycetota bacterium | reverse complement strand
GACCTCGGCGCCCTGGGCCACGGCCTCATCTACCCAGGTCGCGATGCGCTCGAGCGACCCGGCGTCGATCAGCGGTCCGACGTCCACGGTCGGGTCCATGGGATCGCCGTACTTCAGGCTCTCGACCTGCTTCACCAGGCGTGCGGTGAAGTCGTCGTAGACCTCCGATTGCACCAGCACGCGCTGGACGCTGATGCAGCTCTGGCCGGCCTGGTAGTAGCCCCCGAAGGCGATGCGTTGCGCCGCGAGGTCGAGGTCGGCGTCGGAGTGGACGATGACCCCCGCGTTGCCGCCGAGCTCGAGCGTCACCCGCTTCTTGGGGTCCAGGCCCTTCAGATACCAGCCGACCTCGGAGGACCCGGTGAACGAGATCTTGCGGTACCGGACGTCGCGAGCCATCCCGTCGGCGACGCTCGAGGACACCGGCAGCACCTGGTACATCCCCTTGGGCAGGTCGGTCTGGGCGAACAACTCGGCCAGGCGGATTGCCCCGAGCGGCGTGGCCGCGGCCGGCTTGACCACGATCGGTGCGCCCACGGCCAGGGCGGGAGCCACCTTGTGGGCCACAAGGTTCAGCGGGAAGTTGAACGGCGAGATGCCCAGGACCGGGCCGAACGGGAACCTGCGGATGATGCCGAGGCGCGAGCCGAGCGACGCCTCGGTATCCAGGCGCATCACCTCGTCCACGCCGTGGCGAAGCACCTCGGAGGCCCACCGGAACGTGGACACCGCCCGTGTCGCCTCCACCGTCGCCCACTTGAGCGGCTTTCCGCCCTCCCGGGCGATCAGAGCCGCGTTGTCGTCGATGCTCTGGGCCAGGCCACGCGATATGTGGTCGAGGGCATCGGCCCGCGCGTGCACGGGGAGGAACCGGCTCTCCCGGAACGTCTCGGCAGCGACCTTCGCCGCCTCCTCGACGTCGGCCTCGGTGGGCACGCCGACCTCGGCCACCACCGTCCCGTCGTACGGGCTCTTGACCGGGAGGATCCCCTTGCCCGTCCGCCACTCCCCGTTCACGAGGAACGTCCTGGTCTGCATGGGTCTCACCTCTGTCCTTCGGGGGGCTACGCGTGAGCCCCCCGAACCCCCGCTAGTCGACGGCCGCCATCACGTGCTTGATCTGGGTGTAGTCCTCGAGTGAGTACATCGACATGTCCTTGCCGTACCCGCTCTGCTTGTAGCCGCCGTGCGGCATCTCCGACGTCAGCCCGAAGTGCGTGTTGATCCACACCGCGCCGAACTGGAGCTTGCGTGCGGCGTTCAACGCTCGGCCGATGTCGCGGGTCCACACGGACGACGCGAGGCCGTAGACGACGTCGTTCGCCCAGGCGATGGCCTGGTCGTCGTCCTTGAATCGCTGGATCGTGACCACCGGTCCGAACACCTCGCGCTGGATGATCTCGTCCGACTGGTCAACGTCGGCCACGATCGTGGGCTTGTAGAAGTACCCGGCGCCGGCCATGGCTTCGCCGCCGGTGACCACGTTCGCCCCCTTCTCCCGGGCCCGCTCGACGAAGCCCGCCACGTTCTGGCGCTGCGAGTCGGAGACGAGCGGGCCCATCTCGGTCTCCTCCTTCTGGGTGTCGCCAACCACGAGCGACTCGACCGCGGGGACGAGCTCGGAGAGCACGTCGTCGTAGATCTTCGGTCCGGCCACGATCCGGGTGGCGGCGGTGCAGTCCTGTCCGGAGTTCGTGTAGCCGGCGAACTTCATCATCTCCACGAGCTTGGAGACGTCCGCGTCGTCGAACACCACGACCGGGGCCTTGCCGCCGAGCTCCAGGTGGACCCGCTTGACCGTGTCGGCCGCCTCCTTGGCGACCAGTTTGCCGGTGGCGGTGTCGCCGGTGATCGACACGAGCGAAACGTCCGGGTGTCGGCACAGGGCGGCCCCCACGACCGAGCCGCGGCCGGTGACGACGCTGATCACGCCGGGAGGGAAGATGTCTGCCGAGAGCTCGGCCAGGCGAAGCGTCGTCTGGGGCGTGAGCTCCGCCGGCTTGAGGATCGAGACGTTGCCCGCGGCGAGCGCCGGGGCCACCTTCCAGATGGCCATCATGAGTGGGTAGTTCCAGGGGCAGATGCCGGCCGTGACCCCGAGCGGCTCCCGGCGGATCCAGCTGGTGAACCCGCGCTCGTACTCACCGGTGTTCTTCCCCTCCATGTTCCGCGCCGCGCCGGCGAAGTACCGGAGGTTATCCACGATGAACGGGATGTCGGCGGCCGAGACCGCGATGGGCTTGCCCACGTCCTCGGACTCCAGGCGGGCCAGGTTGTCCGCGTCACCCTCCATCGCGTCCGCGAGCTTGAGCATCATCGCGCTCCGTTCCTTCGGAGGGGTGTCGAACCAGACATCCTCGTAGGCCGTCTTGGCCGCCTTCACGGCCCGCTCGACGTCCTCCTCCGAGGCCACCGCGACCTCGGCGACCGGGTCCGTCGTCGCTGGGTCGATGTCCTGCTCGGTCTCCCCGGCGGCCGGATCCACCCACGTGCCACCGATGAACAGCTTCCAGGCCTTCATCGCGGTCGCCATACGTGCCTCCTCGAACCGTGGACGACCCCGGGCGGGGCCGGCGCTCTGCCCCAAGTATGCCGAAAGTCTCGGTTCGAGGACCACCCGGCCACCGCGAGGTGGCGCGCGGGCCAGCCGCGCGGGCGGCCCGCCCGGCGTGGCACACTTGACCGACAGTCCCGGCCGGAAGGACGAACGATGGACATCCCGCAGGAGCGAAAGGTCGTCACCGAGATCCCCGGTCCGAAGTCCCGCGAGTGGTTCGAGCGCCGGAAGGCCGCCATCCCCCAGGCCGTGTTCAACGTCCATCCGATCGTCACCGCTCGCGCGTCGGGCTCGATCATCGAAGACGTCGACGGCAACCGGCTGATCGACTTCGCCACGGGCATCTCGGTCCTGAACGTTGGCCACACTCCGCCGGAGGTGGTGGCCGCGGCCCAGAAGCAGCTGGAGCTCGACACCCACGCCTGCTTCCACGTCACGGCGAACGAGCCGTACATCGAGCTCGCCGAGCGGCTGAACGCCTTGGCCCCCGGAGAGTTCGACAAGCGGACGATGTTCGCGAACTCCGGGGCCGAGGCGGTGGAGAACGCGGTGAAGATCGCCCGCAAGGCGACCGGAAGGTCGGCGGTGGTCACGTTCGACCACGCGTTCCACGGCAGGACGCTC
>DASPWN010000006.1:0-2318 GCA_035637835.1 Actinomycetota bacterium | reverse complement strand
GGAGCCCCTGGGATGTTGGCACAGGAGGAGCACGTGGAAGCGAAGGCACTGAAGGAACAGGGGTGGTCCATCTCGGCCATCGCCCGGCACCTCGGCCGCGACCGCAAGACCATCCGGACGTCCCTGCGCCCCGGGCACGCGCCCGAGGGGAGGACGCGCTCAACCGATCCGTTCGCCCGGTTCGTGCCGTACACGACGCAGCGCCTCAAGGAGGACCCGCACCTCCAGCTGTCGGTCCTGCTGCGGGAAGTCCGGGCGCTGGGGTTCGCCTCGAGCTACCAGACCCTGACGCGGGAGGTCCGCGCCCGGTCCCTCCGCCCGCACTGCGAGGCTTGCGCGGGGGTGAAGGGCCGGGCCACCATCGACATCCCCCACGACCCGGGCCACGAGACCCAGTGGGACTGGCTGGAGCTGACCGAGACCCCGTGGGGGGAGACGGCCTACGTGCAGGTGGGGACCCTGGCCCACTCGGGCAAGTTCCGGGGGTCGTTCCAGCCGGCGAAGGACACCGGGCATCTGCTCGCCGCGATGCAGGAGGTCATCTGGAACCTGGGCGGGCTGACCAAGCGGTTCCGCATCGACGCCATGGAGGGCGCGGTCGTCCCCGGGACGCGCCGGCTGAACGCGGCCTTCGCCGACTTCTGCCGGTCGCTCGCCGTGGGGGTGGACATGTGCCCGCCGCGGCGCGGCAACCGCAAGGGCGTGGTGGAGAAGTCGAACGACTACCTGGCCCAGTCGTGGTGGCGGACCGCTGAGGTGGCCACGCCCGAGCAGGCCCAGGCCTCCCTCGACGCGTTCTGCGCCCGCATCGCCGACGCCCGTCCCCGTGCCGACGCGACGGTGGGGGCGCTCGCCGCGGCCGAGCCGCTGCGTCCGGTCCCGAGGTCGCCCTACCCGGTGGAGGTGTCGGAGTCCCGGGGGGTCAGCTGGGGCGCGCTGGTGTCCTTCGACGGCAACCGGTACTCCGTCCCGCCGGCGTTCGTCGACGCCACCGTCATGGTGCACTGGCGAGTGGGGGACCCGGGCTTCGAGATCCGCTCGATGACCGGGGAGGTCCTGGCCCGGCATCGCCGCCGGCCCAAGGGCGCCGGGGCCGCGGTGCGCCTGCCCGAGCACAAGGCGGCCCTGGAGAAGGCCGTCCTGGCCGCCTTCACCACCAAGCCCCCCTGCCGTCGCAAGGTCAACCGCCCGCCGTCGGAGGCGGCCAGGGCCCTGGCCGGGGAGCTCATCCACCCCGAGCAGCAGTCCCTGCCCATGGTCGTGGACCTTCGCCAGTACGAGGAGCTGATGCGTCGTGACGCATGACGCCGTCTACCAGCGCCTCCGTTCCCACCTGGCCTCCCTGAAGCTCACCGCCGCCGCCGAGGTCCTGGCCGCCAAACTCGACGCCGCGCAGCGGGGCAAGCCGTCCTACACGGCGTTCGCCGAGGACCTGCTCGGCGTGGAGGTCGCCTCGGCCGAGCGCCGCAAGCTCGCCGGGCGCCTGCGCTTCGCCCACTTCCCCGTCATCAAGCGCCTGGAGGACTTCGACTTCGACGCGCAACCGGGCCTGGACCGCTCGCTGGTGGAGGAACTGGCCACGCTGCGGTTCGTGGAGGAGAAGGCGAACGTGCTGATGGTCGGGCCGCCCGGGGTGGGCAAGACCATGCTGGCGTTGATCCTCGGGTACCGGGCGGTGGAGGCGGGCTACCGCGTGTACTACACCACCGCCGCCGACCTGGTGGCCCGGTGCCACAAGGCCGCCGTCGAGGGCCGGTGGTCGACCACGATGCGGTTCTTCGCCGGGCCCCAGCTCCTGATCTGCGACGAGCTCGGCTACCTCCCTCTGCCGGCGGAGGGAGCCTCCGCGATCTTCCAGGTGGTGTCGCGGCGGGCGGAGGCGGGAGCCATGATCGTGACCACCAACCGGAGCATCGCCTCGTGGGGGGAGATCTTCTCGGACTCCATGATGGCGGCGGCCATCCTGGACCGGTTCCTGTTCCGGGCCACCCTCCTCGCCATCAACGGCGACTCGTACCGCATGCGGGTGCACCGGGAGCGCCTGCAGGAGCTCCGAGAGGGGGTGAGCGCGACGATGCCGCGGTAGGCTACGCCGGCTCGGAGGTGGGGAATTTCGATGAGCACCTCTGGGGAATTTCGGTGAGCGGCGTCAAGGCCTCGTCACCTGCCGCATGCGTTCAGACGGCCGGGTTGTGAACCCCGCCGGTGTCGTCACCGATGTTCGTGCTTATCCCGAAGCCCTCATCTACCTCAACACACGAGTCGGCTGGCCAAGCCTGCCCCCAAGCAGTCGACCCAGTGTCGTGGTCATCGACCGG
>DASPWN010000005.1:0-1853 GCA_035637835.1 Actinomycetota bacterium | reverse complement strand
GTACACCTGCTGGCGATACCCTAGCCCCGAGCGGGTGCTCTCGGCCCGCCGGGCGTTCCTCCGCCACCCGTGGGCCTCACGGGTCATCGAGTCGCGGACCGCTCCGACGCCGACGGTGATCGGGTATATGGACGAGATGATCGGGATCCTCCGGAAGGGCGGCTTCTCGGTCGACCTGACCCATCATGCGATGCATGCGATCGGGAGCCGGGCCCTGGGGTTCTCGCAGGAGCTGTTCGACGACACGCCGGATGACCCGCCCGAGATCCAGGCCATCGCGGCGCAGCAGATGGCCGAGGCGTATCCGTACATCTCCGAGATGGCCGCGGCCATCAGCCATGACGACGCGTCGGTCGTCGGTCAAGGCTGCGACGACCAGTTCGAGTTCGAGTTCGCGCTCGATCTCATGCTCGAAGGGCTCGACCGGCTTCGAAGAACGGCCTAGTCCAGCCTCCCAGGCATCTCGCTCCCTGGCCCGGCGTCGCCCGACGCAGCCGTCATCGTTCGGTACAGCCCCTCGGCACCCGATCGCAGCCGCGCGAGCGAGCGTCCACGGTAGCGAGCTCGAAGGGTCGCCTTGGCGGCCTCCTTCTCCTCCGTTGGCCTGCCTCGCCCGAGCTCCACCTGACCGCCCTGCCGGTACGTATTCGCGTCCCACCGGTCGAGCTCGTCCCTGACTGCTCGCAGGTTCTCCTCGGTCGGCTCGAAAGGCGCGAAGCTGGTCCCGAACCGCTTGTTCACCCTTCGGATCACCATGCCGAGATCGGTCGTGACCTCGCCGAACCGGCCGATGACGAACCGATCACGGTACGCCACCAGGGGGGCGTAGAAGCGGATGTAGCCCCGGAGCGCATGCCCGATGGTGAGCTCGGGCCAGCGGGTCACATAGGAGAGGACGGATTCCTCGGGTGGACGGATCAACACGATCGTCGGCGTGCCCATCCTCACGGCGGCGATGACGGCGCCGGCCGCGTGGACGTGGTGCGCGATGCTCACTTGACGCGGCTGCGCGTGCTGGAACGCGATCACCGCGAACGTGTTCCCGCTGCGAAGGAAGCCCTCGATACAGACCTCCGTGGCCCGGGTGGGGAACTCGCCGGTCCTGAAGCGACGCGCAGCCCTCGGCCACCGGCCGATAAACGGCCTGGCCTCGCGGCGCGCCCGATGGATCAGCACCCGCGCGAGCCCCGTCGAGGACATGGGTGCATTCCCCTTCATCGGGTTCTGCTCATCGGAGCCGTGTCCTCCGGCGTCAGCGCTCCGCGGACGAACGCGATCACTTCCCGTTCCCGCCGGTGGAGCGACGCCCGCCCCTTGTCCATCCCCACGACGGCACTGAGCACGCTGGCTTCGGTGAGCGATCCCACCACTGCCGTGTACAGGGTGAACAGGAGCAGCGCCGGGTCCTGTCGGCGGATCTGACCTTCCTTCATCCCGGTCTCGAGGAATGTGATGGCCCGGATGCGGAGCGGATCCAGCACCGCGGCGAACCTCTCGAAGGCCACGGGCCCGAGCCGGCCGGCCTCCCGGACGAACATCGGGAACTCCGGCCACTCCTCGGCCAGGTGGAACACGGCGTGGATCACCCCCTCCGCCCGTTCCCAGTACGTCTGCTTGCCGGTCAGCGCCTCGGTGAGCGCCTCGGCCAGCCGCTGCCCCGCCGCCGCCAGGCTCGCCTCCAGGAGGGCCTCCTTGGTGGGGAAGTAGTACAGCAACGTCTGCTTGCGGATCCCTGCCGCCGAAGCGATTGCATCCAGGCTGGCACCGCTGTACCCGTCGCGGCCGAAGTGGCGGATGGCCTCCTCGATCAGCAGGTCGCGCCGCCGGGCGCCCCCGGTCCTGGTCATCGAGCT
>DASPWN010000004.1:0-3968 GCA_035637835.1 Actinomycetota bacterium | reverse complement strand
GCCCGAGCCTCAGGTGGGGCCTGGACGTCGTTCACCTGCAGCTGCGGTTGCGCCAAACTCCCTCCGAAACCCGCCGGGACGCGTGCCATCTTGACCTGCGGGAGACGAGGGGGCAAGGGACCGGCCGCTCCGGGCCTCGGACAGCCCTCGCACGATGTCGCGAACCACGCGGGGGCCTCGGTCGATCAACCCCGTATACACCTGGACGGTGGCGGCGCCGGCGTCGAGGCAGGCCAGCGCGTCCGCGGCGGAGAACACGCCGCCACACGCGTTGATGGGGAGCGCCCCCCCAGTCGCCACCCGGACGTCCCCCACGATCCGTACCGTGTCGGGGAACAGCTCGCGCCCGGAGAGCCCGCCGGCCCCCACCGACAGGCGCCGGTCGGAGACCGGCCGCGTGTTGGAACAGGTGAGGCCGTCGGCGCCGCCGTCCTGCGCGATGCGCGCGAGCGCCAGCACCGCCTCGCGTTCGACGTCGCTCCGGAAGGGCGGGAGCTTCACGAACAGCGGGCTCGTTCGCCGCGCGCCGAGCTCCCGCATGAGCAGGGCCACGTGGGCCTCGTTGTCGCGGTCCCGGCCCCAGGAGACGTTGGGACAGCTCGCGTTGAGCTCCACCCCGTCGACGTGGGGCTCGAGCAGGGCATGGGTGGCGATGACCTCGCCCGGGCCCTGGTCGGCGATGCTCGCCAATCGCGGCCCGGACCGGGGGGATCGGGACAGGGTGCGAGCGGCGGCCTCGGCCCCGGGATTGGGCAGGCCCATGGCGTTCGTCATCGACCCCCGTCCCGGATACCGGGCGATCCGGGGCTTTGCGTTCCCCGAACGCGGATCGCGGGTGATCGTCCCGCCGATCACGTATCCGAACCCCAGACGCCCGAGGGCATCCAGGTGTCGGCAGGACTTGTCGAAGCCCGCTGCCAAGCCGACCGGGTTCGACAGCTCGATCCCGGCGAGCGAGGCGCGGAGCGCAGGATCCTTCGGCGTTCCGCCGATCCGCTCCCACGGCAGAGGGAGCGAAAGGATGGACTGCGCCAATCGATGGGCGGTCTCCGGTGGCAGCGAGTAGAACAGGGGGCGGGCCACCGCCCGGTACAGGCCCATCGGACGCCTATGCTACCCGCGATGTCCGACGACCTCGCGGAGCGCCTCCTCGCGGCGTCCGAGCTCCATGGCGACTTCGTCTTGTCCTCCGGCAAGCGCTCGCCGGTCTACTTCGACAAGTTCCGGTTCCTCACCGATCCACCGCTCCTGAAGGAGCTGTCGCGCGCGGTGGCCGCGCTGCTCCCGGAGGGCATCACCCACCTGGCCGCGCCCGAGGGAGCCGCCACGCTCCTCGTCGCGGCCGTGGCGCTCCAGATCCACCTGCCGCTCGCCGTGGTGCGCAAGGAGGCGAAGCCCTACGGGACGATGTCCCAGGTGGAGGGGCACGCCCCGCCGGGTGCGCAGGTTGGCCTGATCGAGGACGTCTCCACGACCGGCACGCAGGTGCTCCGGGCGGCCAGGGCCTTGGAGGCCGCGGGGTGCCAGATCGGGATCGTCGTCCTGGCGATCGACCGGGGCGGCGGGGCTCGCCTGCGCGAGGCCGGGTACTGGGTGAAGGCGGTCGTCGACGTGGATGCGGGCGACGGGGATGGGCCTGCCGGCGACGAGGGCGGGAACTAGTTGGAGATGATCTCGGCGGCGCCGCCGGAGGGAAGCACGCACCGCCACACCCGCAACCGCCACAACAACCTGCTGCCCCGGGCATGAAGGTCGAGGATCCCTTCCTTCATCATCCGGGCCACAGCCTTCGACTTGGCCACCACCTCCGGGAGCGGAAGCTCGCGCGACACGATGGCCTGGAGATTGGCGGCACCGAAGATCCGCCGGGCCACTTCGAGGATCCGGTTCTCCGCCTGGATGGTTCCCGTCGGGAGATACAGCCGGCCCCCGGGGGCGAGGCACTCGGTGTCCCGGATGCTCTCGAGCATCGCCGCCGGAAGCTCGGCCCCCGTGGGTCCGCCGGCGCGCCCGTCCGGGAACCACCCGGAGACCCGTGCGATCTCGTCGGGGATCCCCGAGACGTCGCCGATGATGACGTCGGCCTGCTGGCCCCGGACCGGCTCGAGGAGGTCCCCGACGCGGAACTCCACTCGGTCCTTCAGGCCCAGGCGTTCGGCATTGTCGTCGGCCACCTCGATCGCGGGCTCGGAGAGGTCGCATCCGATCACTCTCCCCGCGCCGAGCCGGGCGGCCACGAAGGACAGCACCCCGCTGCCGCAACCGACGTCGATCACGGTCTCGCCCGGAGCGATCTCGAGGGCCTCGGCGATCGAGCGGCTCGTGTGGCTCGGAGCGAACACGCCTGGGTTGACCCGGATGGTGAACGGGCCGGTCCGGCCCCTCCACTCCATCTCCTGGGGGGGCCCGTCCGAGCTGGAGGACGTCATATCCAACCTAATGGTGCGCAGACCGGGGAGCGCCAGTCAACCGGCGCCTAGAACCTGGGAGCGGTGAACTCGGCGTCTGCACCAGGCTCGATCTCGCCTCGCTCGACCGCTGTTGCGACTTCCTCCGCCTTGCGGCTCACCTCGGCGGTCTCCACGCCGAAGTGGCCCCTGGGATATCGGGCGAGGCGCCGGGCGGCCCGCCGTAGGAGCTGCATCGTGCCGTGGGCATTCCCCCGCAAGAGGTGGACGTACCCCGCCCCGAGCTGCGACAGGCCTTTGAAGAACTCGGCATCGCCGCTGTCCCGGGCCTGTTTCCATGCCGTCTCCCAGGCCTCGTGGGCGGGGAAGAACCTTCCGGCGTTGAAGTGCTCGCGGCCCAGGCGGTGGTTCTCCTCCAGCGGGAGCTTGTCGAAGTCCTCCAAGTCCAGGAGGTTCTCGGCTTCCCACGGTTGGGGCCGGCCAAGCTCGTCTCGGGGACGCCTCGGCTTGTTGCGCGTGGGCGTTGGCCGCCCGGCCTTCCCCTCTGTCTCGGGTCGCATGGACCCATCGTAGCCCGGCCCCTCGGAAGTGTATCGGCCGGTCGCGTGCGCCGGTGCCCTTCGGCCGATACCCTGAACGAAGCCCCTCCGGGAGCCGATGCCCGTGGCAACCACCACCGAGATCCAACAGACGCCGGCCCCAGGCGAAGGACCGCCTCCCGCGGAGGCCAGATCAGAACGGATGCCACCGTGGATCCCCCGGCTGCTCCTCCTCCTCGTGTTGACCGCCTTCGCGGCCTACGCCGCCCTTCTCCTCGTACGGAAGCTCCGTGACGTCATCTTCTGGCTCATCACCGCGCTGTTCCTGTCCTTCGCGCTGGAGCCCGCGGTGAACTGGCTGGTGAAGAAGCGCGGATGGCCGAGGGGCGCCGCGACGGGCGTCGTGCTGTTCGGGCTGGCGGCCATCCTGCTCGTCACGGTCGCCGCGATGGTGCCGCTCGTCATCAACCAGGTGCAGCAATTGGTGACGAGGGTGCCTGGTTGGCTGGAGGAGGCGAGCGTCTACACTAAACGATGGTTCAATATCGAGCTCACGGGCAGCGAGATCCTGGATCGCCTCCGGAACGCGGACATCGCCGTGAGCCGTATCGCCTCAAGCCTGGCCTCGGTGGGCGCGTTCATGCTCAGCCTGCTGTTCCAGGTCCTCACGATCGGGCTGTTCACCTTCTATCTGGTGGCCGACGGCCCGCGGGTGCGGCGCGCCGTGTGCTCGGTCCTTCCGCCCCGGCGTCAGCGCGAGATCCTGGACGCCTGGGAGATCGCGATCGACAAGACCGGGGGGTTCCTGTATTCGCGGCTGCTGCTCGCCGCGATCTCGGCCTTCGTCGCCGGCATCGCGCTGACGCTCCTGGGAGTGCCGTTCGCCCTTCCGTTGGCGCTGTGGATGGGCCTGGTGTCGCAGTTCATCCCCGTGGTTGGGACGTACATCGGCGCTGCCGTCCCGCTCCTCGTGGCACTGCTCTCCGACCCGTGGTCCGCACTCATCTTCCTGATCTACGTG
>DASPWN010000003.1:0-6576 GCA_035637835.1 Actinomycetota bacterium | reverse complement strand
TACTACGCGAGGCTGCCGGAAGACACGGGCGGCAGGCGCACGATGGCCTCCGTTCCCCTGTCGCAGAAGGCGGAGCCCGGATAGGCCTGGAAGGAAGGGGAAGACCGGGGTGAAGCTCAAGCCGCCGTCGCCCGGGGAGGTTCTCGACCGCGCTCGGGAGACCGAGGTTTGGAAGTCGATGTTCCGGCCCGGATCCATGTTCCGCAGGGGCTACAAGGACACGTCCCGGGACCGCGCCCTGGCCACGATGAACAACGTCCTGTACCACCTCCATCCGGTGAAGATGAAGCGGCACGGGCTGAAGCTGACCTACACGTTCTGCCTGGGCGGCCTGTCCTTCTTCCTGTTCGTCCTGCTCACGGTGACCGGCATCTTCCTGATGTTCTTTTACCGTCCCATGGCCGACATCGGCGGGGCCACGGCGTACGGCGACATGCAGAGCATCCGGACATCGGTGTTCTTCGGAGACCTGGTGCGCAACCTCCACCGATGGGGCGCCCACCTCATGGTGTTCAGCGTGACCCTGCACATGGCTCGGGTCTTCTACACAGGCGCCTACAAGCCGCCACGCGAATTCAACTGGGTGGTGGGCGTGATCTTGCTGTTCCTGACGCTCGGGCTTTCGTTCACAGGCTACCTGCTGCCGTGGGACCAGCTGGCGATCTGGGCCATCACGGTCGGCACGAGCTTGGCCGGCTACTCCCCGTTCGTGGCCAAGCAGGCCAACTTCGTGCTGCTCGGAGGTGTGGTGGTCGGACCGCAGACCCTGCTCCGGTGGTACGTGCTGCACGTGCTTGCCCTACCGTTCGTGCTTGTGCTCTTCCTGTCGGTGCACTTCTGGAGGATCCGCAAGGACGGCGGCATCTCCGGACCGCTCTAGGAGACGACATGGCCCGACGAGAGGAAGCGCAGCTCGACGAGGAGACCTACGAGAGGGTCCTGGCCGAGGGGCTGGCCAAGGGCACGGACCGGCGCGTGGCCGAGGGCCGGGCCCGCGCCGCTGCCGTCCGCGCCTACCGAGCGGCTCACGGCGACGGTGCGACCACAACGCCTCCAGCCTCCGCTCCCGCACCGGCCGCCGCAGTACCGGCCGCCGCAGCCGCTCCAGCCCCCGTCGCCGCAGCCGCTCCCGCATCGGCCCTCGCTCCGGTCGCGGCCGCGGTGATGCCCACGCCGGTTCGCGAGGCCCCACCGCCGACAGGAAACGTGCCCGAGCCCAAACGCGGCGCGCCGGAGAAGCACCGGCTGCTGGCGCTGGTCCCCCCCGAGGGCATCCAGCGGGTCGAGCGAGAGCAGGGCGATCGCATCAACGTGTGGCCGCACCTGTTGATCGAGGAGTTCATCTCACTCCTCGTCGTGTCGGCCGGGTTGGTGATCTTCTCGACGTTCGTCAACGCGCCGCTCCGCGAGCTGGCGAACCCCAACCTCACGCCGAACCCGTCGAAGGCGCCCTGGTACTTCCTGGGCCTTCAGGAGCTCCTGCGCTACTTCCACCCGCTGGTGGCGGGGGTCACCATACCGTTCATCATCATCCTGACCGGCCTTGCCGCCGCACCGTTCATCGACCGCAACCCGAGCACGAAGCCGGGCGATCGCAAGCTCGCGATCACCCTGTTCACCATGCTGTTCATGTTCGGTGCGACGCTCACGATCATCGGCTCGTTCTTCCGCGGCACGGGGTACAACTGGGTGTGGCCCTGGGCCCAGGGGGTGTTCTTCGAGCTGTGATCCCTCTGGCCCTCTCCACCGGGACCATCGCGGCGCTCGTGGTGATCCTCGTGGTGGACCTGTTCGCCATCATCTTCGGCCTGTCGTTCGTCCGCGCCCGTCGCGCCGCCCGGGCGGACGTCGGAACGCCGGGCGCACCGGCGGCCCGGGCCGAAGCACCGGCCAAGGGCCCGAAGCCGGTGACTCGACGGGAGTTCTTCCGTCGGTCGCTCTTGTCGTCCCTCGGCGTCTTCGCCGCTGAGTTCGGCGGGGCGACGCTCGCATTCCTGTGGCCCAACCTGAAGGGCGGGTTCGGCTCGGTGATCACGGCCGGCAAGCTCACCGACATCAAGGAGTTCATCTCCTCGAACAACCAGCCTTTCTATTACGGCGCCGGCCGCTTCTACATCGTGGCCTGGAGCGGCCACAAGTCTGGCAGCGTCGACTACGCGGCCGAGGGCGTCGAGGCGCAAGGGATCATGCCGCTCTACCAGCGCTGTGTGCACCTGGGGTGCCGCGTGCCCTTCTGCCAGCAGTCCCAGTGGTTCGAGTGCCCATGCCATGGTTCGAAGTACAACCGGGTGGGCGAGTATCAGCTGGGGCCGGCCCCCCGAGGACTGGACCGGTTCAAGGTGACCGTCACCTCCTCCGGCGACGTCATGGTGGATACGTCGCAGATCATCCTCGGTCCTCCCCGGGGAACGAACACGATCGACGAGCCGCCTCAGGGCCCGTTCTGCGTCGCGCCGGGATGATGAGGGCGCGATGCTGGCGCTGAGCCAGGCTCAGGGTCTGATCATCGCCGTCGGGGGGGCCATCGTCCTCCTCGTGGCCGGTGGCGCGATCCTCTCCCGGGGAAGGGTCCGAAGGACCGAGGAGCGGCCCAGGATCCCCTTCGCCATGCGACCCGGGCCCTCCGATCCCGATCTCGAGACGCCGCTCCTCACCAAGCTGCAGGGATGGGGGGTCCTGCTGGTCGCGTTCTTCGTGATCTGGATCCCACTCACCTGGCTGTTCGAGCCCCACACGAACCTCGACCAGGAGGAAGCGCTCCTCACCGAGTCGATCGCCCGGGGCAGGAGCGGCGTGCAGTTGTTCAGTGAGGAGAACCAGACTGGCATCGGGTGTGTCCGCTGTCATGGCCCGGAGCTCAGGGGCTCGGTGATCCTGAACACGACCACCCAGACACCGACCCCGACACCCAACCTCACCACGGTCTGCGGCGGGCCGTGGACCGGCCACGTGCTGATCTATAGCCTGAACGACATCTACATCACCATCCAGCAAGGCCGGGGCCTCATGCCCTCCTGGAGCATCCGGTACGCCGGCGCCCTCGACGATCAGCAGATCAACGACATCGTGAACTACGTCGTGTCGATCCAGGACAAGACCCAGGTCCCGTTCAACCACAACGTGTGCATCAACCCGGACGCCACAAAGGCCGCCGTGGAGGAATTCGGTCCCCCGCCCGGACCTCCAACCAACAACGCGCTGCCATGATGCTGGCCCAGACATGCCTCGGGTTCCACGTGGAGTGCGCGAACCTGGTGAAGGGGGGCCTCGGCGTCGCGATGGGCTTCGTCCTGTTCATCGGCAGCGTCCTGCTGATGCTGTCCGCGGTGTTCGGCCGAAAGATGGGCTACCTCGTCCTGTCGGTCTCGTTCTTCGGCTGGATGATCCTGTTCTCGGCCGTGTGGACCTTCGGGTTCTTCTCCCAGGGCCCGAAGACGCCGGTGGACCTCGGCCCCCGGGGCCGCGAGCCGGGGTGGCTCGTGGAGTCGGCCGGCCAGAACGTGACCGATCTCCCTTATCGACAGTTCAACAACTACCCGACCGGAGACGCGTGGAAGGCGCCGACGGGAGGCCAGTCGGCCTCGGTGCAATCGGTGACGGGGGCCATCCAGTCCTACCTGGCGCAGCAGGCCAACCAGAGGGCCGGGCTCGGCCAGTTCGAGACTGGCGCGTTCCAGACCACGGACTTCACCGTGCAGAACGTCCGGTTCGCCGCGGCGGGAGGCGTCTCGCTCGCAGCGGCGCAGGCCTTCTACAACGGGGGCGGGCCACTCATCACGGTGTACTCGCGACACGACAGCGGGAGCGTCCCCATCTACTCGTGGATGTTCCTGATCGGCTCGATCGTCGGGTTCGCCGTCCACCTGCCGTTCCTGGACCGGGCGGAGCGGGAACGAAAGGACATCCTGACCGGCGGGTCCGCGCCGCCCTGGTACGGTCCCGCCTAGGAGGAGGAAACGATGCTGGCACAGGAGACCAGGCCGCTCCTCGATCAAGGCGTCGTGCAGTTCATCCTGTTCGGCGTGATGATGATCGGGATCTTCATCGTGCTCTGGATCACGATCGCCAAGTAACGGAGAGGAAGCCTAACCGCGAACGGACGCCGGCCGGGCTCAGACCTTGGTCAGGTCCGCCACCGCCCGCCCACGTCGCTTCACGTCGGCAAGCGCCGCCTTCCGCTGCTCGTAGAACGCGAGGATCTGGAGCTCGATGGCCAGGTCCACCTTCCGGACCGACACCCCCGCGGGGACCGACAGAACGGCCGGGGCGAAGTTCAGGATGGACCGGACCCCCGACGCCACCAGCGCATCCGCAACGCCCTGGGCCTCCGCGGCGGGGGTGCAGATGACCCCGATCGCGATGCCGTGCTCCCACACCAGCGTCGCCAGATCGTCGAGGTGTCGGACGGTGATGCTCCCCACCTGCTCACCGACCTTTGCCCGGTCGGCGTCAACCAACCCGGCGATGCGAAAACCTCGCTCGGCGAACCCCCGATAGTTGGCCAGGGCATGGCCCAGGTTCCCTACCCCCACGATCACGATGGGCCAGTGCTGGGTCAGGCCGAGCTCCCGGCGAACCTGATGGATAAGGTAGGCGACGTCGTACCCCACCCCCCGGGTGCCGTAGGAGCCCAGGTGAGAGAGGTCCTTTCGCACCTTCGCCGAGTTCACCCCCGCCGCCTCCGCCAGGGTCTCGGAGGACACCGTGTTTGCCCCGCCCTCGGCGATATCGACGAGGGCCCGGAGGTAGATGGGAAGCCGCCCCACGGAGGCCTCGGGGATGGGGCGCTCGGTCACGCAGAGGATGGTAGCGCAATCGTGAAACCGGTGCACGAAGGCACAAGCGGGAGCGGGGATAGGGAACTACCGCCGGACGGCGCGGGCGAAGGCGGCCGGATCCAGCCGTACCTCGAACACTTCATGCCCGTCGACGAGCACGACGGGGATCCGGGTGCCGTATTCCAGCTCGAGGGCATCGAGGCCGGAGATGTCGACCTCCTCGAAGTCGAAGCCGGTCCGGGCCAGTTCGGCCTGGATGATCTCCCGAGCCTCGTCGCACAGGCCACAGCCGGGCCGCGAGTACATCAGGACGCTTACCCGCACGGCCGGGCATCCTAGCGGCCTCGGGCCGTCCATCGCCCGGTGATACAACGAAGGGCATGCAAGCGGACGATCGCCTCGACCTCGAGCTCCACCGACGTGTCTCGGAGGGGGATCGCCAGGCGTTCGAGGGGCTGTACCGGCGCTACGCCCCGGCCGCCTATGGCCTGGCTCTCCGGGTCACCGGCCAGGACTCGCTTGCCCAGGAGGTCGTCCACGATGCATTCCTGGCCTTGTGGCGAGCCCCCGAAGCCTACGACCCCGGCCGGGGACCGTTTCGGAGCTTCTTCCTCTCGCTCGTCCACCACCGGGCGGTGGACACGGTCAGGCGGGAGGAACGGCTCCGAAAGCGGGCCGAACGCGCGTCGAACCTAGAGCGGGGCACCGGCGAAGATGTAGCTGAAGAAGTCGTCGAGGACGCCTATCTCTCGACCCGGCGCAAGGAGGTCCGGGAGGCGCTGCGTACGCTGCCCCCCGATCAACGGACGGTGGTCGAGCTGGCCTACTTCGGAGGCTACACGCAAGCCATGATCGCGGAGGAGCTCGGCATCCCGATCGGGACCGTCAAGACCCGGACCCTGGCCGCCATGCGGAAGCTCCGACGAGCCCTGTATCGAGAGGACTGAATGAACGAGGACCATGACCGGATCGAGGAGCTGCTGGCGGGCTACGTCCTGCTCGGCTTGTCCGGCGAGGACGCCGTGGAGGCCGACCGGCTCCTGTCCGAGCACGTCCCGTCCTGTCCCCGGTGCCGCGATCAGGTGGCCGGCTTCCAGGCCGTAGCAGGCGACCTGGCCCTGGCCGTTTCCCCGGTACCGGCTCCGGACCTCCTGCTACCCAGGATCCGCCGTGGGGTGGCGGAGACCCCGGTTCGGCGGCGCAACCGCGCCTCGCTCGTTGCCGTGGCGGCGGGGGTCGCAGCCATCGTCGGCCTGGCCGGATTGTCCGTGCAGCTCGGGGGCCGGGTGTCCCGGACCGAGCAGCAGCGAGGTCGGTTGCTGGCGGCGATGGAGGCCCTCCAGCAGCCGGGCACCAGCCCGGTGAGCTTGGAGAGCCAGGGGCAGACCGCGGCCGGGCTCGTGGAGGTCTCGGGGCCGGGCTTGCAGCGCATGTACGTCATCGGCAGGGACGTGCCGATGCCCTCACTGGGTCACGTCTACCAGCTCTGGCTCGGAACGAAGGGCACGTTCGTCCGCGTGGAGGACGGCACGTTCGTCCCGGAGGACGGATTGGTGCTGCTGGAGCTCACGGTCGATACGGGTCGATACGACGAGATCGTGATCACCGAGGAACGGATGGGCGACGTGCCCACGAACCCTTCGCACCTCGGCCATACCTGGCACGCGTTCCTGGCACAGCCGGAGGCCGCCTAGCGGAGGTCACGTCTTCACAGCTTGGGCCACGCTTCGCGCCCGGATCACCGGCGAACGAGCGGGTCAGCGGGGGGGCGCGTGGAGCTCGAGGCGACGACCGGCCG
>DASPWN010000002.1:0-21564 GCA_035637835.1 Actinomycetota bacterium | reverse complement strand
TCCAGGATGATGGCCACGTCGTTGCCCATCTCGGCCAGGCGCTTGGCCCGCTCCAAGACGAGCTCGGTCACCTGGATGTGCTGGTCCGGCGGCTTGTCGAAGGTCGAGTAGACGACCTCGGCAGCCTGGACCGTCCGCTGCCAGTCGGTGACCTCCTCGGGCCGCTCGTCCACGAGCAGCACGATCACGTGGGTTTCCGGATTGGAGGTCAGGATCCCGTTCGCGATGTTCTTCAGCACGGTGGTCTTGCCTGCCTTGGGTGGCGAGACCACCATCCCCCGCTGGCCCTTCCCGATCGGCGCGACCATGTCGATGATCCTCGCGGTCACGTCGGTCGGCGAGCTCTCCAGGCGGAATCGCTCGTGAGGGAAGAGTGGAGTGAGCTTCTCGAAGACCGGCCGCTGCTTGGCCGTCTCGGGATCGACCCCGTTCACGCTCTCGATCTGGAGCAGCGCGAAGTACTTCTCGCTGTCCTTGGGCTGGCGGACCTTGCCCGTGACCACGTCGCCCTTTCGGAGCATGAATCGGCGGACCTGCGACAGCGATACGTAGATGTCCTCGGGTCCCGGCAGGTACCCGGCTGTTCGAAGGAACCCGTAGCCCTCCGGCAGGACGTCGAGCAGGCCTGTGGCCGTCGGAGCGGTGGCGATCTCCTCCTCCCGGGCATCCACCTCGCGCTGGCGGCGTTCCTCCCGGAACCGGCGCCGCTCCTCGCGAGACAGCCGTCGCCGGCCCCCGTCGGGTCCGGGCCTTCCCTCCTGTCCCGGCCTGCCTTCCGCTCCGGGTCGTCCTTCCGGCCCCGGCCTGCCCCCCGGGCGTCCGTCCGGCTCGCGAACCTCACGCGGCTCCGTGCGGGTGGCGGCCGCCGTGGACTCGCCGTTGTCGGAGGCTTGGGTCCCTTGCTCGGCGGAGGCCGGCGCCTCCCTCTGACCCTCAGCCGGCCGCGGCGGGGACGGGTCCGTGTCTCGCCCGGCGTGACCATCCTGGCCCGCGGCCAGGATCGCGGCGACCAGCTCCGCCTTCTTCAGTTTCTGATGCCCCCCGATTCCCAGGCCGGCGGCGATCGTGTGTAGCTCCGACGCCACCTTGCCCTCGAGGACGCTCTTTTCCATCGTTTCGGGTGCCAACTAGGCTCCTCCCTTCAGATTCCGCTGAAGGGCTTGCCAATCCTGGGCGAACTTCTGCAAGCCCACATCGGTCAGCGGATGCTTCACCAGCTTGACGAACACGTCGTACGGCATCGTCGCGATGTCCGCGCCGGCGATGGCCGACTCCACCACATGCATCGGGTGACGGAGCGACGCCGCGAGGACGTTCGTATCGTAGCCCTGGATGTCATAGATCTCGCAGATCTGCCGCAGGGCATGCATCCCGTCGGAGGCCGCGTCGTCGATCCGTCCCAGGAACGGCGAGACGATGTAGGCCCCGATCTCGGCGGCCAGGATGGCCTGGCCCGGCGAGAACACCAGGGTCACGTTGATCCGGATGCCGTCGGCGACCAGCCGCTTCCCCGCCTCCAGGCCGTCGGGGGTCATGGGGACCTTCACCACTGCGTTTGGGCCCATCTGGGCCAGGTGCAGCCCCTGCTTGTACATCGGATCGGCGTCGGGCTCGGTGGTCTCCAGGGACACGTCCCCGTCCACCTCGGCCAGGATCTCCTTCCACAGGGCCTCCGGGTCCTCGTGCTCCTTGCTCACGAGAGAGGGGTTGGTCGTGATGCCGGACAGCACGCCCCACCGGTTGATCTCGCGGATCTCTTCGAGGTTCGCTGTATCAAGGAACAGCCTCATGTGCACCTTCCTTTCCGAAGGCCGGGCGAACGCGCTCCCCGTCACCCGGTGTGGATCCGCCAACGCGCTCGGTCACCTTCTCCATCACCAGGTCGATGACGGCTGCCAGAACCTGGTCGAAGTTGTAGTTGGGGATGACCGGCACCCCGTGGGACAGCGCCTGGCTTTTGATATAGCGCTGGACCTTGCGGATCTTGTCGAACCCATCCATGTACTTTGTCGCAGGCCGCCCGGCATGGTCCGCCGACCGGGCCTGGAAGTGGTTGCGGTGCACGGCCTCGTCCTCCACCGTCACGATGACCGGCACGGCCATGACCCGGCCGGCTCGCGAATCGAGGTCGACGAACCCCGGCACCACGTGGGCACCCTCGATGATCATGCTCATGCCTTCCACGGCTGCCCGTTCGAGCAGGGCATCGACACCGATCGACACCGCCGACACCTGCTCCCGAAACCCCACAGCGACGGCGTCCTTGGTCGGCGGCTCCCGAAGCGCGTCACCGGCCTCGAACGACGATTTGTAGAGGGCCGGCATGAGCTCCCTGGAGAACACCCCCCGCATGACCTCGCGCACGGCATCGGTGGCCACCACCCGGACGATCCCCAGGCGCGTCGCGAGCTGGGTGGCGATTGTGGACTTCCCCACACCGGTGGCCCCCCCGATCAGTACGATCAGCGGGATGTCGAGGGCGTCGACCTCGCGCCACCGGCTGTAGTTCTTCGCGTAACGCTCGCCGGCCAGATCCTCGATCACCGAGACGGCCAGTCGGTCGAGCTCCTCGGTCGTGACCGACGGCGTTCCCCATTCGCGGAGGCGTTCCTCGATGGCCTCCGCGACCTGATAGGACCGCCACGGCGACAGTCCAGTCACCATCACCTGGGAGGCCATCAATCCCTTGGAGTAGGGAAGGCCCGTCTCCTTGTCGGAGATGAGGATGTGCTGGTTCTTGGTGTCCTTGGTCATCGCGCCTCGTGTCGCTTCACCGCGAGATCCATCGTCTCCGCGAGCAGGTTGGGGAGGTCGGTCCCGCCGTCGACCGCCAGGGGTCGGTTGTCCACGAAGACCACCGCGGCCCCTCGTGACATGGCCCGCTCGCAGGCCACGTCCACGGCCGCCGCCTTCAGCTCCGTGAGGAGCACCTCGTACGCCTCTGCCTTCTCCAGGTCCTCCATCAACCCCGACCGGTCGGCAAGGCGGGCGCTCCAACCCACCACCGTGCATCCAAAGCCCGCCTCCAGGGAAGCCGCCTGCTTCGATGCGACTGCCTGGGGTGCGGTGGTGGTGAAGAACGCCTCCTTGCCTCGCACGTCGCCCAGCGGAACCGGTTGGAGGTCCGTCACGACGACCCGGGCATCACCGCGGATTCGCTGGACGTGGGATGTCAGGGCGAGAAGGTTCTCGGGCCCAGTGATGGGGCTCCCTGTCATTGTAAGCACCACCAGGTCCGATAGCAACAGTCGAAAGGGACCCAGGTAGCCGCCCAGGTACTCCGGCGGCGCCGAAGCCGGGACGGCCAGGATCCCGGCGTCCCACGGGACGGGAGGAACGGCCGAGCCGCTCCCCTCCAGTACCACCAGGCCCGCCCCCAGGTCCACGGCCAGCTCCGCCGCCTCTCGGACGTTCGACGCGAAGGGGGCCCCGGCCAAACCTCCACCCGCGCGCCGGGCCCCGATCGTCGTGACGCCAGAGGTGACGGCATCCTCAAGATAGTCGGACGCGGCGTGCTCGCCTCGTCGGACCAAGTCGAGCAGCCCGTCCAGCGTGACCGTCCCGGCCTGGGCAACCTGGGGTTCCGGTGGTCCACCACGGCCCATGGCCACAACGACCGGGTTGCGACCCATCGCCTTAGCCACCCGAGCGACCTCGCCGCCGATCGCCGTCTTGCCTGTCCGTTTCCCCGTCCCGATCACGGCGACGGTGGGACACCGGAGAGGCGGGCCGGAGATGGGTGGGTCCAGGCGGAAGTCCGGACCGAGGTACGGGATCCCGCGCACCAGGGAAACGGCGGCGAGCTCCATCCGCTCCCGATATCCCACCACGGGCTCGTCCGACAGGTCGAGCACCGCATCCGGCCGCACACCGTCGAGGGCATCGGCCAAAGCCGCCGTGATGTCGGCTCCGGCGGGGAGCGTCGGAAGGCCGAGGTCGGGAAGCGCCGTGGGGTCCACCTTCTCCGTCCCACCGAGGAACAGCGCGGCCACGACCTCGTAGCCCTTGCTCCGCGCGGTCTCGATCCCCCACCTGGTCACCGGGGGGTAATGCTCGCCGTCCACGAGGACGAGGACCCTCACGACGATCCCTCCGAAGTTCGAGGCCCGGCGCCCGGGCCTACTCGGTGTGTGCCGTGGCCTGCTGAACCGGCGGCTCGAACTCCCGGTAGTACTGCTCGCCGGACGAGAGGGAGAAATGCGCGATGGCGCTTCCGCCGCCGAAAGGGAACTTCCGGGTGATCTTGACCTCGTCCCCCTCGAACTCCAGCACGTTGTAGCAGGGCTTCGTGTACCCCCGCAACCGCAGGGACGCCACCGTCCCGGCGTTCGCGATGTACAGGTTCTCCAGCCGCCACACGTACGGCACATGCTTGTGCCCGGACAGCACGATGTTCACCCCAGAGGCGATGAGCTCCTCGAGGAGGTCGCCCGCATCCATCACCGTGCTCCGCTCACGTCCGGTGCCGGGGACGGGAATGAGGTGATGGTGAAGGACGAATACCTTCAACTCGGCGGGCTGGGAGAACTGCTCCTTGATCCACGGGTAGCGCTCCCGGCCGATCTGGCCCTCGTTCAGGTCCGGCTCGCTCGAGTCGGCTCCGACCACCCGAACCCCTCCCACATCGATGGACCAGTGACGGGGACCGATCAGCTCCTCGAAATGCAGGTAGCCGACGTTCCGGGCGTCATGGTTGCCGGGTACCGTGAACAGGGGGGACGTGAGCCGCTCCGCATAGGCCACCCAGTTCTTGTACTCCTGGCGATAGCCCTCGTTCGTCAGGTCGCCGCTGCAGATGACGACGTCGGGGCTGAGCTCGTTGATCTCCACGATGACCCGGTTCATCAGGTTCGGCACGAAGTATGGCGACCCGACATGCGGGTCCGAGATGTGGGCGATCATCACCACGGCCCCAAGTGTAGCTTCGCGGACGGCGCGGGCCGGCGCTCGGCTCCCGGTTTGGCCCCGGTGGCCGGCGTGGGACCATTCCCCGAACGTGAACGCCCTCGACCTCCTGATCGTGGTCCTCGTCGCGCTCTCGGCCTACACCGGTTTTCGGCGCGGGGCGCTCCTCCAGCTGTTCTCGTACGGCGGCCTGATCCTGGGGGTGCTGGCCGGCGCGCTGCTGGCGCCCGCCGTCGCCTCGCAGGCCCAGAGCGACGCCGTGCAGGCTGGGATCGTCATCGCCGTGTTGCTCGGCATGGCAGGGATCGGCGACGCGCTCGGCTGGGTGGCCGGCACATCGGTCCGGGCCAGGGCCCACGGGCTTCCCGTCGTCGGGACGGCCGACAAGGCAGGCGGCTCGGCGATCTCGGTGGTCGGGCTCCTGCTGGTCACGTGGTTCCTGGCCCTGAACCTGGTGAACGGACCGTTCCCCCAGGTCAACAGCGAGATCCGGGGGTCGGCCATCGTCCGGGGCCTCGACGCAGCGCTGCCTCGGCCGCCCTCGCTCCCTGCCGAGGTGCGCCGGTTCCTCAACCAGCGCGGATTCCCCGACGTCTTCGCCGGGCTGCCGCCCGCTCCGGCGGGCCCGGTCGACATGCCGAGCGACGCGCAGGCTCGCCAGGCCGCCCAGACGGCGGCGCCGAGCACCGTTCGGATCGTCGGCTCCGCCTGTGGCGAGCTCCTGTCGGGGAGCGGCTTCGTGGTCTCCGGCGACTACGTCGTGACCAACGCCCATGTGGTCGCCGGCGTCGCCGGGCCGCAGGTGCAGCGGCAGGACGGGACCTCGCAGCCCGCCACGACGGTGCTCTTCGATCCCCGGGCGGACCTCGCCATCCTCCATGTCGAGACCTCGGCGGGGCAACCGCTTCCGTTGCTCTCCAGCCAGGTCGGTCGGGGGACCGGTGGGGCCACGCTTGGCTATCCGGGCGGGGGCGACCTGACCGTCGCGCGAGCGGCGGTTCGCCGGCCCATCGACGACGCCGTGGGACGCGACATCTACGGCAACCGCGAGGTCGAACGCGATGTCTACGAACTCCAGGCCACGGTGGAGCCGGGCGACTCCGGCGGGCCGTTCGTGCTGCCCGATGGGTCCGTGGCGGGTGTCGTGTTCGCCGCCTCCACCACCGACCCGTCCGTGGGGTATGCCATCGCCTCGACCGACGTCATCCCCGACGTGAGCCGGGCGGCGGGACGCACCCGCCCGGTCTCGACGGGCGGGTGCGTCCGCTAGGGCTTCCTATTCCTCCATCACCACCCGGACGTCGCCCTCCCGAGACAGGAGCGAGAACGAGGTGATCTCCGCCTCGCGCCGGAACACGAGCGAGATGCGGCTCTCCCCGACGAGCAGGTTGCGGACCTCGACGGTGTTGAGCCAGGTCGGCAGGTGCGGCTTGTTCACGGTGAGCAGATTCTCGTGAGCCCGCGCGGAGATCCCCAGCATGGCCTGGAGCATGAGGAACGGTGAGCCCGCTGCCCACGCCTGGGGCGAGCATGCGACCGGGTAGCTCACCGGTCGGTTCGGCGTTCGTCGGGTGAACCCGCAAAAGAGCTCGGGCAGCCGGAGGTAGTCGGCGTGCACCGCCGCGTCGAACAACGCGGTGGCCACCCGGTTGGTCGAGCGGATGAACCCGTACCGCTTGAGGCCCGCCGCCACGAGCGCATTGTCGTGCGGCCACACCGAGCCGTTGTGATAGCTCATCGGATTGTAGGCGGCGGCGGCCTTGCTCAGGGTGCGGATGCCCCATCCGGAGAACATGTCGGGCGCGAGCAGCCGTTTGGCCAACGCCAGGGCCTTCTCCTCGTCCACGATCCCGCAGTACAGGCCGTGCCCCGGGTTCGACATCACCGTGCGCACCTGCCGCTTGTCGCCGTCCAGGGCCGCAGCGAAGTACTTCTCGTCGTCCATCCAGAAGGCCTCGTTGTACCGGCGCTTCAGCTCATGGGCTTCACCCATGAGGAACTCGGCCCGGCGGTCGTCGCCCATGGCTCGGTACACGTCGGCCATGCGCTCCTTGGCCAGGTACACGTAGCCCTGCACCTCCGACAGCGCGATGGGCGGCTCGGCCAGGTGCCCATCGGCATGAACGATCGAGTCGTGGGAGTCCTTCCACCCCTGGTTCCGCATCCCCCGTGGTGAGCGGGACAGGTACTCCACGAAGCCGTCGCCGTCCATGTCGCCGTATTCGTCGATCCACCGCAACGCGGCGTCGGCCGCGGGCAAGAGCTTCTGGGCGAAGTCCAGGTCGCCGGTCCACCGGAAGTGCTGCGCGTACAGGATCAGGAACCAGGGCGTCGCATCGACCGAGCCGAAGTACGGCGTGTGGGGAACGATGCCCGCGTTGGCCAGCTCTCCCTGGCGGACCTCATGGAGGATCTTGCCGGGCTGCTCGTCGCGCCAGTCGTCGACCACGGTCCCCTGCCGGGCGGCTAGGAGCTCGAGGGCCTGCCGGGCCGGCTCGGGGTTCACCGAGAGGAGCTGGTGAGAGGAGATCAGCGCGTCGCGCCCGAAGATCGTGACGTACCAGGGGATCCCCGCGGCCAGGATGCCGCCACCGTCGATCTGGGTGTACAGGGCCCGAAGGTCCCGCAGGCTGCGGTTGAGCATCTGATTGAACAACTCGTTGTCCGTGAGGATCTGCGTGGAGTCCCGCTCCCACTCCTCATAGGACCGGCGGAGCTCGTGGACGGCCACGTCGAATTCGCGTTGCCGGGAGTGTTCCTCGTCCACGAGCGGCTCGACGGTGAGCCCGATCAGCTTGGTCTGGTACGCGCCGAGGTGCATCCGGAACGTCGCCCGCACGGTCAGACCTTCCATCTCCAGGATGTCCGGCTCCTGTGCGAACTCGACGACGGTCGTCCGGTAGGCCCCGTCCAGGCCGGTGGAGGTGAACCGGACCTGGTTGCCCTCCGCGGTAGGCCGGTCGGGAGGGATGTGCTTCTCCCGCGCCATGCCCCGGACCTCGAAGATGTCGGCGAAGTCCGCCGCCAGGGAGAAACCGAGCTCCAGGGCGATCGGATGGGGGTTGTAGTTCTTGATCCGGACCCGTTCGAAGAGCTTCCCGTTGATGGCCCGGATCCGCCGAACGTTCAGGGTCTGCTGGCCCACGGCGACGACGTCTCCGTCGTACAGGTCGGGGTTCGTGAGATCCACGTATGACATGTATCCGCGCTCGGACGAGGAGGACAAGAGCACGGGGTTCCGTCCCGAGACCTCCATGCGGAAGTGGGAGAGGAACCGCGTGTCCTTGTGGTACAAGCCCAGTCCGTAGTCCCCCCCGTGATCCAGGTTCCCCTCGAGGTCCGAGTACAGGAAGGTCTCACCTTCCTTGATCGCGAGGGTCTTGCTGGCGAGGTCGGTGATGAGGACGGGGACGGCGATCGTCTCCCGCCGGTCCTCGGCGAACTGGGCGTCCGCCTCGCGCTCGGGCTCCGCGTTCATCGGTGGGTCGGTGGATGGGCCGTTCACCGTGGATACGAGCCCCGTCGGAGTCTAGGTTGGCGCATCTTTCCGTTTCAACGACATCGGTCACCCAATCACATCGGTCGATCGCGACCCGGACTGAGGGAGGACGACGCTTCCCGCACCTCCACGCCGGTTGCGTGAAGCGGCACCCGAAGGATCCGCCACCCGGACCCGATGTCGGGGACGGTTCGCCCCTCCTGCTCGAAGGCGAGCAGTGACGGGCCGGCCCCCGAGACACAGACCGGGAAGCCCTCGTCCCACAGCCGCTGGAAGATCGGCTCGACCGAAGGAAGGAGCGCCAGGCGAGCCCGTTGGTGCAGCCGGTCCTGCAGGGCATCGCGTAGCAGGTCGGGATGCCAGGCGATGGCCACGACGGCCAGTGCGGCTCGCCCAGCGTTGAAGGACGCGTCACGCAGGGCCACCTGCCGTGGGAGCGCATCGCGGGCGACCGTCGTCGCCATCCGATCGCGTTCGGGGATCAGGACCGCCGGCCGAAGGTCCGAGGAGGGGTCCACCCGGACCGCCCGATCGTCGAACGCGATGGTCAGGCCCCCGTGGACGGCCGCGGCCGCGTTGTCGGGGTGGCCCTCCAGGCGCGATGCGATGGCCAGCGTGCGTTCGGGCTCCGGGTCCCGGCCCAGCAAGGCGGTCGCGAGCTCGATCCCGGCGACGGCCGCCGCAGCCGAGGACCCCAGGCCTCGCTCAACGGGGATCCTGTTGACCGACGAGAGGGCGAACGTTGGGAGTTCCAGCCCAAGAGCGCCGGCCGCCTCCCGCATGGCTCGGGAGACGGCGTCGCTCCCGTCGGTTGGAAGTTCCGTGGCCCCCTCGCCCTCCCACACGACGCCGGGCCTGGCCTCCGTGTCGACGGTCACCTCGTTGCAGAGGTCCAGGGCCAGCGCGAGCGAGTCGAACCCTGCACCCAGGTTGGCCGAGGTGGCCGGAACGGTGGCGACCAGCCTCATCCGTTTACAGGCCGAGCTCGGCGGCCACCGCGGCGGCGTCGACCGGAACCGTCGGAGGGTGGCTGGCCCCGGTGATGGCCCATTCCGGGTCCTTGAGGCCGTGGCCGGTCAGCACGCATACGACCGTGGCGCCCTTCGGCAGCCGCTCGTCGGCGAACAGGTGCAACATGCCGGCCACCGAGGCCGCCGAGGCGAGCTCGGCGAACAGCCCCTCGTGTGACAGCCGTTTGTAGGCGCCGAGGATCTCGCGATCGGTGACCGCCAGGATGGCGCCCTCGGACTCGCCTGCCGCGGCCACGGCCTTGTCCCACGAGGCCGGGTTCCCGATGCGGATGGCGGAGGCGATCGTCGAGGGGTGCTCGATTGGGTGCCCCAGGACGATGGGTGCAGCCCCCTGCGCCTGGAAGCCGAACAGCTGCGGCGGCTCGGCGATCGTCCCGTCGGCCAGGTATTCGCGGTACCCCATCCAGTGGCTGGAGATGTTGCCCGCGTTGCCCACGGGAACGCAATGAAGGTCGGGAGCCCGGCCGAGCACATCGCAGATCTCGAAGGCGCAGGTCTTCTGCCCTTGGAGGCGGTAGGGGTTCACCGAGTTCACCAGCGTGACGGGGTACGGCCCCGCCAGGGCCTGCGCGAGCTTGAGCGACTCGTCGAAGTTGCCGTCGATCTCGAGAACCCTCGCCCCGTGGATCAGGGTCTGGGCCATCTTGCCCAGAGCGATCTTGCCCTTCGGCACGAGCACCGCGCACGTCAGGCCCGCCTTGGCCGCATATGCCGCGGCCGAGGCGCTGGTGTTGCCTGTGGACGCGCATACCACCGCCTTCGAGCCCTCCTCCAGGGCCTTGGAGATGGCGAGGGTCATGCCTCGGTCCTTGAACGAGCCCGTGGGGTTGGCTCCCTCGAACTTCAGGTACACCTCGCACCCGGTCTCGGCGGACAGCGACTCGGAGCGGACGAGCGGGGTCCCGCCCTCGCCGAGCGTCACCACGGGGGTGGCCTCCGACACGGGGAGACGGTCGCGGTACTGCTCGATCACGCCGCGCGCTATGGCCGAGGTCATTCTTCGGCCTCGACGCGAAGGATGCTCCGAACCTCCTCGACGGCCCGAACGCCGCGGAGCTCGGTCACCGCCTGCTGGAAGGAGCCCTCCCGGGCCCGGTGCGTGATGAACACGAGCTGCGCGTCGGCACCCGTGCCCTCCTGCCACACGCTCTTGATGGAGACGGCGTTTCGGCCGAACACGCTGGCGATCTCGGCCAGGACCCCGGGGCGGTCCTCCACCCGGAGCAGGATGTAGTACTGGCCCTCCATCTCCGACATGGGCCGGATGATGCGTTCCAGGAAGCACGTGCACCCCACGCCGCGGGCCCCGGCGAGCAGGTTCCGGGCCACGGTCACCAGGTCGCCCACCACGGCGGTGGCGGTGGGCTCGCCCCCCGCCCCGCGACCATAGAACATCAGTTCCCCCACGTTCGGGCCCTCCACGAACACCCCATTGAAGGCCTCGCGAACGGCGGCGAGCGGATGCTCGGACGGGATCATCGCGGGGTGGACCCGTGCGGCGATCCGTTCCTCGTGCAGCTCCGCGATGGCCAGGAGCTTCACCACGTACCCGAGGCGCCGGGCGAAGTCGATGTCCTCGGTCGTGACCGTGGCGATCCCCTCCCGGTAGACGTCGGCGGCCACCACCCGCGCGTTGAACGCGATCGAGGCCAGGATGGCGCACTTGGCCGCGGCGTCGAGCCCGTCCACGTCGGCCGTGGGGTCGGCCTCCGCATAGCCCAGGCGCTGGGCTTCACCGAGCGCCTCGGCGAACGACATCCCGTCCTCCGACATCCGGGTGAGGACGTAGTTGGTCGTCCCGTTGACGATGCCGATGATCCGAGTGAGGCGCTCCCCGGTCAGCGACTCCTTCAACGGCCGGACCAACGGGATCCCCCCGCCCACCGCGGCCTCGAAGTACAGATCGAGGCCCTTGGCGTCGGAAGCATCGAAGAGCTCGCGCCCTCGTGTGGACAGCAGCTCCTTGTTCGCCGTCACCACCGGCTTGTCGCGGTCGAACGCTGCCAGGATCATCGAGCCGGCAGGCTCGGACCCACCCATCAGCTCGCACACGATGTCAACGTCCGGGTCGTCGATCACCTCCATGGGATCCGCGGTGAACGCAGACGGGTGGAGGGGCACGTCGCGCCGCTTCGACGGGTCGCGCACCGCGACCTTCGAGACCTCCAGGCGGCATCCCGCCCGCCGCGCGATGTCCTCCCGGTGGTCGTGGAGGAGCCGGGCCACCGCGGTCCCCACGGTGCCGCAGCCGAGCAGCCCGACCCGGAGCGTCCGATCGCTCACCCCTCCGGCTCTCCTCCCCGATCTCCCGTGGTCGATCGCGGTCCCAGCCACACCGCCATCAGTATCTCGTCCTCGTAACCGTAGGACTTCTTGGCGTGGCGAATGAGCCTTCCCTCCTCCACGAAGCCGAATGCGCGGTACAGCCCGATGGCCGCCTGGTTGTGCGGGTACACGCTCAGGTCAACCCGCTCCACCCCCGCGTCCCTGGCCCACCGCATGGCTCCGTCCATGAGCGCGGTGCCCACCCCCCGACCACGCCACGCCGAGGTCACGAACATGCCGATCGATGCGGTGTGCCGGATGGCGGGGTGCGCGTCACGCTGGATGGAGATGGAGCCGATGATGCCGCCACCGGCCACCGCCACAAGGTTGGCGCCTTCCCGCGTTACCGGGCGGCGGAACCGCTTCCGATAGTGGCGAGCGGTCTGCGAGACCTCCTCGGTCTGGATGAACCGCCGTTCCGCCGCGACGCTTCGGAACGCCTCGAGGAACGACCGGGCGTCCCCTGGGCGGGCCGGGCGGACCTCGAAACTCTTAGCGGGCAGGGGCGGGCTCCGAAAGCTCGGGGCGCTCGCCTCAAGGCGATCCAGGTCGGCGTCGTCCTCGCGACGGAGCCACACGCGGCTCCGGCCATCGCGCACGGCGACGACCGCGGGCCGTCCCACCCGGTTGTAGTTGCCGGCCATCGAGTATGTGTAGGCGCCGGTGCCGGCGAAGGCCACCAGGTCGCCCGGCCGGACGTCCTGCGACAGCTTCACCTCCCTGGCCAGCATGTCCCCCGACTCGCAGTGTCTGCCCACGACGTCGATCTCCACCGGTCCCGCGTCGCGGGGCGGCCCGGCCATCGCGACCGTGTACCGCGCGCCGTAGAGCATGGGGCGGATGTTGTCGGCCATTCCTCCGTCCACCGCGACCAGGTTTCGGCCCTCCGGGGTCTCCTTGACCGCCCCCACGCGGTAGAGCGTGACCATCGCGCTTCCGACCACCGATCGTCCCGGCTCCACAAGGGTGTGCGGGATCCGCAGGCCCCGCCGTGACGCGCCGTCCCGGACCCGCGCCAGCAGGGCCGGCGCCAGCCGGTCGAGCTCCAGGGGACGCTCGTCGGTGTATGACACGCCGAACCCCCCGCCCACGTCGACCACGTCGGCCTCGAACCCCGTGTCCCGCTTCAACCGCTCGAGCAAGTCGAGCACGACGTCGACCGCGGCGAGATACGGCTCCGGCTCGAGAACCTGGGAACCGATGTGGGCGTGGATCCCAGCCGGATGCACGTTGGAGAGCTCCATGGCCCGGCGGACGGCACCGCCGACCATCGTGAGCGGCATGCCGAACTTCGTGCCGGCCGTGCCGGTGCGGATGGCCTCGTGGGCGCCAGCCCTCACGCCGGGGATCACCCGGAGGAGCACGCTCTGCACGACGCCGGCCGCCCGGGCGATAGGATCGAGCCGCTCGAGTTCCGCCGGGTTGTCCACGTTCACCAGCCACACGCCGCTCGACGCCGCCAGGCGGAGCTCGTCGTCGGACTTGTTGTTGCCGTGAAAGGCGATGCGCTCGCCGGGGATCCCCGCCGACAGGCAGGCGTGGAGCTCACCGCCCGTGGCGACCAGCAGGTTCAGCCCCTCCTCGGCCACCAGCTGGATCATGGCCCGCGACGTGAACGCCTTCACCGCGTACAGCGGATGGGGGAAGAGCCTTGCGAACGCGCGGCACCGGTTCCGGATGTGCTCCTCGTCGGCGACGAGCAGCGGAGTCCTGTACCGAGCGGCGAGGTCCTCCGCGAGCACGCCGCCGACCGAAAGGCCAACTGGGCCGAACCGGGCGTTCGCCGGCCAGGGGCCGCCGGCCGCGGCCTCCGGCTCAGGCATCGATCCGCTCCATCGACTCGGGGGCCGACACGCCGAGGAGGGCGAGCACGTTCGCGATGGCCTGCTTGGCCCCGGTCGACAGCCACAGGCGGGCCTGGGTCAAGGGATCGTCGTCGGTGATGACCCGGCAGTCGGTGTAGAAGCGGTGGACCCCGGCGGCCAGCTGCTGAGCGTAATGCGCAAGACGGTGCGGGCCGCGGAGTTCCGCCGCCCGCAGGACCAGGTCCGGCATCTCGGCGATCGTCCGCAGCAGGTCGAGCTCGGCTTCGGTCGACAGGAGCGACAGGTCGGCCTCCTCGATCGGCTTCATGCTCACGCCCCGCTCCTTCGCGTTCCGCAGGATGCTGGCGATCCGTGCGTGGCCGTACTGGACGTAGTACACGGGGTTGTCCATGCTCCGCCGCTTCACGTCCTCGATGTCGAAGTTCATCGGCGAGTCGTTCGAGTGCATGAGGAGCGTGAACCGTGCGGCGTCGGTGCCCACCTCGTCGATGAGCTCGTCCAGCCTGATGAAGGTGCCCGCCCGCTTGCTCATTTTCACCGGCTGGCCACCCCGCAGGAACGACACGAACTGGTAGATGACCATCTCGACGGCGGACGCATCGAACCCCATGGCCTCGGCGGCCCCCTTCACTCGGACGACGTCACCGTGGTGGTCGGCGCCCCACACATAGATCATGCGGTCGAACTCCCGGGCGAACTTGTCGATGAGGTAGGCACAGTCCGCGGCGAAGTATGTGTGCGTCCCGTTGCTCCGGATCAGCGGGCGGTCCTTGTCGTCCCCGAACGCCGTCGATCGGAACCACACGGCTCCCTCGGACTCGTACACATATCCCGCCTCGCGGAGCCGCCGGACGGCCGCGTCGATCTCCCCCGACTCCGCAAGGTCGCGTTCGGAGATGTAGGAATCGAAGCGGACCCCGAATCGGTCCAGGGTGGCCCCGATGCCGTCGAGGACCCGCCGCGCCGCCTCGTCGCGAAGGCTGGCCATCCGCTGCTCGTGCGGAACGTCCGCGAAGGCGTCGCCGTGCTCCTTCACGATGTCCCTGGCGAGATCGACGATGTAGTCGCCGTGATACCCGTCCTCCGGCACCTCCGCCGGGCGCCCCAGGAGCTGCAGGTAACGGGCCTCCACCGAGGCACCGAACCGGTCCATCTGGCCACCGGTGTCGTTGAAGTAGTACTCGCGCTCGACCCGCCACCCGGCCGCCTCGAGCAGTCGGGCGAGCGCGTCGCCGAGCGCCGCGTTGCGCGCCTGTCCAACGTGCAGCGGGCCGGTCGGGTTCGCCGACACGAACTCGACTTGCACGGATCGGCCGTTCGGTTCCGCCGATCCGTAGCGGGGTCCTCGGGCCACGGCGTCGCGGAGCACGTCGCGGAGCCAGTCCGCCCGCACGAAGAAGTTGACGAAGCCCTGTCCCGCCACCTCGACCCGCTCGATCAGCTCGTCCGCGGGCAGGTGCGACCGGATGGCTTCGGCCACCTCTTGCCGGGTCTTTCCGACCTGCCCGGCCAGTGCGAAGGCCACGTTCGTCGAGAAGTCGCCGAACTCCTTCTGCCGGGACGCGGCGACCTCAACCTCCGGGAGGGCGCCCGAGAGCCCGAGCTCGTCCCGGGCCTCCTCCAACGCCTGGCGGACGATGCGCGCCAGCTGGTCCTCGATCATCGGCGGCGAGGGCTCGCCTAGGCCTGCGCCGTCCTGCGGGCAAGCGCTCCACGGACGATCTCGACCAGGTGCGACGGGTCGAAGGGCTTCGTGACGTACTCCTCCACGCCGAGAGCGTAGCCGCGGGTCCGGTCCTCGTCCTGTGCCCGAGCAGACAGGAAGATGCACGGGACGTCCTTGATGGCGGGCATCTCCTTCAACCGGCGGAGGATCTCGAAGCCGTCGACCCCCGGCATCATGACGTCGAGGATGATCAGGTCCGGGACCCGCTCCGCAACGTGCCGGGAGGCTTCCTCCCACCCGGCGGCCGAATCGACCTCGAACCCCTCCACCCGGAAGTTGATCTGGAGCAGCCGGATGATGACCGCATCGTCGTCGACGATCAAGATCCGCGGCTTGGCCTTCCCCTCCATGAGGGCAGGATAGCGAAGGCTCTTCCCCAGACCAGCACCTCGGACTCCCCGGAGAGGGCGTTGCTAGACTCGGGACCGCACGCCCTCGTAGCTCAGCGGATAGAGCGCCGGCCTCCGGAGCCGGGTGCGCAGGTTCGAGTCCTGCCGAGGGCACCATCCAAGCATCACGATCGGGACCGTCGCCCCTCTAGCGCACCAGGAGGACCGGGCACGTAGCGTGATGCACCACCTTGGTCGCCACGCCGCCGAGCAAGAGGCTCTTCCACTCGGTCATGCCGCGCGAACCCATGATGATCAGATCCGAGTGGGATCCAGCCGCCACATCGATGATCTGCTGATGCGTGTTCCCGGAGCTCACCCGGCGGATCTCTCCTTGGGCATCGACGCCCCCCTCACGGAACCTCGCCAGAACACCGTTCACGAGGTCCTCGGCAGGGACGGGCGGGCCGAGGTCGACGTCGGATCCTTCATACCGCTCGTACTCGCGAACGTGGACGACGGTTACGGCTGAGCCGTAACGCCGAGCCAGATCGACCGCGATAAGGATCGTCTTTTCGCTCTGTGGTGATCCGTCGACCGCCACGAGGATGCGCTCAAACATGCCACGCTCGCCTAACGAATGCCTGCACCGTCGGATCGAGGCAGGACGGCAGCCTCCTCCTCACGCGACAGCGTCGCGGTGCGGAGCTGCCGACGTGTCTTCGCGAAGTAGGCTGCTGCGACGACGAAGCCGATCCCGATCGGCGCGCCAAACGCCTGCCATCCGATCCAACCTCGACGACTGAGGCCAGCACGGTCCCACATGCTCTGCGGGTGGGCCGCGGCATCGACCGCTCCCCAAACCGGGAGCCCGACAAGGGCAACCGCGACCAAGACGATGCCGAGGACGGCTGTGGCGACCTCCAGGAGCTTGAGGGCCGAGGCCAGGAGCACGAACACGATGGCCGGGCGAATGAGGCCCTCCGGGGCCTTCGAGGACAGCCGAGCGCCAACGTACACGGCCGGGAGCGCGCCGATCAAGATGGATGTCGTGAGGCCGAGCTCGAAATCCCCGACGAGGATATGCGCAAGCGCCGCCGACGTGACGAGAGGGACGGCTTGCACGAGATCGGTGCCGACAAGCTGCGACCCTCGGAGTGTCGGGTAGGTGAGCATCAGGCACACGATGATGATGGAGCCCGAGCCGACCGACGTGAGACCCACGAGCAGCCCGCCAAGGGCGCCGATCAGCAGCGTGATCGGGACCTTGACCCGGATCGAACCACCGGGTTGCAGCGTGACGCGCCGACCGGCACGGGCCTGTGCGCTGCGGCGGGCCTGCAGCGACGCCTTGAAGACCATGGCGACCGCAGCCAAGATGAGCGTCACGCCGAGGAGGACCTTCGTCGTGTTCTCGACCACCGCGCTATCGCCGCTGGCATGAAGCAGGAGGACGCCGGCGAACGCCGCCGGGATCGAGCCAAGGCAGAGCCACCTGACGAGCTCCCACCGAACGGTCTTTCGGCGAATGTGGACGCCTCCGCCCACGGGCTTCATGACCATGGCCGCGACGAGATCGGAGGAGACAGCCGCCGTGGGGTTGACGCCGAAGAAGATCAGCAAGATGGGGGTCATGAGCGCGCCTCCGCCCATGCCGGTGAGCCCGACGGTGAACCCGACGATCACGGAGGCGAGCGCGATGGACCAATCGATCTGCACCGATCCTCCAACTCTCCGCGGGCCCGCGTCCTGCAGACTACGCTGCTCGGACGGGCCGCTCAGGATACGACGAGCGCCGCGTGAATCCGAGGGACGCTTCAGGTTACTCTCGGCCTGGGAGCAGCGGTGACGGAGGCACCTGGAACGCGCGATCCCCTCTCGAGGCGCGACCTGGATCCCGATCCGATCACGCAGTTCCGCGTGTGGCTCGAGGACGCGCGGAGCGTGGGGATCCGGCTCCCCGAGGCCGTGGCCCTGGCGACCGTCGACGCCGGTGGGCGTCCGTCCGTCCGCCACGTGTTGCTCAGGGGGCTCGGCGAGCGGGGGTTCGTCTTCTACACGAATTACGAGAGCCGAAAGGGACGCGAGCTGGACGCCAACCCTCAGGCGGGGATGACGTTCTACTGGCGCGAGCTCGACCGGCAGGTGTGCGTGAGCGGGGCGGTCGAGCGAACCAGCAGGGAGGACTCCGAGGCCTACTTCCGGACCCGGCCCCGCGAGGCGCGCGTAGGCGCGTGGGCCTCGCGCCAGAGCGCGGTCGCGAGCTCGCGCGAGGAGCTCGACGCCCGGTACCGGGAGATCGACGCCCGATATCAGGGCCTTGAGGTCCCGCTCCCCCCGAACTGGGGCGGGTATCGCCTGGCACCAGAGGCCGTCGAATTCTGGAAAGGACGGGAACACCGCCTGCACGACCGGTTCCGGTACACGAGGCAGACCGACGGCAGCTGGGTGATCGAGCGGCTGTTCCCGTAGGCGGCCGCACCCGGATGCGGGCCGCAGGACGTGCGGTATCGTTCGCATCCGTATGGACGACGACCTTCGGGGAATCGTTTCCGAGCTCATGCCCGGCGTCCGGGCCGACCTGGAACGGCTGGTTCGGATCCCGTCGATCGCGTTCCCCGGCTACGAACCCCAACCGGTTCGGGATTCGGCCGAGGCCGCCGCGGAGATCCTGGAGGCCGCGGGGCTCTCGGGCGTCCGCCTCATCGAGCTCCCCACCGGCGAGCACCCAGCCGTCTTCGGGGAGTCGCCGGCCGTTCCGGGCGCTCCCGCCGTCCTGCTGTACGCGCATCACGACGTCCAGCCCGAGGGTCCGGTGGACGAGTGGGACACGCCGCCGTTCGAGCCGTCGGTCCGGGACGGGCGGATGTACGGTCGCGGCACCTCCGACGACAAGTGCGGGATCGTGCTGCACGCCGCCGCGTTGCAGGCGTTCGGCGGCGCGCCGCCGGTCACGGTGAAGGTGCTCGTCGAGGGGGAGGAGGAGGCCGGCACCGAGAATCTGCCGTTCCTGATCGAAGGCCACCGTGACCTCCTCGCCGCCGACGTCGCGGTCGTGGCCGACTCCGGGAACTGGCGCCGGGGCATCCCCACCATCACGACCACGCTGCGCGGGGTGGTCGACTGCCGCGTCGAGGTCCGGGTCCTTCGCAAGGCCCTCCACAGTGGCGCGTACGGCGGCCCCATCCCCGATGCGCTCACGGCGCTGTCCCGCCTGCTCGCCACGCTCCACGACGATCGGGGCAACGTGGCCATCCCCGGCCTCGCGTCGGGACCCTGGGAGGGTGTCGAGTATCCCGAGGACGAGTTCCGCGACGAGGCTGGCGTCCTTCCGGGTGTGGCCTCGATCGGCGAGGGCTCGGTGGCGGAGCGCCTGTGGACCCGGCCGGCCGTCTCGGTCCTGGGGATCGACGCCCCCCGCGTCCGAGAGGCCTCGAACCAGCTCGTGCCGGTGGCCCGGGCCAAGGTCAGCCTGCGCATTCCCCCGGGACAGGACGCGCAGAAGGCCCTGGACGCCCTGACCTCGCATCTGGAGGCCAACGCCCCGTGGGGGGTACACCTGGAGATCGAACGGGGCGGCGAGGGCGAGCCCTTCGCCGTCCAGGCCGGCGGAGAGATCTTCGGGGCCGCTCGTGAGGCCATGGGCGAGGCGTGGGGCCGGGAGACCGTCGACATGGGGAGCGGCGGATCGATCCCGCTCGTGCCCCTGCTGTCGCGCACGTTCCCTGGGATCGCCGTGCTCCTGTTCGGAGCCTCCGACGAGCTCTCCTCGCTCCATTCGGTGAACGAGAGCGTGGACCTGGGCGAGCTGGAGCGGGCGGCCCTCGCTGAGGCCCTCATCTTCCGAACGCTCGCCGCCCTCGGCCGCTGAGCTACCACCTTCGGCTCCCCGGTTGCTAGGGTGGGGGGACCGATGGAGACGGACCAGACGACCGGCCGGGCTTCGGAGGGGGACGCCCTCGCCCAGCCGCAGGCGCCGAAGGGACCCCCCGGACCGCAGGAGGCCATCACCGAGCCGGCCAAGCTCCTTCGGATCGCGAGCATGGTCCGGGAGCTCCTGGAGGAGACGCGGCAGGCCACGATCGACGAGCCGGGGCGGGCGCGTCTGCGCGAGATCTACCTCCGTTCCTTCGACGAGCTTCGCGAGGTCCTGTCGCCCGATCTCCAGCAGGAACTGGCCGAGCTGGTCCCTCCGATGGAGGCGGTCCCCACCGAATCGGAGATCCGCGTGGCCCAGGCGCAGCTGGTCGGATGGCTGGAGGGCCTGTTCCACGGGATCCAGGCCGCATTGTTCGCTCAACAGGCTGCGGCCCGAGCACAGTTCGAGGAGCTCCGCCGCCGCGGCCTCCCTGGCGGAGCGCCTCCGGGTCCGCCCCAGCCGCAGGGCGGGCCGGGCGCGTACCTGTAAGGCCTATTCGTCCTCCTGCGCCTCCTGCCCCGCGGCCGACGCCCGGGTGATGCCGCCCCCACCGGTGAGCCGTGCCGCGATCGTCACCGGAACCACGGTGAACAGGACGACGAAGAACACCACCACGTTGACCTCGGGTAGCCGCTGGCCCAGGCGGATGGCGCCGAAGATCCACAGGGGCAGTGTGTTCTGGGCGCCCGAGGTGAACGTGGTTACGATGACCTCGTCGAACGACAAGGCGAAGGCCAGGAGCGCCCCGGCGACGAGCGCCGTCGACAGCAGCGGGAACGTCACCGTGCGGAACGTGGTCCACCCGTGGGCGCCGAGATCCATGGAGGCCTCGATGAGCGATGGCGACGTGCGCCGCAGGCGGGCGATCACGTTGTTGTAGACGATGACGATGCAGAACGTCGCATGGCCGACGACGATGGTCAACAGCGACAGGTTGATCCCGTTGAAGTGAAAGAACGAGTTCAGGGCCATGCCGGTGATGATCCCCGGGAGCGCGAGCGGCAGGACCACCACGAACGAAACGACCTCCCGGCCGAAGAACCGGAACCGGTGCACGGCGAAGGACGCCGCCGAGCCGAGCACGAGCGCGATGGCCGTGGCGATCAGTCCGGCCTTGATCGAGAGCAGGAGGGCGTCGCGGACCTCCGGATCGTTCCACGTCTCCGGGAACCACTTGAAGGTGAACCCTGGGAGCGGCCAGCTCTGGATGGTCGAGGTGTTGAACGCGTACAGCATGATGATGAGGATGGGGACGAACAGGAACGCCAGGATCAGGGCCACCCAGATCCGAAGGGCCAGCCGGGTCCACGCGGTGTCCACCGTCACATCGCCTCGAACGCGCCGAGGCGCTTCGCCCCGAGCAGGTACACACCCATGATCACGACCGGAACGATGGCGAACGCGGCGGCGAAGGGGATGTTGCCCGCCACCCCCACGTTCTCGTACACGACGTTCCCGATGAAGCTCGAGCCCGTCCCCCCTACCAGGAACGGCGTGATGAAGTCGCCGAGCGTCAGCGAGAACGTGAAGATCGAACCGGCGACCACGCCGGGGAGCGCCAGCGGCAGGATCACCTTGGCGACCGTTCGCCCTCCGCGGGCCCCGAGGTCTGCCGAGGCTTCCAGGTACGAGTCGGGGATCCGCTCCAGGGCCGTGTAGACGGGCAGGATCATGAACGGCAACCACAGGTACGAGAACACGATCCACATCGCCGTGTTCGTGTAGGCCAAGGTCACCGGCCCCAGCCCGATCTTGTCCAGGCTCCAGTTCAGCACGCCGTCGTGGGTGAAGATCAGCAACCACGCGTACACACGGGCGATGTAGCTGGCCCATAGGGGAACCAGCACCGCCACGAACAGCGCAGTCTGCGTCCGACGGGACGCCATCCGAGCCATGTAGTACGCGAACGGCAGGGCGAGGATGGCGTCCGTCACCGTCACGAGGGCCGCCATGCCGATCGTCCGCAGCATGATCGCCCGGTACGTGGCGTTCTCGAAGAGCGTC
>DASPWN010000001.1:0-6825 GCA_035637835.1 Actinomycetota bacterium | reverse complement strand
TTCTCCCGTCCCCAGCACGCGAACGCCCCGGCCCAGTGCGACGGGATCAGCCGAAGGTAGCTCGGCACGCTCGGGGAGCCCACGGCGACCAAGGCGGGAAGCTCGGCCAGCACACCCGCCACGAATGCCTCGCCCGTCTGGGTCATCCCGTACGGCCCCGTACCCCCGTCGAACACGTTCTTTCCGTCCCGCCACAAGCTGAAGTGAACGTGGCCGCCGTTCCCCACATGACCCGCGATGACCACGGGGGAGAACGACGCTCGCATCCCCTGCCTCGCCGCCATCGCCCGGATCGTCTGTCGGACCAGCACAGTCGTGTCGGCTGCCCCGACCGGATCGGTCGGCGCCACGGAGATCTCCAATTGCCCCATGGCGTACTCGGGATGGAACTGGTCCACCGCAACGCCCTCATCCTCGAGCGCGGCGATGAGGTCTCGGGCGTACTCGGAGATCGTCGCCAGGACCGGGAGCCCATACGCGGGACCCGTGTGGATGGGACTCTGGATCTCCGAGCCCGCGGCGGCCTGAAACCATTCCAGCTCGAACGTCATCCGCACCTCGATGCCGGCGCCGGCCGCGCGCCGCGCCATACGCTTGGCGAACGTCCGCTGGCACCCGGGATAGACCTCGCCCTCCTGGGTGCGCTTGTCCACCGGAGCCCAGGCCCATCCGGGCTGCGCGGCGAGCACCTTCACCGCCGAGGGATCGGGCATGAGCCGGAGGTCCCCGACCGGGCCGCCGACCTCGTCGCTCGAGGTGATGGAGTCATTGACCATGAAGACCTCGAATACCGGGGACATGCCCACCCCGTACTTCACGGCCCGTTCGAGGACCGACACGGGGACGGTCTTCACCCGCGTGACACCGGCGTTGTCGACCTGGCTGAGTGCCACGGCGCGGATCCCCTGGGCCGACAGCGACTCCGTTAGCTGCCTGGCCCGAGCGGCGCGCCAAGCCGTCTCCTCCGAAGATCCGGTGGTCTGGTCCTCAGGCAACTCTGCACCCCCGTGCCTCGCTCGGCCCCCGCCGGGCCGATCATCGCACCCGCGGGCCGCGGGACGCGACCGGCACGCGCACGCGTTCCGGAGGCGAGGCTATGCTCGCCCGGTTCGGCGGCGGAGCGTAGGAGGGGGGGATCCCGGAGGTGACGGCGGTGGACGTCGAGAGTCTGCGGCTGATCGACCACCACTGTCACGGGGTGGTGAAGGCCGACCTCGACGTGGCCGGGTTCGAGGACCTGATCACCGAGAGTTCAGATCGGCCCCCCGGCGGGACCAGTCGGTTCGACTCCCCGCTTGGGCTAGCAGTGCGCCGATGGTGCGCGCCGGTGCTGGGCCTCGAGCCGTTCCCCTCGCCGGACGAGTACGTGGCCCGTCGGGCCGAGCTGGGAGCCGATGAGGTTGCCCGCTCGTTGCTGAAGGAAGCGGGCCTGGGCGGGCTCCTGCTCGACACCGGGTACCGGTCCGAGGAGCTCCACGACGTGAAGGCCATGGGTTATCTGGCCGGGGTCCCGGTCTACGAGATCGTCCGGCTGGAGGCCGTGGCGGAAGCCGTTGCCGCTTCCGGGGTGGATGCGAGTTCGTACCCGAACGCCTACCGGGAGACGCTCGAGGAGTCGTCGAGAGAGGCCGTTGGGCTGAAGACCATCGTGGCCTACCGCGGCGGGTTCTCTTTCGAGCCGGAGGAGCCGACCGATGCCGAGGTCGTGCGGGCCGCCGGGACGTTCCTGGAAGCGGCGGCGTCGGGCCATCCCCGGCTGGCGGATCCGGTGATGCTTCGGTTCGGCATCTGGTCGGGCGCGCGGCTGGCCCGCGAGCGTGGTCTCCCCATCCAGTTCCACAGCGGGTGGGGGGACGCCGACCTTGACCTGCATCTGTCGAACCCCACCCTCCTCACCGGGTTGATCCGGCAGCTCGACCGGCTCGAGGTGAAGGTTGTGTTCCTCCACTGCTACCCGTTCCACCGCGACGCCGCGTACCTGTCATCGGTGTACGGGAACGTGTATTTCGACGTGGGCTCGGCCCTCCACTACCACGGCCCCAGCTCGGCCCGCCTGCTTGCGGAGGCCATGGAGGTCGCGCCGTTCTCGAAGCTCCTGTTCTCCTCGGATGCCTTCGGGCTGGCCGAGCAGTACCACCTGGGGGCCATGCTCTTCCGGCGGGCTCTCCGCGAGGTCCTCGACGGGTGGGTCGAGGCCGACCACTGCGACGCGGCCACTGCGGTGCGCATCGCCCAGGGCATCGCGCGGGGGAACGCGCTCCGGATCTACCCTCTGCCCTAGCCCTCGCGGGCTGTCGGAGTCAGGATCCCCGGGCCTCCGCCACCGCTCGCTCGATCTGTCCAGCGTGATCGTGGGCGTGCTCGGCGTAGATCTCCAGCCATCTCTCGACCGAGTAGTTCCCGCCCTCCGTGTGTGCCCCGGACCGGCCCCAATCCTCCTCGCTCAGTACGTCGAGGATCGCGGCGGTGCTCTCCCGAGTGGCCCGCAGGGCGGCCAGCGATGGTCGGAGCGGCCTCGTGTCGTAGTGCAAACGGCGAGCGAGCTCCTCCTCGTCGTAGCCCTGGATCACGGGCGCGTCCTCGGCGAGCAGCAGGCGGAGCCGGGCGGCGGACATCATCTCGCTGTCCGCCAGGTGATGGATGACCGCCCGTGCCGACCACCCGCCGTCGGCGGGCACGTGGTCGAGCTCCTCGTCCGCGAGACCAGCCACGACGTGCTCTACGACCGCCGGCCCCCCCCGGTATCGCGTGATCAGCTCGTCCCGGCGCGCTCCGTCCACGTGAACGACCTCCTCAAAACAGCTCGAGGTACTCCTGGCGCTCCCAATCGCTCACCGAGTCGGCGAACCGGGCGAGCTCGTGGCCTCGGATGGCCGCGTAGACCTTCAGGAACTCCTCCCCAAAGAACTCCTTCGTGGCCGGCTCTCCGGCCAGCTCCCCGAGCGCCTCGGGCAGCGAGGAGGGAAGCGGCTCAAGCGACGGATCCTCCTCGGCCGGCGCACCGCTCGACGGCGGGGGAGGCATCAGTCCCTGTTCGATCCCCGCCAGCCCGGCCGAGAGCAAGGCCGCACCGACCAGGTAGGGATTCGACAGGGCGGTGGGGCCTCGGTTCTCGGTGTGCGTCGACTCGGGCGCCCCGCCCTTCACCCGCAGAAGTGCCGAACGGTCTTCCAGTCCCCAGGAGATGTTGGTCGGGCTGAACGTGTGCTTCCGGCGGCGTCGATGGCAGTTCACGGTGGGGGCGATGAGCGCGTCGACCGCCTTGGCGAACCGGAGTTGCCCGGCGATGAACGACCGGCAGACGTCGGTCATGCCCTGGGGGTCGTCGGCGTCTCCGAACGCGTTCTTCCCAGTCTTCGAATCGACCAGCGAGATGTGGGTGTGGCAGCCGCTTCCCGCAGAGTCCGCGAACGGCTTGCTCATGAACGTGGCGAGGTAGCCGTCGCCCCGCGCGATCTCCTTCACGCCGTTCTTGAACGTGAACGCGTTATCGGGGCCCGCCAACCCTTTCCCCGGCGCGAAGTTGATCTCCCACTGCGACCCGGCGTACTCGCAGTTCGACGTGATGATGTCGACTCCGATCTGGGGCATCTGCTCCAGGATGCGGCCGACCGTGGGGACGTACGCGTTCCGGATCGTATTGAAGATGTGGTACCCGCTGAACAGCGGCTCCAGGGTCTCCGGGTTCAACAGGTAGAACTCGTACTCGAAGCCCGTGACGGGCTCGTACCCCATGGTCCGGCACCGCTCCAGGGCCCTGCGGTAGACCTGCCGGGGCGTGGCGTCGAGCGGCGTTCCGTCATACCAGCGGGCGTCGCAGATGAACCGGGCCGTCCGGTCGGCCCACGGGACGACCGTGGCGGTGTCCGGGTCGGGGAAGAGCAGCTGGTCCCCGTACCGACGCTCCTCGTTGTAGAGCGTGCCGCCCACGACGTCCGACCGGCTGTCCAGGACGCTCGCCCCGCCGTACATGTTGAGGCCCCGCTGGGCGTAGCCGAACGCGTGGCGGATGGGGACCGTCTTGGACCGGGAGGTGCCGTGCATGTCGGGCAGCTCGAACCGGACCCACTCGATCCCGTCCTTCTGCCACCCCTCGAGGATGTCGTTCACGCCGGCCACGGGGCAGCAGGATAGCGTTCCGCCGCCCGTCAAGCACTCTCGGCTGTCCTTTCAAGCCTCGCAACCGGTCCGTCGATGCCAGATGGATGAGATTCATCAGGCTCGCTGTGGCCACGATGGCGATCGGCCTTGGCCTGTTCTGCCTGACGGTCGGCGTGATCGGGGTATTCGACTACGCAAGCTGCCGCGACTTGCTGGGCGACCTCCGAGGCCAGGACCGCGCTCTGCTCACTTGGGCATGCAACTATGACGTTCGGATCGCCCTGTGGGCGATCACCTTGGCTGCCGCACTCGGGGTCTTGACCTTTTTCCTCCTTCGTAGCCGCTGGAGGAAGCCCGGCCCGGCAGAGCCAGCCTCCAGCTGACCCACTCGCGCCGGGTTCATGCCGGCGCCGACCGGGAGGTAATCTCCGGTCGATGGTCGACAGCGCAGGCACCCGCGTGCTCCCCCTGGAGCTCGATCGGCGCTACCCGGTCGTCGTGCGCGGTCGTGGCGTCTGGGTGGAGGACGCCGACGGGCGCCGGTACCTCGACGCGATGAGCGGCGGGTCGATGGCCGCGACCCTGGGCCACGGCCGCACGGACATCATCGAGGCAGCCCGGGCCCAGGCCAAACGGCTGGCGTACGTGCATAACGAGCGGCTGACCAACCCCGCGCAGGAGCGGCTGGCCCGGGAGCTCGTCGCGGTCGCGCCGGAGGGATTCACCCGCGTGCGCTTTGTGGCCAGCGGGTCCGATGCGAACGAGATGGCCCTCCAGCTCGCCCGGAGCTACCACGTCGAGCGAGGCGAGCCCGATCGATGGCAGGTGATCTCCCCGGCCCAGGCCTACCACGGTCCGACGATGGAGACCCTGGCCCTGACCGGCCGGCCGGGGCTCCAGGGACCGTTCGGCCCCTACATGCCGCGTCACCTGCACATCCCCCCGAGCACCTGGCGTTTCGACCCCAGCGGCGAGGCTGCCCTGGAGGCTCTGGACCAAGCCTTGAAGGAGTCCGGCCCTGGGACGGTCTCGGCGTTCTTCTGCGAGCCGATCAGCGCGGCGGCCCTGCCCGCCTACACGCCGCCCCGACGCTTCTGGGAGGGCCTGGCCGAGCGGCGCGAGCGCCACGGCTTCCTGGTCCTGTTCGACGAGGTGGTCACCGGCGTGGGGCGAACCGGGAGGTGGTTCGCCGGCGCCGGCACCGAGTGCGCGCCCGACATCATCGCCACCGCGAAGGGCTTGGGGGCCGGGTACGTGGCCATCGGGGCCCTGCTGATCAAGGAGCACGTGTACGACGCGATCGCCCGCGGCTCGAGGCGATTCACGCTGGGGCACACGTGGGACGGCGCGCCGCTCGCATGCGCCGTTGGACTCGCCGTGCTGGGCGCGATGCACGCCGAGGGCCTGGTCGACCGGGTCCGCGACCGCGGGGCGAAGCTGCTCGAGGAGCTCGGTGCGGCTCTGGACGGCATCCCGATGGTCCGCGAGGTTCGAGGGCACGGGTACCTGCTGGGCGTTTCGTTCGTCGACCCCGGCGACGGTGATTCGCTCCTTCCTCGGGAGCTGCGCGTGGGGGCCAGGATCGACGAGGCGGCCTTCGAGCGCGGCCTGATCGTCCTGTCCACTCAACCCACCCGAGACGGGTACGCCGGCGACCAGACGTTGTTCGCGCCGCCCTTCACCACGACGGACGAGGAGCTGGCCGAGATGGTTTCTCGGTTCACCGACACCGTGCGGCACGTCGCCGAGGGAGTCGAGCGTGAGCTGTCCGCGCACCCGGCCGCGACGGGGGCCGAGCGATGACCGAGCCGGCGGCGAGGGGCGCGCTTCGAGCCCTCATCCTCCAGCACGAGGAGCCCACGCCGCCGGGCCATGTGACCGAGTGGTTGGGGGGCCACGGCGCCGAGATGGACGTCTTCCGCATCGACCTCGACGAGCCCAAGGCCGATCCCGAGGACTACGACCTCATCGTGTCGCTCGGCTCCGAGTTCGCCGCGTACGATGACTCGCACCGGTTCGTCACGACCGAGGCGGAGCTGATGCGGCGCGCGGTCGACGCGAACGTGCCGATCTTGGGGCTGTGCTTCGGGGGCCAGTTGCTCGCCCGGGTGCTGGGCGGGGAGGTGTACCGCGGTTCCGAGTCGGAGATCGGCTGGCTCCCGGTTCGGACCCGGGACCCCGACCTGGTTCCGGAGGGACCGTGGTTCCAGTGGCACTTCGACGTCATCACCGCACCCCCCGATGCGAGGGTGCTCGCGGAAACCGACCTGGGCACGCAGGCCTTCGTCGCGGGCCGGAGCCTCGGCCTCCAGTTCCACCCGGAGGTGACGCCCGAGATCATGGGCGAGTGGGTTCGGGCGTATCGTCACGAGCTCGACGCCGAAGGCGTCGACCCGGATGCGCTGCTCGAGGAGACGAACCGACGCGCCGGGGAGAGCAAGCGAACGTCGTGGCGGCTGCTGGAGCGCTACCTCGACCGGGTCGCCGGGCTGGCGTCCAAGGCCGCGACGTGAAGGAGACGATCGGCTCCGACGACACCAGCGTGTTTCCGCGCTTTCTGGACCTTGCCTACCCGAACGTCGAGCGAGGCGAGGGAGTCTGGCTCACCACGACCGGCGGCGAGCGGATCCTCGACGCGTGCTCCGGCGGCGCGATGGTCACGTGTCTCGGCAACGGTGTTCCCGAGCTGGTCGTGGCGGCCACCGAGCAGGCCGGGCGCATCGC